>PFRX01000002.1 GCA_002788775.1 Candidatus Peregrinibacteria bacterium CG_4_9_14_0_2_um_filter_53_11 | reverse complement strand
GCAGAAGACCTTCATATTGGGAATGACACGCATGATGGCCATATCCTCAAGAGCCTGGTGAGTGGCGCCATCTTCACCAATCTGAACTCCGCAGTGAGAACCGACAAACTTAACATTCAGATTTGGATAGCAGACGCCATTGCGAATCTGCTGCCAGCCCAGCCCCGTTAGGAACATGCAAAATGAGGAGGCGATGGGAAGCTTGCCCGCCATGGCAAGACCGGCAGCCGTATCGACCAGATCCTGCTCGGAGATACCGATGTTGAAGTGACGATCGGGAAACTGCTTCTCGAACTTGTCGGCCTTAACGGAAGTTGTGAGGTCGGCGTCGAGGACGATGAGGTTGGAGTGGCGCTCTCCGGCAATCGCCAGCGCATCACCAAAAGCCTTGCGAGTAGCAATCATCTCTCCGATATGTGCGATGGGGGCTGCCATAAAAAGGATTAGGATAAGGCCAGTACAGAGTAGCGTGCTCACAGAGCGGAGGCAAGTAAGTTAAAGCGCTACCGCCGAATCGTATCACCCACCATGACACCATAGCTCTCGATCGCCCCTTCCCGAAGCTCAAGCGCATAGCGCGCGGGCTTCACCGAAGGATAGGTGGAACAGGGGTCGGCCGTACATGGCTGCATCCCCTCAACAAGGGCGACGACCGTGAGAGTACTGTCAAGGTAGATGATATCCAGGGGAATCAAAGTATCCTTCATCCAAAAACGACGGGGCTGTTCATCCTGAAAAACAAAGAGCATACCCGCATCCGGGGCGAGCTCCGTACGGCCCATAAGCCCCGAGCGGCGCTCCTCGTCATCATCGGCGATCTCTAGCGTGAGGGGGAAGGTGCCTTTTTGGGTATTCAGAGCAAAAGATTCCCCGGAGTCGTCGGAAGACGGGGCCGGTAGGTCGGCAGCAGGAGCCGGTGAAAAGCTCGCGGCCTGCTCCTCGGAAACAGGGGGCTGCTGTGACGACTGAGTCTGTACCGGCGCGGTGCAGCCGGCAAGAATAAGGAGACTAAGAAAGAGCAAGCTATTCTGTATCATTGTGAGGTTCGTTTTGAGGTTGGAGTCTAGGAAGGTCACCCTCCATAACTCGAGCAAAGTGAGCATAGCGACTATTCAACAGAAGTACCGTGTAATAGCCGGCAAAGTTGCTTAGCCTTCTGGCAAGATCGGGAGCAAGCGGGTCGCACTCTTCCAGATACCCAGCTGCAGCCTCAATACCAAGCTTGGGGTGAAGTTCTGCAAAAGCTATCTCCAGAGGAAAACCGGGCAGTGCCGAGCGACCAAGAGCAGACGATAAGGCAAGCCTGACAGTTTTCTTGAGCTTATTCAGGCGGGCAGCGGGGACCTCATCAACCATAAGCTGATCTCTCACTCGCTTGTACTCCTGATAAAAAACATCCGCATCCCACGGCGGAACGGGACGATCAAAATCATCGTCCTCGAGTTCAGGTCCGGGAGGCCCACCTCCAGCGTCAAAACTCCTTAGTGGTCTACTCATAGTGAAGCACAATTATACCACGCACAGTTATTCAGGCAAAATTCCTAACCAAGCGCCTCCCCTCTCTCGACACATGACCCGCACTTTCCACAGGGCTCCGCAAGACCTTTATAACAAGTCCAGGTCTTTTCGAACGGGACACCGAGCTCACGTCCAACCTCCGCTATTTCGCCTTTGCTCATAGTCAAAAATGGTGCAAAAACATCTAGTTTTTCGTAGTTCGCTATGGCGGCTACCGCCTGCATTTTTTGGATAAAAATGGGCCTACAGTCGGGATAGATCGCGTGGTCTCCGGCGTGAACGGCAAGCGCTACCCGCTCGAATCCAAGCGAGATCGCCTGAGCCATCGCAAGGGAGATGAAGATCATATTGCGGTTAGGAACAACCGTCTGTTTCATGTTCTCATCTTCATAGTGACCTTCCGGCACGGGGATATCGGAGGTCAGTGCAGACCCCTGCATCAGCTCGTTGAGCGAGCGGACATCAATAATACTGTGCTCGACCCCGAGTTCTTCGCAAATCCGGCGCGCATACTCCAGCTCCTTCTTGTGTCGCTGCCCGTAATCGAAAGATATACAACGGACCTCATCCCCATCGGCCAAAAGCTTGTAGAGGAGGGTCGTTGAGTCCATTCCACCGGAGTAAATGAGGAGTGTTTTCATAGGCTAACTGCTAAACGCCACGCTTATCGCCCCAGGTTAAGATGTGAAGTCGGGAGGTGAAATTATAGCCGCGCTGAGCACAGTAATCGACAATGAAAGGCTGCTTTTCAAGGAGAGCATCCCGGCTCACCCCCTCGGGCATAAGGTAGATGGAAGAGGCGGGCAGCTCATAACGAGAGATAACTTCTTCGATCTCTCCAAAGTCGTTCCGTGAGCAGACGACGAACTTGTAGATGCACTTATCATTGCGCGTCTTAAGTTCGTAAGGTGGGTTACCTGAGTTGCTCGTCTTGTATGAGACGGTAAAGAGGTCGACCTCGTCATAACAGCTCACAGGCTGGCTACCGTTCGTCTCCACCTCGATGTAGTAGTCCGGAAACTCGGAACGGAGAGCGCGAATGGCATCCTGCTGGAGCATAGGCTCACCGCCCGTTAAGATGAGGTGCTTGCACTGGGGATAGGCACGAACTTTTTCGTAAACCGCTGCGAGTTCAACAGAGGTGTTATCTTGAAGGTCCGGATGCCAGGTGTACTTGGTATCACACCAGCTGCACTTTAAGTTGCAGTTTCCGAAGCGCACAAAAACGGCCGGCTGACCGGCATTCTTACCCTCCCCTTGAACTGAGTAAAAAACCTCGTTGAGTATCATGCGCTCGGCGATACGGTGTTGTAGTGCTTTTTACAGATTGTTTTGACGTTCCCACGAACATTCATATCGACAATAATCCGAGCTTTGCGTGGCTTCACCACGTCGAGGAAGTCCGCGAAGATAACCTCTGTGAGAGCCTCATGGAAAATTTTGATATCTCGAAAGGCGTTGATGTAGAGCTTGAGCGACTTGAGCTCCAAACATTTTTTACGGGGCACATACTCGATCAACACACTGCCAAAATCCGGATAGTCGGTGAAGGGACAGATGTTCGTGAGCTCCGGAGTCGAGATCGAGATCCAGTGCTCGCCCTTACTAACCTCTTCGAACTCAAAGGTCTCCAGAGGAGTTTGCGCCTTCAAAAAAGCACGCAGCTTTTTGAGATCGATCTGCTGATAGTCGGCCCCCTCCCGGTAGAGCTTAAAGGCGGTCTTCTGAGTCTTCTTTGGCATAAGTTATTTCTGACTAGTCAAAGCGGCGAGCTGCCTTTCCAGATAAGGAACGGCCTCTGCCATCTCTTCTTTTGAAAGAGGAACACCATGGTACTCCGGCTTCTGTTCTGCAAAAGGAATCCCCTTACCTTTGATCGTGTCGCAGACGATAACCGTGGGACGCTGCTTCGTCCTCCAAGCACGCCCGATTGCGTTCTGGAGCTCGTCAAAGTTGTGTCCGTCCGCGACGTTAATGACGTTCCAACCAAAGGCCGAAAACTTCTGACCGATGGGAGCGACGGGTTTGATCGCGGTAACAAAGTTGGTCTGCTGCAGCTTGTTGTTATCAATGAAGACCGTGACGTTATCGAGCTTGTACTGAGCCGCCGTCATGGCCGACTCCCAGATCTGTCCTTCCTGAAGCTCACCATCACCGCAGACTACATAAATACGGTTCGACTTTTTATCCATCTTCATCGCAAGCCCTATGCCGTTTGCAAATGAAATTCCCTGGCCGAGTGGGCCGGTATTGGCCTCAACTCCGGGGATCTTGCGAACCGGGTGACCTTCAAGAAGAGCACCCAGCTGACGGAGATGATTAAGCTCATCCTTGGGAAAGAATCCGAGCTCGGCGAGTACCACATACAGAGCCGGGCAGCCATGCCCCTTGCTCAAGATAAAGTAGTCGCGCCCATCCCACTGAGGCTTGTGTGGATCGTAGCGCATGATCGGCTGTCCATCGATATCACCAAAGTAAAGCATGGTGATAATGTCGATCGCGGAAAGAGAGGTGGTAACATGACCTGACCCAGCCTGAAAGACTGTGTTGAGAATGTCGATTCTAAACTGAGTCGCGAGTTTTTGAAGTCCCTGTATCGTCATAAAGCGGTTCCACTATAGAGGCATCCTCGCATTCATTCAACAACTGACGCAGTGTTTTTTTTAGAACCGGATGCTGGTACTCCGGCAAAAGCTCAGCCAACGGGAGCAGGACAAAGCGACGCTCGGCAATAAGTGGGTGCGGAATCGTGAGATGCGAAGATGAATAAATGAGGGTGTCGTAAAAGAGTATGTCGATGTCGATGGGCCGTGGGAGGTAGTGCCGGCCGGATTTTTTAGGCCCTGCGGGAAGACCCTGAAGAGGAACAGCGTCTGGACGAGTGCGACCAAGTTTCTGTTCAACAAGCTTGATCTCCTCCAAAAGATCCTCCGGAGAAAGTCTCGTTGAGACGGAGACGACTTGATTGAGAAACTCACCTTCCCCCTCAACCTCACCCCATGGCTCGGAGCGATAAAGCCGAGAAAGTTTGAGATTTTCAAGCGGAAGAAGCGCGAGCGCCTGAGCGAGTGAAGCCTCTCGATCACCTTGATTTGAGCCGAGTGAGAGAATAACCTCCGCCATAGCTAACGTACTTTTTTAAAAACCAAACCATCCAGCTTTTTCCGAGGATACTTACGGGCGAGAAGCTCGTTAATCGTCTCGGGCGTCTGCTCGTGCCCACTCAATTCAAGGAAGGCGACGACCGCATCTATCGCACTGGGCGAGGCGGCCTCAATCTCCACAAAAGGCGGAAGCTCCGGGTACTCATCAATCTCAAAAGCCAGCTCTCCCCAGCGGTAGTGGATACGCTTTTTCTCGTACTCAGCGGTCTTTTTCAGCCCCAAGTCGATGAGAATTTTCGAGAGTTTCTCGTACTGCTTATCATCCTCAAATCGCAGCTCATCTTCCTTGAAAAATTTCGCCCCCTTGCGAACGCCTTTGTACGTTTTATAGACGAACTCGGTGTAGGGGGCGGCCGTCTTATCATCAAAAACAAAGGTCCTTAACCGCAATAGATCGCGAGCATTTTTAATGCGCTCATCGGGGAAGTCGAAGTAGCGCACCCGAACAAGCCCGCTAAAAGTGCACTCGGGGGGTGGACTAAGCCGCTCGATTTTTTGTCGAAGATCAGCCACGTCGATCTCCAAAATCTTTCTCTCTATCTCCATAAATTAGGAAATTACCTTTCGGACAGAAGTAGTATCGCCCTCCCATAACTCAATCTCGGCGAGGCGAACCTGAGTTTTTGTGAGCTCGCCAATTGGGGAAAGCTGCTCGGCGATCCACTCCGTAATGAGCTCGGCAGAGGGATTTTCGAATCGGTCATTAAGATCCGTGTGGTCGAGTTTTTCAAGGACACGCTCGTTTACAACACGCTTCAACTCAACAAAATCCAGGATCAGTCCATCGGGCCGAATCTCACCTTCAACAGTTATCTTCAGACGATAAGTATGACCATGCGGACGCTCGCAGGCACCGTGGTAGTTGGTAAGATGATGAGCAGCCGAAAATGAAAAGATGCGAGAGAGAAACATAGGTAACGGTGTTGATACTTGAGAGTGCCCCCAAAGTATACCACTTACCCCACACCTTGACGAAAAGTGTTTTTACGGAGAAGATAGGGTAAAGCACCCTAACCTAATTATTATGTCAGGACCAAGCGAAAATGGCGCAGAGCGAGTAGAACCGGTACTAAAACTCGAGGTAGCAGATGGCCGCGGAATGGTAGAGGTTTTCGAGCGGTACCCAGGGCAGCTCGACGGCATGGGATATGATGCCTACGCAGCGATTGTGAGAACCCTAAATCCTACCTCTCCCACTGCGAAGAAGAACGCAGAGAAGTAAGCAGCTGCCTGTGCTCCTTAACATCATGGACGCGCACGATGCTCGCGCCGTTTTGGAGTGCGACCGTGTGAGCCACAAGCGTGGGGATGAGGCGCTCCTCGAGGGGCCCGCCCAGAAAAGACTTCCGTGAGGCACCCACCAAGATCGGGTAGCCGAGTTTAGCGAGCTCATCCAGCCGAGCCAAAATCTCGTAGCTGTACTGAGGCAGGCCGCTAACAAAAGCCCCCATGCCGGGGTCGAGGATAAGTTGCTCTTTGGCAACTCCTTGAGCTCGAGCATACCTCACCCGCTCTTCTAAAAATGCCTTCACCGTTTTCACCACGTCCACATAGCGGCGCTTAGTCCGAGTTGTTCGAGCCGACGTATCTTTTGAGTACATCATCACTAGGGGCACTCCCGACTCGGCAACGACGGAAACCATCGCCTCATCACCCCGAAGTGCCGTAACATCGTTAATCATCCGCGCACCTGCCGCGACCGCCTGGCGAGCGACCTCGGCCTTGTAAGTATCGACCGAGATCGTGAGCCGCGGATAGGTTGTGTGGAGTTTTTTTATCAGGGGGATAACCCGCTCAAGCTCTGATTTAAGCGAGACATCCGAACTCCCCGGGCCGGTCGACTCCCCTCCCACATCTATAATATCGACTCCCTCCCGAACCATGTCGGCAGCACGTTTAAGGGCTCGCGAGACCGTGGTGTACCGGCCCCCATCCGAGAACGAGTCGGGCGTAAGATTCAGAACACCCATAATGAGAGGGTTGCTCACCATATAGTTTGGGTTAGTCGGCGTTAGTCATCATCTCGCGGAGCGCCTTCATAAGTTTTTTCGTTACCGGGCCGGGCTTTCCGTTGGCGATCTTGGCCCCATCTACCCGCACGACCGGAACTATACCCTTTGTTGAGTTGGTAACGAAACATTCGTCGGCCTGCAAGAGACTGTCGAGCGGAATATTTTTCTCGGAGACCGTCGCGCTATGACGTGCACACTCAATTACACTATCACGCGTCTTCCCCAAAAGAACGCCCAGTTTGGGAGTGATAATCTCGTTATCTTTTACAATAAAGAGGTTAGTCCACGTTCCTTCGGTAACATTGCCCTTATGATTGACCAGAAGAGCCTCGAAGGCGCCGCGCTTCTCCATCTCAACACGAGCGATTAACAGGGGCTGCATACTGGTTGTTTTCATACGGGGGAAGGCACGCTCGAGGGGAAATGTTATCGCCGAAACGCCCTGAGAATAGGCCGTCCCCGCGAGCTTATCGAGAGGCTGCACCCAGACAAAAAGTGTCGGTTTTTCCACGCCGGGAGTGATGGTCACACGAATGCGAGAGTCGGGATAGCCGTTGCGAGCCACAGTCTTGGTGATAATTTTCGAGAGCTCGTCACGGCGCCAACTCAACTCCCAGCCGCGCGTCTTAGCCGACTCCAAAAGCCTGTCGAGATGCTCCCCCAGCTGAAAGATACGGCCATTATAGGTCCGCATCGTCTCGAAGATTCCATCTCCATAAAGAAAGCCGGGGTCGAAGACGGGAATAGTAGCCTGCCGAGCATCAAGATATCTGCCATTGAGATAGACGATCATGGCCTTAGCATACGGCGGTAGAGCCCGTCGGGCAAGACTCAGGCGCCTCCCCCCCGCGGCCTTGACTTTTTTGCACAAAATACATAAAATAGGCACTTATGCTCACCGAACTCTTCCCAGACGCCGAGGTATCAACCTTCCGCACCCCGGATCAACTCCCCGAGATCTCTCGACCTCACTGGCCCGAGGGTTTTGGGCGGATTGTAAAGATACCAAAGATTGCGAGCGGCAGTCAGCTAAAAAGTCTCCACGACGCAGTACGAAGTGATATTCTAAGAGTAGGGTTCAGCGAGATCACCATTGAGTCAATGCACCCATCAACCGGGACAGTTCTTGACCGAATTGGGCGGGATGCCATCTCGGACGGTAAAGCTGCGACTTATACCAATTGGCATGAGGAAAGCCACAGACTGCCAACGGAAGGGACAAGGGATGAACTGTGGTTCAAATCAGACCAAGCAGGTAGGGACGATAGAGAAGAACACGTACTTGAATACCTAGAAACTATCTGTTGCGCCAGCTACAAAGACGCGGGAATGAGCCTGAGGCGCCCAACCACCGGAAAGGGGCGGCCACAATCAACGCACCTAACATGCATCGTTGAACTAGCCGGTAAGCTCGATCAGGACCCTACGAATCAGTTTACTGCAGAACCTTCAGTTCAGGAAATCGCCGGCCACCTTCTACAAGCAGGACACATCACCGCACAAGATCTGGGGCTTGAGAGCCGGACAGATGAAGAGGTCGCTCAGATCTTACGAGAGCTCATTCACGCCCAAGCAACGGTGAACATCCAGGACGAACGGCACATGGAAGGTAAGAGCGTAGTAAAAATATCAGATACAGAGCTCCAAACCTGCTACTCCGCCAGCTGGCCAGATGGTAATCCCTGGAGCCTGAAAATGCTCGCCTGGGACAACCGGCGCATTGCACATAGGCGTGGCCCCGAACCCCGAGGCGTTAAAAGCAGCCTTCTTTACCGAAGTTTTTTCCCACTAGTTAGCACTACCTAACGCAGAGCGAACAACCTCCGCCTTGTCGCACAGTTCGGCATACTCGGCTTCCAACGTTGAGTCGACGACGAGACCACCACCTGAGCGGAAGACCAGTTCTTTTTTGTTTGGGAGGTAGGTTGCGGTGCGAATGAGGATGTTAAACTCTGCTGCTCCGGAGAGATCGATCAGACCGGCTGAGCCACAGTAGGCACTGCGCCTCCCCCTTTCTAACTCACGGATAAGCTCCATCGTCCGCTTTTTAGGGCAGCCCGTTACCGAGCCTCCCGGGAAGAGGGCGCGCAGTGCATCGTACCAGTCAAGCTCGGGGCGGAGCTGAGCGGTGATGGTCGAGACGGTATGGAAGACGTTTGAGTAGCTCTCAAGCTCACGGTGTTTTTCAACAACAACGCTTCCAGTCCGGGCAACCTTCCCCATGTCATTACGAACAAGATCGACGATCATCATGAGCTCCGCCGCATCTTTGTTACTTTTCACCAGAGCCTCGGCCGCCTGCCTGTCGAGCAGTGGATCACCGAAGCGAGGTGCCGTCCCCTTGATAGGGCGGCTCGTGAACTTACCATTAGCCTGGAGAGTAAAAAGAAGTTCGGGCGAGTTTGAGATAAGGGCAGAGCCGAGAGTAGGCGTGGACTCCGTCGAGGGCCCGTCATGCGGTAGAGAGAAGAGCGGGAAGTAGCATTGGTGAGAGGAAGGGTTGAGCTTAGCAAGATGGCAGTAAAGGTCAAAAGGGTCACCGGCATAGGGCTCGATAAACTCCTCGGAGTAATTTACCTGGTAGCTCTCGCCGGAATAAAGGGCCTCCTGAACGGCCGCAAAGGCTTTTTGGTAGGAGGGCGGTGGCGCTACAGGTGGTGACTCACCGGCGGAAGTAGTCACCGTTGCTGATGGAGAAGGTGACAACTCTGTTCTGAATGCGTGGACTTTTTTGGTCTTATAAAAAAGCGCACTTCCCCCCTCTGACTCAGCTGCCCCGGGTGAGACGTCAACCCACCGCTCCCCGAACTCATATTCTAAAAAGCCAACGTAGCCTTCAGAAAAAGGGGCCTCATCATTAAGTGAAGCGGACTGCATCTTTTCACGGTGAGTTACGACAGCTCTACGAATCTCCGCGAGCCCCTCTTCTCCCCGTAGCGGCTCGACTCCTGCATCGATCTCGACCACAAACGACCAGCATCCAAACCACCCACCCTCAAACAGCACGGCAGGAATGCCCTTTTGCTTCAAGGTTTGGTAACGGTGCTGAGCTTCAGTCACGGTAGGCGGTAATCGATCTAGCGCTCCTCGTCGAGGTAGACGTGGAGGTACTCGGTCTTGTCGTATGAGAAGAGCTCCTCATCTTTGAAAAAGCGAGCAACCTCGGCCTGAGCATTCTCCGGTGTGTCTGAGGCGTGAACAACATTGCAGGCGACACTCATGGCGAAGTCACCGCGGATCGTTCCTCCATCGGCCTCACGAGCCTTGGTGATACCACAGATAACACGGACGGCACCAACGGACTCAAGTCCCTCAAGGCAGAGAATGATAACTGGCGTGCTCTTCATAAAGTCCTCAACCCCCGGGTAGAAAGGCTTATCGGCAATGTGTGAGTAGTGCTCGCGAAGAAGCATCTCGTTAAGAGGCATCATCTTCATTCCAACAATCTTCAGACCTTTGCGCTCAAAGCGTTTAACAACTTCTCCAACAAGTCCACGCTGGACCCCATCCGGTTTGATAATGACAAGTGTGCGTTCCATAAAAAGTATGAGTATTAAAAGGATTCTATCGCCCACGATTCTAGCCGAAGGAGGCAGATATGCCAAGGCTAGAAGTGAAGGACCTTCTCGAACTCGGCCGTCTCTTCATAGGGACCGATAACGGCAAGACGCAGCTTATCCTCATCAAAGAGGTCTTCAGTAACGCGTTTGATATCCTCGGCAGTTACTGCATCGATCTCTTCCATAATCTTCTCGGGCCCGTGAATATCTTTGTAGAGCAGCTCCTGCTTGCCGATAAGGTGAGCGTACTCTTCTGAGTCCTCAAGCCTGAGCACCAGCTTTCCCTTAAGGTACTCCTTGGCTTTGTAGAGCTCGGCCTCGGGAATCAGCTCCCCCTTAATCTTGGCATACTCGGCACAGATGGCCTCAACGGCAAGGTGACTACGCTTAACATCAACACCGGCACGCGTGGAGATAATGCCCGTATCCATGTAGTCATCTGTCGACGTCGAGATGTAGTAGCAGAGCCCCTGAGCCTCACGAACACTCAAGAACATGCGTGAGCTCATATTGCCGCCCAAAACAACCGCGAGGACTTTTTCGACATAGTGGTCTTTGTGATCCTCGGGATAAGCGGGGAAGCCAACGACGACGTGCGTCTGCTCGGTTCGCTTGTGCTGCAAAAAGACCCGCTTCTGATCCTCATTGATCTCGAGGGGCGAGGCCTCGTAAGCCTTCTTGCGATCATCAAAGTGAAAGAGTTTTTCAATAATCCCCACAACCTCATCGTGGTCGATATTTCCGGCCACACTTACCACGATATTTTCGGGAGTGTAGAGGGCTCCTTGATAAGCGATGAAATCCTCACGAGTTACCGTCTTGATCAGTTCCTTGCTTCCAACCTGATCCCATCCCATAGGCTGATCTCCATAGATGAGGCGCTCAAAATCCCATCCCACCTGATACATCGGCGTGTCCTGGTACATGTTGTACTCTTCCATAATTACGCCCCTCTCCTTGTCGATCTCGGTCGTATCAAAACGAGAGTGCAGCAGCATGTCGGCGATAACATCCAGAGCGGTCTTGGTGTGCTGAGCCGCAACTTTCACGTAGTAGCCAACGTACTCCTTGCCGGTAAAGGCGTTGAAGTCGCCCCCAATCATATCGATCGCCTCCGAAACTTCCTTCGCACTTTTAAACTTCTCAGCGCCCTTAAAGAACATGTGCTCAAGAAAGTGAGAGATGCCATTCAGACGCTTGCTTTCATAGCGAGAGCCGGCACCAACAAGCACGAGCACGGTTGCCGACTGAGTACTGCTGAGTTTTTTCGTAATAATACGTAAGCCGTTAGGGAGGGTTGTTTTCTTCATGCACTCTTAGTACCACGGCGATGGCGCACCGGTCAAAGCTCGCCTCAGTGAAAGACACCCGCCCATTGCCCGACTACCCAACAGTTCGTATAATGAAACCCTCATGGTATCCCGCCGCCCGCGACTATTTAATCGGATTCACGTTCTCCTCTTCTTCTTTGGCTTCTTTTTCATAGCCATCGTCCTGCAGATGATCAATCTGCAGTTTTTCAAAAGCTCCTACTTTAGAGCAAAAGCTGAAGAAGGCCATTTGGGTTACAGCGAGGTACAGGCGCGGCGTGGAGACATTATGATTAAGGATCCACACTCGGGTGAGTACTTCCGCCTTGCAACGAACATCTCTCAGCCGACGCTTTTCGCCGACCCAACGTTGATCGAAGATCCGGGGTACGTCACCGACAAGCTGGCCGACCTGATTTTCGACCTCGACGAGGCACAAGAACGTGATGCCTACCGCATTCGGCAGCTCAAGCGAACGCTGGCCGCCGACGTCACAGAGGAGGAGCGGGGGATGCTGCAACCTCGTACCGAAGAAGAACTTAAGGTTGAGTTCAGACAGAACTTCTTTGAGAAGATAAGCCAGAAGACTCGGCAGTCGATCATTCTCTACCAAGATCCGCCGGTCGAGATGCAGGCCTTGTTGAAGGAGAAAAACCTTCCGGGCATCCAGGTTAGCGAGAGCTCCATCATCGCCTACCCCGCACAAATTGGCGACCGCGACTATGTGGCCCAAGTACTCGCTCCGGTGGTAGAAATCAGCAACGAACGGCTGGCCGAGCTCCTTGTGGGACGCAACCGCTATGTAGTCCTACGCGACCGTATCCCTTCAGCCCTTGAAGAAGAGATACGCGCCATGATGAAAGAAGATAAAGACGCGGGGAGAAAGCAGTACGCAGGAATAAATTTTCAGGATCGCACCTACCGCTACTATCCGGAAGGAGAGCTGGCCTCCCAGGTAATCGGCTTTACCGCACAGAGCGGCGGCGTTTATGGTATCGAACAGAGCTTCGACCTGACACTCCGAGGCAAGAAAGGAATCTTCAAAACTCAGCTTGATGCGATCGGCCAGCAAGTCATTGTTGGTGACGACCTCGTTATCGAACCCGCCATAGATGGAGACTCGGTGGTTTTGACGATCGACCGCTCCATCCAGATGAAGGTGGAGCAGCTGCTTGGCAAAGCGGTCCGCGACAGCCGCGCCGACTCAGGTCTCGTACTTATCATGGAGCCAAAAACAGGAAAGATCATCAGCATGGCCCACTATCCCACCTTCGATCCGAATGACTTTAGCGACGCCCTGGTGACAGAAGATATAAACCTGAGCGCTGAGGAGCTCGAGCGCATAACAACCGTAGGTGAGCCGGGGAACGAGACTCACTACCTCAACATCGACTACGACTCACACTACCGTATTCAGATATTCAAAACCCTTATTGATACGGGCCGCACCATCTACTCAAAGTTTCAAAATATTCTGGGCTCAGGCGTCTACAGAAATCGCGCCGTCTCGGATATCTGGGAGCCGGGCTCGATCTTCAAGACCGTCGCCATGTCTATCGCTCTCGATGATGGAGACGTCACTCCAAACACAACCTTCAACGACACGGGCCCCATTAAAGTTGATGAATTCGAGATCCACAATGCGGTCAACACTTACCATGGCATTACGACGATGCGCCAAGTCCTTGAGCAGTCGCTCAACACCGGTATGGCCTTCGTAGCGAGAAAGATGGGACGCGAACTTTTCGGCAGCTATCTGGGCAAGTTCGGCTTTGGCGAAAGAACAGACATCGAGTTTGAAAACGAACATGCCGGACAGTTCAAAGACCCCTCACGCTGGGCAGAAAGTGAGCTCATCACCCACGCCTTTGGGCAGGGAATTGCCGTCACGCCGATTCAGATGATCTCAGCTCTGGGAGCACTCGCAAACAAAGGCGTGCTCATGAAGCCTCACATTATCGAGGAGATTCGCAAGGCGGATGGAACCGTTATCCCAACCGAGCCGGAGAAAGTTCGCCAAGTTATTTCCGAGAAGTCAGCGGCGACAATCTCGGCGATGATGGTGAGCGTCATTGAGAATGGTGGAGCCAAGCGCGCCGAAGTTAAAGGCTACCACATCGGAGGCAAAACTGGCACGGCTCAGACCTATAAAAACGGAATCCCCCTTACCGGCCCGGGAACAACCATCGCCTCGTTTATAGGCTTTGCTCCAATCGACGATCCAAAGTTTGTAATGCTCGTAAAGATCGACCGGCCTCGCACAACCATCTGGGCCGATGCGACAGCAGCTCCTCTCTTCCACGACATAGCCGAGTTCCTCTTTAAATACTACAACATCCCACCGGACGCCTAGGCGCCGATGAGCTAACGGGGAAGTGGACGAGGGTTCGGCCCCGGAACGGCCCTAAGCTCACCGCGGGGCAGCTCCCCGGCCTCAGCCCGGTGCATCAGATCAAAGCCAATCCTGTAGAGGACCTCTCCGGCACGGTTAGTGTGATCACTTGAGTAGTGCGGTGTACCAACGAGAGCTCTGAGCTGTTCCAGACTCGGAGCATGCAAGAAAAGTGCCCTTTGAGCATTCGCACGCTCAGTATTAGGAGCAGCCTGAATCGTTGCAAGTGGAAGGAGCTGGCGGATCAAGTACCTTACCGGATCATCTGCCGGAGTTTTTTGCAGATAAGCACTATGAGTGAACGGCATATCACTCGTTGTTGTTGCCAGACTCATGCCCAGCTGAGCCAAGAGGTGTAGTGCTGCGGGAGGGAAAGCCAAGGTCAAAGAGCGCTCCCCCTCTTTAGTGCGAACCGGAATCGTCGCCTCGTATCCAACTCCTTCCGTGAACTCACGACCCACCTTAGGGAAGCGCGCCGCAAAGTAAGGGCTTACCAGCAGGCCGTTAATAGTTTCTTCAGTAGAATGATCAATCATCTCCTCAAGTGGCATCGGCCCTTTAAAGCGGGGATAGTCGGGACGGTTCGCAAGACGCTGTTGTGCGTCGGCGGCGATATGTGCGGGATAGATAAGAACAACCCCTGAGTGATGCTCGTACTCACCAACGCCTTGATCACTTTCGCTCGCCAGCTTCATGGTGCTTGCAACGTGAAGTACGGGAACTCTTATCCTGGGCTCCTCACCACCGGGACCGTCATTGTTATCGTAAAGGTTACGAAACTCGGTAGAACTCACCCTAAGGAGGTCAAGCCTATCTCCCACGCCAATATAGAGCATATGCCCTCCGGGGAGCAGGTACTCATTCAAGTGCGCAACAAGCTCGTATCCGGCATCCGGAGACTGCTGATTCCACGTGCTCCTGAAGGATGCGAGCTCAGCCGCTACACGCGGATCACTCTGCTCAAGTAGAAGTGCCGTAGCGGATACAGCCGGCCCAATAAGTTGACTGGGGGGAATACCTTGATTAAGTTGCGGCTCAACATCTGTGTGGAAGCGGGCTTCAAGCATTTCTCCGAGTGTTATACTGAAACGCTCCAACTCCTCGCCGGTAAACCCCTGAAGATTTTTAGGAGGCTCAAAGTGAACAGGCTCTCCGGTGATTGCAAAATAGGGCATGGGAATATCCGGATTTTCGGGAAGGGCCAAAATAGCGTCGGTATTGGAGACCTCAGCGCTCGCGTCACCCGGAAGCTCGCCGGCATCAGCCGGATTGGCAGCCCTACTTGGGGCAGACGAGTTGGGACGCCGACCACAGCTAATCAGGTCGTTTTTCCACCCCATGACTCCGAGGGCGGCGGCCCATGCTCCAGCAATAAGAGCTTTGGTTGCAATAGACATACCCGGACGGGTGCCAGGACCACTTCTGGGTGGCTTCTGGGACTCATGATCGCGTTGTTGTTCTGAAGGAGATGACATAAAAAATTGAGTGTTAAAGTGTTCACTGTGACGACACAGGAGAACTACTCTACCCTATTTCAACGGCCGCAGTCAAGTCACGCCCTCAGCCACACCTCCCCTTGCACAAAACCCCAAGGAGACGGTACCATAACCGCGCAGCAAAGAAGCCACCTCTCAACCCGCAAACACGAACGAGACGACATCTCTCACAACCCGCGAGCACACAGTGCGAGCGCGAACGAGAGGAGCAATCCGGCTCTGCCGGTTGCGAGTCGAAGCGAGCGAAACTAAGCTTACCGGTGACCCGCGAGCACACGGTGCGAGCGCGCAATGAGCGAAGATCCGGCTCTGCCGGTCTGAACGAATGAAGCTTACAAAATAGGGGCGTAGTTAAATGGTATAACGAAGGTCTCCAAAACCTTAGTCGAGGGTTCGATTCCTTCCGCCCCTGCCAGATAGGACAACCTGGAACTAAAGCAGTAGTGCCGACTTCGGTGTATTTGGCCGATTCGTTGCTGAGGTTGTGCTGAGGGCCTTTAAGCTCTTCCAGCTTTTTGTCATAGATACGCTTAGTAATTCTACGGTTTCAGCGAATGCGGAGTTGTCTTATATATCAATATATTGTATAATATATACAGTTAACCTAACAAAACAAAAATGTTTAAAGAACAACGTCTTATATTTCATAGTGGTCCTTCGGAAGGTCAAACTGAGATACGGAGCGGTGCGCCTGAAAATTCAAATGCACAACAAGCAGACAAAGATCTAGGGGAACAAGCATCTCAAAATGGAGCCGAATCGATTAAAAGTGGAATTGCACGTATGTCTCTTCTACCCGATCCAGTTCCAGCAGAAAAAGATAGAGACCCATCAACCCTTATGAGTGAAGTCAACGCGAGTGATGAGATAATGAGCCCACCAGGATTTGAAAAAGAACCCGTCTTTAACGAGACCGGCAACCAAGCTGCTCAAAGATTAACTGCATTAAGAGATCATCTTGCAGAGTTGATAGATGCCGAGCGTCTGGATGATGATTATTGGGCTCCAATGAATAGACCGCGTAGTGACACAAATCCTTTTTTCACTGTTGGTCCTATCGAATATGAAGAGAATGGAATAGATTATGATATTACATTCTCTGATACCCATTCCTCAGGAGGTCCCGGCTTAACAATTAGGCAGTATAAGAAGGGAGGGGGGTGGACAGGATACAACCGGTCAAATAGACATCGGTATGATAGGTGAGAAATGGGACGGACCGTCACAAAATGCTTATCCGGTGGTCATTGGGTCTTTAGATTTATTTACCGATAATGGTGAGGACACCAAATCCTCATTAAATGCTGAGATAATGTACGATCCTCATACAGGAAAAAACATTGAGGCAACAAATGACGAGAAAATCATTGAGATGTTGGACAGATTTGTACCAAAATTTTTAAAACTCATCGAAGAAAAAACTAAACCTCCAGAAGAAGAAGCTAAGCTGAGTGACTTTTAAAGAGACACGATCTTTTTGGACGTTAAGGAGTGTTCCGGAGATAGCTGCAGAAGCACATGAAACAGTCCGCACCCGTTACGACGGCAGTACTGAGGTTTATAGTGCTATCGTACGAGGCATAGAGGCACGAATGAGTGCAGCGGCCGGTACATAGTTATGCAGGAGCCAACTGTTGCATTATTCAGCAATAATGCCATAATAACGCACCGCCGACTAACACCACCACTATGTCAGAATCCTCCCGGGAATCGCTTGGAACACTCACCATCACAGTACCTGAAGACCTCGAAGCTGAGGCAGGATTCGATACTGGTTGGACACAATGGGATGACCAAATAGAGCTAGCAACAGCCCCAGCCATTTTTTCAACGCCAAACGGCTCCGATAAAGGGGTTCTAACGCACCTTCCAACGGGATTTCTTTTGGATCTGAGCCTAATCCGCAGACTCGCACAAGGGACCGAAGCCCACCAGGGAGCGCCGGGGCTAGCGCTGTACAACAGAGCAACAACGCTTGAAGGAGCGCTCAGTAAACTCGATCAGTTCGCCTCAAATCAAGGAGCTTCGGCCGCTCATATGGTTGAAGCAGGAAGACGAATCATATCCGGTCCCTTTAACTGCGTACTGCTCGTTGATAGTTATGGCGGCAGTCGACAAGTCGCTGAGGGGATTGCGGCAATGTCCAGCTTGGCACGTGCATCGGGCGGGACCGCCGCCTCATTTGCTGGCGATGTTGCAATGAGTGGAGGAGCAAATCTCCTTTTGGCTGCCGACCCGGACAGGCGCTACGTTGGTGAAGGTACTGCGCTTATGTGGCATATAGCCCACGCAGGAGATAGGATGGAAGAGCTGGAGGCACTGCTCGATGATGAAGGGCGTGCCCATTTGAGAGCATCAACAAGAGCAGAATGGAGTGAGCTCAGCGCCAGACTCATCGATGCAGCAAGAAGGGAACAACGAGACTTGGTACAGGCCGTCATCACACAGACTGTAGGCGAAAACCCCGATGATCTCTTTGCACGCGAAATAGCACTGAGTGGGGGGGACGCTATAGCTTTTGGGATAGCCAAAAAAGTTGGCCCTACAACAGATATAACTACCTTTACCCATGGCCAGCTGAGAGTTCCCAAAGGAGCCGAGGAGGCTTTTCAGGAAACGAGGGCAGCGGCCTTCCTGGGAAATTTGAGAGAGAATGAGGATATGGCCGCACTCCTTGCGCTTCTGACCTAACCTAAGCCCTAAACTTCCCCTCCATAATGATATCTTCGAGGGGTTTTCTATCTGAGGGGAACTCACGTTCCTGGAGGTCTTTGGGCAGATCCTCTTTTTTGCCGGGCTTGCCAATGGCGATCATACACTCAACCGAGTAGTCTTCAGGAACGCCCAGCTCACTTTTAGCTTTTCCGTAGTCAAATCCCTGCATTCCGTGAGCCACAAGGCCCCGCGCCTCGGCCTCGAGTGCGAGGTTTTCCCAAGCCGCACCGCAGTCAAAACTATGGGTGACTGATAGCTCACCGTTGTGCTCAAAGGTGGTGCGCGAGACAACAACCACAAGGGCGGCAGCATTCTTAGCCCAGCTCTGATTGAACTCAACCATAAGACCAAAGAGCGTATCCCATGCAGCGGAATCACGCTTCGCATAGACAAAACGCCACGGCTGACCGTTGTAAGAAGACGGAGCCCAGCGCGCGGCCTCAAAAAGCGGCATCAGCTCGGCATCACTCAGGGTCTCTCCACTTAGTGCACGTGGTGACCAACGATTAAGAAGGGCCGAACTGATCGGATAGTTTGCTGTCCTTTTCATAAAAACGGGGGTTATGGGGTTATCATTCTACGCCTCTAAAAAAGGCCTGCCAAGACTGAGGCGGCCACCGCAGGCAGACGACCGAGACAAATGACAGAAAAACTGCCTGGGCTCCGAGATGCCACTAGTGGCACTAGCTCACGGGTTGACTCCTTCTTAGGGCAGGACGCTGGCGACTTTTAAACCGCTTAAAGTCGGTCTTCCCCGCCTTGCGACGAAGCTCCCGACGCTCCTCGATGGGAAGTGCCGCAACCTCTTTGCATAAATCGGTGCAGGTTTCGCTCATCTGCTCGGCACAGGCCTCACACTGAATAAAGAGCAGGTTGCAGATCTCATTTTTACAGTTGGTGACGCGATCACTTTTTCCACCACACTGATCGCACTCACTTAAAACGTCAGCAGTAACCGGCTCAGTAAGCCGCCCGTCAAAAACGAAGTTTTTGCCCTTAAAACGAGGCTCAAAGCCTTTTTCCTGGGCCTCCCGAGCGTAGTTAATAATTCCGCCGTAGAGCTGATTCACATTCCTAAACCCCTGGCTTTTCAGGTAACTCGAGGCCTTTTCGCAGCGAATACCACCGGTACAGTACAGAAGAATCTTCTTATCTTCCTTCCCCTTAAGCTCCTCACTCACGAGTGGCAACTCCTCACGGAAGGTATCGGCATCGGGGCAGAGTGCACCCTCAAAATGGCCGACACGACTCTCATAGTGATTACGCATATCGACGACGATCGCATCATCCTCATCCATCGCCCTGTTAAACTCCTCGGGTGTTAGGTGATTACCCACGTTTGAAATGTCGTAACTTCCTTCCTCCAAACCGTCGGCAACAATCTGTTTTCTGACTTTCAGGGTGAGCTTAACAAAGGAAGGGCCCCCGATCAGGCCGATCTTAAAAGGCATCTCCTTAAACTCCGCCCGGGACTCGAGGTTCGCACGGAAGGCCTCGATATTTTCAGTGGGAAGACTGAACTGAGCATTCACCCCCTCGGTGGCAAGGTAGATGCGTCCAAGAACACCCAGCTCTGTCCACTCCTTGTAGAGCTCATCACGAAGCGCCTCCGGATCGGTAAGGGGAACATAGCGGTAAAAAGAGATCGTCGTCCGCTCAACCGCCTCGACTTCGAGCTTCTTCTCAAGTTCCGGACGGCCGTAAATATTACGAAGTAGATGCATCGATGCCTATAGTAAGGGAAGAGTCATCAGCTGGCAAGACGCCCCAACGTGAGCTGGGAAGCTAACCATCGACTGAGCAAACAGCAGGTCAAAAGACAGACCATCAGCTCCTAGCCCTTTGCACGCTTGCGCTCGTTTTCCGTGAGGTATTTTTTGCGAATACGAATACTTGTTGGAGTAACCTCCACAAGCTCATCATTCTCGATGTACTCAAGAGCAAGTTCAAGGGTCATATCGACTGGCGTAACCAGACGAACAGACTCATCACTTCCGGAGGCACGCATGTTTGTGAGCTTCTTGCCCTTACATGGATTAACGGTAAGATCATTATCGCGTGAGTGCTGACCAAGAACCATGCCGATGTAGACTTCAACACCGGGACCGATAAAGAGCTTTCCACGCTCTTGGAGATTCCAGAGAGAGTAGGCCATAGTTACGCCATTTTCTCCGGCGATAAGTACACCGTTGAGACGCCCTGAAATCTCGCCACGATAAGGCTGATACTCAAGGAAGCTGTGATCCAAAATCCCCTCACCCTTAGTATCGGTAATAAAGTCTGAGCGGAAGCCGATAAGACCTCGTGTAGGAACACTGTACTCGATACGGCTGACCCCATTTGCGGCGATCATATTGACCATCTCACCCTTTCTACGTCCAAGCTTTTCGATAACGGCACCTGCGAACTCATCGGGAACGTCAATCAAGACCTGCTCGATAGGCTCACACCTCTTACCCTCAATTTCTTTGAAGATAACCTCGGGCTTTGAGACCTGAATCTCATAACCCTCACGGCGCATGTTCTCAAGGAGAACCGAGAGGTGAAGCTCACCGCGTCCGCTAACCTTGAAACCATCAACGCCACCGAGTGGCTCAACACGAAGACCGACGTTAGTCTCGAGCTCACGGTCGAGGCGCTCGCGGAGATGACGATTCGTCACAAACTTACCTTCTCTTCCTGCAAAAGGAGAGTTATTAACGAGGAAGTTCATCTCCATCGTCGGCTCGTCGATCTCGATCATTGGAAGTGGGACCGGATTTGCTTTATCAGCAATCGTCTCACCGATGGTAATATCGTCAATTCCGGCGGCGGCACAGATATCTCCGGCCTCAACCGACTCAACCTCCACCTGCTTAAGACCCTCAAAGACAAAAAGTTTGGTAATTTTCCCGGGAATGATACTTCCATCACGACGACAGAGTGAGATCTGCTGACCGCTCTGGAGTGATCCGGCTGCAACACGTCCGATACCGATACGTCCGACATAGTCGTCATAAGCGAGCGTGGTGACCTGCATCTGAAGAGGATCGGCGGAGCGATCCGGATAGAGTGGAACATGCTTAAAGATGGTCTCGAAAAGCGGATCGAGATTCGTGCTCTCGTCAGCCATCTCATGTTTTGCGATACCGAGCTTGCCGATGGTGTAGACGATGGGGAAGTCAAGCTGCTCATTCGTTGCACCAAGAGTGACGAATAGATCGAAAACCATGTCGACAACCTCATGGGCTCGCTGGTCGGGCTTATCAATCTTATTTATAAGGAGGATAGGACGAAGACCAAGCTGAAGCGACTTCTTCAGGACAAACTTCGTCTGGGGCATCGGCCCCTCTTTGGCATCCACAAGAAGCAGAACTGAGTCGACCGTCTTAAGAACACGCTCAACCTCGGAGCCGAAGTCGGCATGGCCGGGAGTGTCGACGATGTTGATCTTCACATCGTCGCGGTGGATTGAAGCATTCTTGGAGAGGATCGTAATACCACGCTCACGCTCGAGAGCATTGCTGTCCATAACCAGATCCCCGATCTCTTCGTGTGCCGCAAAGGCGCCACCCTGACGGAGCAGATGGTCTGTTAGTGTCGTCTTGCCGTGGTCGACGTGTGCGATTATCGCGATGCTTAAGGTCTTCATAGTGAACGGAGTATAGGCGAGAGAGGTCTAAGAATGCAAGGCACAAAAAAACCGCCATCCAGTAGCGGTGCGGTTGCGAAGAAAAACGATTTAACAGAAACATTATACCATGAGATTCGCTAAAAATTCAAGCGTTATCGCATATATGCTATAATTACCTCATGAAAAAGGCCCATGGCGAGAGTGACCAGAACGACCACGAGCAGCATCTAGCCAAGAGACTCACCACGCCCGAGGCGCTGGAGCGCTACGAACGCCTCAGCATAGGTGAAGAGATAAGAAACCTGCGTGCGGAGCGACGGATGAAACAAGCCGAGCTGGCCCGACGCCTCAAAACAAGCCAGAGCGTTATCGCGAGGATTGAAAACGGCAAGCAGAATCTGACACTAAAAAAGCTGACCCAGCTGGCGTTCGCCCTGGACGTGAACCTCATAGTTGAGCTTCGTCCGAAGGGCAGACGCCGGCATAGATCAGCTTAATTTTAGATTGCGACTCCGCGACCAGCCCGTGGGCGCCCTAGTAAAGGATCGGGCCCCAGCTCTGCTCGTCAACAGTTAGACCTGCCTCATTAACCTGGCTAAAGTCGCCACCAAGAGTGAAGGCTTTGACCTTATTAAGTGAGATCGTGTAGAGGTACTCGCCAATAGAGACGATACGGTTAATGGCCGAGTTGTAGGCCTCGGGAGTGTAGAGCTCAGATTCCTCACGATCGAAGAATCCGGCGGGAAGATGAGTCATTGCAGCGACGCGCTCAAAGCCGTTTTCAAGATCGAGGGAGTAGACATAAGCACCTCTGAAAACTGTCTCGCCATAGAGTGAGTTGGGATCGGTTGGCCAAGGATTTCGTGCCGCCTGATCCTTAACCTCCTGAGTTACCTCGTGAACCTCAATGGGGAAAGCCAACAGTCCGCGCTCTTTATCGAAGAAGAGAGCCTTGTGGTTATAGAGGAGCTCGCTACTCGTTCCCCGATCACCAATAACTTCGCTGAACTGTAGTTTGGGATTGGCCACATCGGTAACATCGAAGAGGGCGAGCTTCATGCCCTGGTACCAGGCGAAGTCGAAGCCAAGGCGACCCGTGAGGCCGGCATCGGCAAGCTCCTGAGGAGCAACCGCGTCCTTACCGAAACCGATCACATGATTCTCGTCGTAAGGGTGAAGGTAGTCGCTGTAACCCGGTATCTTGAGCTCACCTAAGATGCGAGGATTCGTTGCATCGCTAAGGTCGATAACAAAGAAGGGATCGATCTTTTTGAAGGTCACCATGTAGGCACGGTTACCCAAGAAACGGACCGAGTAGATCGACTCACCGGGAGCTATGTTTTCGATTGCACCAAGCCGCGTTGAGAGGTTTGCACTGCTCAGCGTGTAAAGGTTATTGGTACTCTGACTCTGGGACTGTGGAGCAAAGCCATCCGCCGCGATACCAAAGCCGAAGCTGCCTTGAACTGTGGTTGCAACACGGAAGGTGGAGCCGCTCTCGTCCATTGAGAACTGATTCAAAAGGTGACCGGGGACAGTTCCGGACGAGCCGAAGGCGACGTTTCCGTCATTGAGGGCGAAACGAACAAGTCGCGTCTCTTCCTTGCCGCCTCCTCCCCAAACATCATAGATCCCTACCTCAGGGTAGATGTAGCGGGTTGCTGCAACATAAAGGGCACCTGTTGAGGCGTAGACCGTCTCCCCTCCTCCCATTACAACCTCACGCTTCAGAGGTGCATCCGGGTCATCAAGATTGAGGCTGGCGACAGTAAGGAAGTTTACATCGTTATAACCGGGAACAAAGTGAACCTGCGAGCAGTTCGCTGAGGGCTGTTCCGAACCAACACGTGAGTCATTGAAGCTGGGCAAAACATCGCTAACCGAAGCATCGGCTTCAAGATAGGGGTAGAAGTAAGGCGAGTTATTGGTCACGAGGTAAAGGTCGTTGCCAATACGACGAGAAGAAACATGCCAACCGTCGAAGTAAACGGAACGCTCTTCTGTAAGGTTGGACTTGTCGCTCATGTCGATGACAAAAACCACTGCCCGCTGCTGAGCAGGGACAATGCCGATAGGTGAAAAACTGCTGCGGCCTGAGTCATCGACCGGTTCGACGGGAAGATCAACCGGCATGGGTTTACCGTAGTTGGCATAACTATGACCAAGCACAACAAGTCGGTCACCATCGACGTAGATCTCAGTGGGGGCGACGGTCTTATCTGAAAGCTCAAGACGAGCTACCTCGGCAAGATCTTCAGGCTGGTAAGCCTTAATAATGCGGACCGTGCTTCCACTTACCATGTAGATAAACTCTCCATCATTCTTAATGACATCGCCCTCGTCGACACCCTCAACCTGTACATTGGTCTGAGAGAAGTCATCCGAAGACTCTGCCTTATTCGAAGTAGCGGCCTCCCCGTCTGCGGTGGCCCCCGGCTCAGTTGGAGCCTGGGGAGCGGCTGCTGGAGGAGTGGGACTAGAGTCCTGGGCTGCCGACTCGGGGACGGCGAGCGACATGGTTCTCAAAACGCCGCCACCATAGTAGGGGCGATTTTGTTGGTATTTAAGAAACTCAAGACGGGCCTCAAGCTCATCACACGAAGCGACCGAGGGAAGCGGATCGGTAAGTGAGGCGAGTGTCATTGAAGGACGGTCCAGGCCGGGAACTTTGATTCGGTAGATCATCTCACCGGTCTCGGCACGGCTGAGTTTACGGTCAAGGCTGTCGACCGTAACGGGGATAGCCTTCCCATCAGCCAGCTTGTTGACGGAAGGAGCATACCACTCCTCATCGGGAGCAGGTGCCGCAGGATTGAGCTCGTGAGCCTTTGCGAGTATCAGAGAAGCCTCAACAAAGTTTATATTTTTTGCGGGACCAAAACTGCCGTCCGAGTAGCCGCTTACAAGCCCCTGCTCCTTAGCATAGCAGACACGTGAGGCGTACCACTCTTCCTTAACATCGGTAAAACAGTTCGACCCCTGCGGGTTATCGTTAATGGAGGCCACAACCATGGTCACAAATTCGGCACGGTTGATCGTCTTGTCAGGCTGAAAAGTGCCATCGGGATGACCCGCGACAAGCTTGAGATCCTTGAGCTCGGCGATTGTTTGGGAAAAAGGATGAGAAGTCGAAAGGTCCTTAAAGGCGATCGTCTCACCGGAGACGGAGCCCGGCGAGTCCTCAACGACATCTCCGTTTTGCGCAAAAACCGAAAGGGGGACAGCGGAAATTAAAGCTACAAAAACCGTAAATAGTTTAGTGGGCGTCTTCATAAAAAGTTTGGGTGGTGTTAAAAAGTAAGTTTTTTAAAAAAGATTTCACCAAGGCTGTTTCATAGTTTATTACCAAGAAGACCGCCGTTTGTTACAGATCGGCAGATCTGAAAGTAAAAACACCCTCGGCGGAAACTCTTCCATTGTTAACAAAAACTTTTTGTACATAACCGGAGACACCACCAAAGTAGAGCTGGAGGTTATCAAGCAACACCTTCTGAGAAGGATCGAGCGGAAGCCGGCGATCTACAGCGGCAACCAAATCAGAGACAACCGCGCGGAGGCCCTGTAGAGAAACATAGGTAAGCTGGCCGGGAGGACCCAGATGGGCAGGGAGCATCGTAAGCTCGGCACTCTTCTTTGCCGAAGCCGAAGAGGTTATCAGCGCCTCTATGCCGGGATGGGTTGAGAAGACAAGGAGTCCATCTGAAGTTACACCATAGGTCAGGTCGATCGGTTCGACGAAAACACCGAGCAGAGGAAGGTTGAGGAGTGCGGGGGGGATACGCGCAGGGTAGAGGGTGAGGCGTCCACCGGTAAAGAGACTGCCCACAAGGTTATGCTGAGTTACAAACGGCTCGATGGAAGCATCCTCAGCGGACTGCCCCAGCTGCTGAGCGAACAGTGTCACCACTTGTTTAAGCGAGGTATGAAGAGAGCGCAGAAGTGCCCGAGCCTCGTCCTTAGTGTCCGAGACATCAATATAGAGTGAAACCGAGGGCGTGAGCGCAGCGACATCCTGAACTACCAGAGCATACTCACCATCCAACACGGCGTTTATCGTTTCCCGGGGAAGGGGGAGAAGGTCAGTAAGCTCGCTCAGTGAGCCATTATCCGAGGTTCCCGCTCCAAATTTTCGCCCCTCATCGTAAAAAAGAAGCCCCTCAAGGGGAAGCCTCGAGATGAAATCAGCCGTAAGAGGTGCAGCTACCGTTTGAGCCGCCTCTTCTTGGCCCGGAGACGAATCAAAAACGCTGTGCAGACGGAGTGAACGCGCCTCTGCCTCAAACGAGGTGAGACGGGCTCCGCTCTCCCCCCCGAATAGATCCAAAGTGGATGAGGCCGACCGTGGGCCCGTCGGAGCGGCGATGTAAAAATACCCGGCAAGTTGAGGCGGGAGGCGGGAGGCCATTGCACCCAAGGCCGGCAGCTCGGCAAGAGAAGAGGACTTATGATTAAAACGGCTCAAAATAAGCTCAGCCTCATCGCGTCCACCAGTTGTTATAAAAAGAACGTCACTCACAAGACCGACCTCGTACTCATCGCCCAGCAAGCCCGGACGGTAGTAGGTCGCCTCAGCGGAGGGAGGGGCCCGAAGACGCTTGTCGCTTGAGTTCATCGCGGCGAGAAGCTCACGAGCCTGAAGATGAGTACCAACCTCGGTGAAAAAAGTAATGATTTGAGGGGCGGCAGCCTCCGCCTCCGAGGGGGCGGAGTCGTCAACATCTTGAGAGCTAAAGCTTAGAGCAAAGCGACGACTGCCATAGACAAGCTCTCTAAGCTCATCGGGAAGGGGTTTAGTTGGTTTGATGAAGAGGTCGTTCAGAGCCAGGGAAAGCCCGTTGAAATGGTCCCCCACAAAAGCTGGGGCGATCGTCTTCCAGAGGGCGTACTGAAGCTGTGTACTCGGGTTCATAACAAAAGCCCGGCTTGTCTGCTGGGACATAAGCTGCTCAAAGGCGACTCCTCCGGGCGTTGTGGCTATCGAGATCGGCTTGTGCCAAGGCCAGAGAAAAGAGACCAGAAGTGCAGCCAAAAGAGCTGCCGCGATCAAGAAGGCGATGATCCGCGCGCGTTGAGCTTTTTGAGGTTGAGAAGTGTTGTTCACCTTATCTCGAATCATCTCAAAACTTGAAGCTCATAACAACAGAAAATAGAAGATGCACGCAGACATCCAAAAGGATGGCGAGTAAACTACTTCTTCGAAGGCTTCTTTACGTCCTTAGGTTTCTGCTCCGTGTGAGTGCGGCATTTCTTGCAGTAGCGGCTCATCGGCGTTAAAGGGGTCTTGCCGTGACGAGTCGTTTTGCTCGGTGTGCTACAGGTTGGGCAGCGGAAGCTGGCGATAACAAACTTAGATTTAGCCATATGCGAGGCGGATTATAGCACACAGAAAATACAATGCGAGCAAAAATAGCCCACCGCTCTACCTCGGAGGAAGTTGACATATTTATTAATCATAATAGAATAACGCACTATAATCATAGAGAGTCTTTCTTAAATCAAGAAAGCTCAGCGGTAATTTTTCCATTATGCAGAGAGCAACAAAAGCACCGATGGAGAGAGTCGAAGGACACCTCAATATCATTTTTGATGGCGACTTAGATGCTCGTGTGCGGCGCCCCATGACCATCGTGACCCCGCAAGGGGAGGTAGAGGAGGAGCGAAAAAATAAGCTCATCCTTAATCTCCTGCTCAGGATCCACGCCCAGGCGGAGAACTTCATGTACATACTGCCGCCTAATTATCCGGAAGCAGCACGCCAAGGACGCATGGCGCTAACTCACCAAGAGGAGGCTGACCGCCGAGAGAGCTACATTGCTAGCCTCCAGGAGCTCATAGGGCCTAATGCGGGGTGCTATCTCCACATCCACTCGGACGGGGGAGATGCTAGCGTAAAGACTGCCTACACGAACCTCCTTGAAGCGGTCAGACGCAATGGGGGCAAAAGTACGGCGATAGTCCCCTCCCGTGCATGCAGCGCTGCCGCGGAACTAGCCCTGGAGTGTGACGAGATACTAACGACACCCGGGAGTCAGCTCCACATTCATGGGCCCATTTTCGTCAAAGATGGGGGGGGCGGGAAGGAAAGAACAATCTACCTGTTTCCTGATGTTGTCGAAAACCACATGTGCACAATACGAGACCGGTTAAAGAGTCGTGCGGATCACAGATTTCACGGCAGGCTAGACAGAGACTTCGAGGAAGTTCTGTCGGACTTCAGGAATCCACGGGCCGAAATGAAACTTGAGATAGAGCGACTCAGGTCGATGGGCATTGCACAAACATTACCACTGGATGGACTGGAAGCTGCGTGGATGAGAGGAATGGGCGCGAGCAGCCTTCCGGGGGCTCTGGGAGCGGTCTCGGATTTCTGGAATCGACGACATTTGGAAGAGTATGTAAGGTTTTTTACGGCTGAACCTTTTCAGCTCTCCCCCACCTCGCTGCGGGGCGGCAGGCTCGATCCAATCAGCTTCAGGACCCCACCGGCCACACAAGCAGCTGTCGAGCGACTTCTCACAACTGTTACTGAGTTAGCCGAATTGTACACAGCCACAAACCCAGAGGCCGACCCTCGGATAGTTACCCATGCTGCCTGCCGCACCTACACCTTGCTTAGTGAGCAAAAAGCAGATCGAAGCGGCACCTGTTGAGAACCGGAACCCCTTGCATTGCACAGTACCATGCGATACAATGGGGACAGATGGACTACCTAGAAAACATTCAGGCACAGATTAGAAAAGGTATTTTGGAGTTCGCGATCCTCCTCATCATTGCGAAGAAAGAGGTCTACGCTCAGGAGATTCTAAAAAAACTGAGGGAGACACAGCTCCTGGTCGTAGAAGGGACCCTCTATCCCCTCTTGAGCCGGTTAAAGAGACACGAGCTTGTTGAGTGCGTCTGGAAAGAGTCGCGCACCGGTCCTCCGCGAAAGTACTACAAACTTACAGAAAAAGGCCGGGCGGCCCTGACTCAGCTCAATACTTCATGGGAGGAGCTCTCCCGATCCATAACATCACTAACGCATACTCATGAAAAAGGTAATTAACATTACGATCGGCAGAGTTGTTTTCAGTATTGAGGAAGATGCCTATGCGCGACTTTCGAGTTATCTGGATGAGATAGGCAGCCACTTTGCCCATGATACAGACAGGGCCGAGATTATCGAAGATATTGAGATTAGTATTGCCGAAAAGCTCTTGGGAAAGAACAAAAAACGCGAGCGATCGGTAGCACTCGACGATATTGAAAAAATAATCAAGCAGATGGGAAGCGTGCAAGACTTTGCCCAGCTCGGCGAAGACGAGAGCGAGCCGAAGAGTGAAGCTCAGCCAGAGGAAGAAAGCACACACGAAGAGAGCAAGGAAGCTCCCAATGAGAGCACAAAAGCGCCTAACGAAGAAAATGAGAAAAAAAGTTCCGAGAAGGGAAGCAAACGGCACCTCTACCGAGACCCCGACGATGTCATTCTTGCGGGAGTTGCCTCGGGAATCGCCGCTTATCTGGGCGTCGATGCGGTTTTTGTAAGACTCGCATTCTTTATCTCGCTCTTCTTTGGTGGATTCGGACTGGTGGTCTACATCATACTTTGGGCAGTTGTGCCCGTGGCCCGAACCACAGCCCAAAAACTCGAGATGCGCGGCGAAAGTATCACTCTAAAAGAGATCGAACGCTCTGTTAAGAAGGGCGTTGAGTCGCTCAAAAAAAAAGATTTTAGCTCGGTGAAAGACGGCCTCAACGGGGCGGGGAGCTATTTCAGTGACCTGCTCACAAACTTCTTTAAGCTCTGCGGCTACATAATCAACGTACTGCTTGAGATCTTGCGAGTCTTGTTCACGATGGCTTTGATCTTGGCGGGAAGTGCGGGAATACTCCTGCTCAGCTTCGGCCTCGCCTGGACAATCTCGGGAAGTCTAATCCCCTACACCACGCTGACTGTCGGCGACTTTGTAACAGTGAGTGGCAGCCTCTACTGGCTCTTTCTTGTCGGCCTCTACGTGCTGATCCTTGTGCCCTGCATCGTCCTCCTCATGGCCGGCCTGAGCATCACAAAGCGCCGTGCCGTTGGAGGAGTCACGGGATTCATCGTACTGGCCGCACTCTGGTTTGCCTCACTCGGCATCGTCGGCTCGGTTGCCTTTCAGAATGCGCCACAGATAGAGATGAAGGTCCGGCAACTCGAGGAAGAACTGCGAGAGTCTAGGCAGATACACGGTGAGAGCCGCCGAGCAGACAACACCCGAAAAGAAGGTGAGCCAGCCCTCAACTCCACAGACGATCAGACGAGTGGGGAGGCCACGGAAGAAGCCCGGCCCTGAAACCTTGATAATAAAGGGCACAACGGTATAATGGCCCCTTAGTCATTATACTTTTTGCCATGATTAGAGGCCCAGCCCGAACACCGGAAGACTACGAGGAGCCGCGCATACTTGCAGCCGTCACCTACCCCATAAAGTCGTGTGCGGGAATCCTGAATCTCAAACCAGGAGCGAGGATAGACATTCAGGCACTCGGTCTCAGAGACGATCACGGCTTCATGGTTATCGACCGTCAGGACAAGACGGCCGTAACTCAGCGAGAGAGAGGCGGCGAGCGGCTCGCTTTAGCACATCCATCCATTGAGAAAATTGGCGAACGCAGACGGCTGGAACTCCGTGGGCCACTAAGTCACGAGGTCTCCTTCGATCCCGATAACCAGTATTGTGGAAAAGCGCTCACTGCCCAACACAGCTCAGGTGATAGCGCTCTCGTTATAGAAGTTAGTGGAGCCGTCTCAAGCTGGTTTAGTCGGCTGCTTGATCGAGAAGTCCAACTTGTGCGAAATATCTCACGCGTAGTTGGTAAAAACCACGGAGAGATGTTTGCGGGAACGCAGGCGAGCCTGGCCGATAACGCGCATATTCTCCTGGCTTCCATGGCCTCGCTCGGTGAGCTGAACGAAGTTTTAGAGGGTGATGGGAGCGAGCGAGTCTCTATGGCCCGTTTTAGGCCGCAGCTCATAGCCAACGGCTGTTCGCGACGCGCCGAAAACAGCTGGAGAACCATCCGGCTCGGGAACGGCGAAGAGGGAGAAGATGCCCTGTACGAGGCCCCGGAGCTCCGCGCCACAATGCCCTGTGACCGCTGCCTCATGGTCGACGTACACCCCGGAAAGGGAGAGAGAAATGTACCGGGTGGCATCCTCAAAACCCTCGCCCAGAAAGGCTGGGCCGGCGACCGACGTCGCCCCATCTTTGGCGAGCGGTTCTGCGTAACCAAACCGGGCTCACTAAGAGTCGGCGACCGCATTCACGTCCTAGAAAGAAAGGCTTTTTCTTAAGCTCGCTTCGCCTCGCAACCGGCAAAGCCGGATTGCTTGTCTTGCTGCGCGCTCGCACCGTGTGCTCGCGGTAAAGCGCATCAAACTGGAGCCGCGAACGGGAGTTGCCATTTCAGTAGACCTGATTGTGCGTCCCAACATCCAATACGATTACCAAGATATAGCCATCGTATTCCTCAAAAATAATACGTACGTCTCCTGTTACCGAAACTGCTCTTTTCCCCACCATGGAGCCTCCAAGAGCGTGATTTTTCAATAGCGGATCAAAGGGATCGCAATAAAAAGCGCACAGTGCATCATCGACCTTTGCCCTGAGCTTAGCCGACAACTTTTTATAGCTTTTCTTAAAATTCTTGTGCAGAACAAGCCTCATACCTACTCCTTAAGGTCTTTAATCAAATCCTCCGCAGTTTCAAAAGGACCAGAGACATTCACTCCACGCTTAGCCTCTTCAGAAGCCTTGAGGATTTCCTGCTCCTGCTGAATAGTAAGACCGTTTTCAGTAAGGAGTTGAAAAGGAATGCCCTGCGTTATGACCACTTGCTTGAGGTAAACTTTAATTGCGCTGCTCATATCCATTCCAATAGTATCCAAGACTTTCTTGGCCTGTTTCTTAGTTTTCTCATCAATGCGAATTTGGATGGTAGACATATCTAAAGATAGGTAAAAATAGTACCGTCTTTAGTATGGCAGACATGTGGTGACAATGTCAATACTCTGGAGCCGCGAACGGGAGTTGACCTACGCTCACTTCGTTCGCTTCGCTGTCCTTAATAATCCGACTCGCGCTGCGTCCTTCGGACTTGCGCTCATCGCATTCTTAAGGCAACCCTACGGGTCCACTTCTCCACCGCTTCTCTAATTTGAAAACGCCAGCCCGATGGCTGCCATTTTCAAATGGAGCCGCGAACGGGAGTTGAACCCGTGACCTCATCCTTACCATGGATGCGCTCTACCAACTGAGCTATCGCGGCCTACAGCGAGCGGATTGTATCAGAATCACTCTCCTCCAACAAGAAAAAGCCCGGACCAAAGAAAAAGCCGCACGGGTGCATCGTACAGTTGATGCGAGTGTGCGGCTTTTAAAGTTCTAGTGACTCCACAATGCCGTGCCAGTCCAGTCGGCCTGGGCTTTCGGGTCCGTTACGAACACCACAGAGTAATCCGATAATACTCCTAGATATCTAATAACTCAATTCTTTGACGTTGCAATAATCCCAACCACTACTACTTTTCGCACTTCATACCCCCGACAATGGCTTCCGGCAGAGGTGGAACTTAGGTGCCGATCGAGATCAGCGCATGTGCCCAGGAGAGAAATGAGCCGAGCCCCAAGCTTAAGATTGAGAAGCCGAAGAGCTGACCGAGAATGAAGTTATCAAATAGGATAAAAATCAGAACGTAGGTCACGCCCTGATCAAGGTAGGTATCGTAGGCGTTATACCAACGACGTGGAATAAAGAGTCCCAAAACTTTAGAACCGTCAAACGGGGGCAGTGGAAGAAGATTGAGACCCAGAAGGATAATATTCACCTGATAAAAAACGTCGAGGAGTTGATACAACTCCGAGCTTACAAACCCGGTCTGGCCAAAATACTTAAGAGGAACCGCAACGACAATGGCAATCAGCAAATTAGTGAGTGGGCCGGCAAGAGCGATCAGGGCCCCATCACGCTTAGGGTTCGCCAGGTTATGAGGGTTGAAAGGAACCGGTTTTCCCCAGCCAAAGTGAAAAAAAATCAGGGCGAAGGTCCCAACGGGGTCGAGATGCTTAAGAGGGTTGAGGGTCAGACGCCCTTGGAGACGCGCCGTCGGATCGCCCAGACGTGTCCCCATCCAGGCATGGGCAAACTCGTGAAAAGAAAGGGCAAAGAGGACGGCGATAATCGTATAGATGAGATCGGTCATGAGCAAATAATACCACGGTACACAGCACTGGTTTAAGGCGCATTATCCATCAAGCCACAAGATTTGACTCGGCCCTATTTTATTTGATAGATTTGGTGCTAGTTTTTATATTCACCAATCAAAACTATGAGTGTAGACAGAGAGTTAGGCAGACGCGGAGTACCGACAACAGACCGACGCACTATGACGGACAGTGGCCGCACAACAGGCCGCTTCGACCCCAGTATAGCGTATCAACAGAGACTCGGCATGACCACCCGTGGAGTTGAGAATAAGACTCCCGACCCCATCGAGCTCACGCCACGCATGGATGGAACTGATGTTCGCCGACTGCTCACCAGGCACCCCGGACTCGTCCCCGTTATGGAGTTCAATGGGAGGGATCCGGCAATCCGAAAGAGCATCACGGCTGATCTCGACTGTTCTTTCGGAGATAGCCCCGACGACGGCAAACTGACTTTGCGTCAGGCAGGAGGTGCTGAAGTGCTTAGTCTTCAATGGGGCAGGCACCAGCGGATTTTTGACGGCCGACTCGCCGATACGATGCAGCTGACATCTGGAAGCCTCGCCGAAGCCGCCGCACGCGAGGAGGAGTTCTTCAGAGGGCTTGCGGAGATGCCCTCTCCCGAGGCGATAGAAACGAGGGTAACTACTGCGACACAGGCGGCCTTGAAAGAGGGAGAAAGAGATCCAGAGGGTAGCGGGACTGAGGCGGCAGTAACGACCGAGCCGGGAGCCGATAAACCAAAGACGCTCGAGGACCTCGACCCCAAAAAGAGCACCGAACTCCCCCCTGAATTAATAGGGGCCGTAGGCAGACCGCTAACCCACGCGGACTTTGCCGCCCTTGGAATCTGGCTCGACCGCGAGCAAACTTACGGAACCAAGGTTAAACTTGTTGTACTGCCGGCCTCCGGTAAAGAGGAGGCAGTGGATGGTTTCGTGCGAGCTCAAGCGGGCCGCGCATTCGACCGGGAACGAGATGGGCACGTTGCCGTTGGGCGTGACGAGAACGGAGATCTGACCGTTCATGTAATCATAAAAATGCCTTTTGGGGTAACGCAGATCGATCCGAAATTCTGTCCGAGGGAGATTTTCAGATTCTTAGCCGACGCTGCAAACCGCCTTCCTTCCGAGCAAACTCCCCGCTAAGAGCAGCATTTCCTGTTGCACTTAATATCACTTTATAGTAACTTCTGGTGGCTATGGCTAAACGATGCGACAAATGCGACAAACGACCCAGCACGGGACACAAGGTGAGTCACTCAAACATTAAGACTCTCCGACGTTTCGTTCCTAATCTGGTTCGCAAGCTCCTTCCCAACACAAAGGGAGAGCTCGTCTGGACCAAGATCTGCACGGCCTGTATGCGAACGATGGTTAAACCACCTCGCAACCGCGCTGTACGATCAAAAGAGACGACTGCTCCAAAGGCAGCTGCTTAGGTGAGTAAAAAAACCTCCCGACATTCTTATCCGGCGGTTTTTTTGCGTCTGTTTTTCAGCCTCTCTACCTAGCCGCGCGCTATAACGTAGCCGGTGTACCCAATATAGAGGAGAAGAAAAACGATGCCTTCCCAACGGGTAATTACGTGGCGCTCGGTATCCAAAAACTTCTTCTTCCCACCAATAAGGATAAAGATAAAGAGGAGGAGGGTGGCCCCCACTGCAACCAGAACATCGGCATTGATTGTCGTGTTAAAAGGAACCGGGGTGATAATACTGGTGAGACCCAGAATCCAGAAGACGTTGAAGATGTTCGAACCGACGATATTACCGATGGCAAGGTCCGTCTCTTTACGGTAGGCGGCGACGACAGAGGTTGCCAGTTCGGGAAGCGAGGTTCCTATGGCAACAACAGTTAGACCGATCAGCGACTCGGAGAGGCCGGCGATACGTCCCAGCTCGGAAGCATTATCAACGAGCAGCTTTCCTCCGAAGAAGAGTCCCAAACTTCCGATAAGTATGTAAAAGATAGAGAAGGGATAAGTGTAGGTGTCGACGTCGTCTTCCTGCTGCCCCTTCTCCGCAAGGGCGAGACCGACGGTGTAGTACATAAAAATAATAAAGAGGGCGATCAGGGCGATTCCGTCAGTACGAGTAAGAGAGGAAAAAGAGACGCCATCGATGAGCATGTCGTTCCCCATGACAAAGACCAGCACCGAGGCAAGTAGGGCGAAGGGAACCTCTTTCCAAGTTGTACTGTGCTGAACGGCTAAGGGAAAGATAGAGGCCGAGATTCCCACAATCAACAAGATATTTGCGATATTACTTCCAACAATATTGCCGATAGCGATGTCCGTTGTCCCTCCGAGAGCGGCGTACATATTGACGACCAGCTCGGGAGCGGAGGTACCAAAAGCCACTATGGTTAGACCAATAACGAGGGGGGAGACACCCAACCTCTTAGCCAGCGAGGAGGCGCCACGAACGAGTGCCTCAGCGCCACCAATCAAGATTGCCAGGCCGATGATGATGAGGAAGATAAGTAGGGCCATTTCTAGTTTTCCTTCGCTTTAAATTTCAGGGAGCAGGAGTTGATGCAGTAGCGCTGGCCGGTTGGAGTGGGACCATCATTGAAGACGTGACCCAAGTGCGAACCGCAATTTTTGCAGCGGACTTCAGTGCGGCTCATGCCATGAGCGTTATCCTCAATCAACTCAACATTTTCTCGGTTGACCGGGTCGTAGAAACTGGGCCATCCACTTCCAGACTCAAACTTGGTATCCGAAGAAAAGAGCGGATGCTCGCAGGCACCACAGGTATACATCCCCTCAGCCTTATTTAAATAGTACTCATTCTTGTAAGGACTCTCAGTCCCCTGCTCACGCAAGATGTGGTACTGCTCAGGCGTGAGCTTCTCCTTCCAGTAAGATTCCGGCTTGTTTGTCATGTCGTCTTTCATAGTGCTCCTAAGATACATGCAAGAATCGGAATAGACAACTCAAGGAAAAACGCGCTTAACCTGGCGGCTAAAGCATCGGGCAGCTGAATAAGTTGACGCATACCAAGCCGTGGTTTAATATTGTGTTCTATGGCAAACGCAGAAGCACAAAACGCAGATGAACCCCGGACAGCAGCTCCCCAGGGTGTCCTCGACATCGCCGACTTCATGGAACTAATGGAGGCGGCAGCCGCAACACGCGCCCCGGCGGAAACAGGATCAGCCGTCGATAACACGGCAGATCAGGCGCATACACGTTTGGAGCAGGCACTCGGGCAGTAAAGTAGGCCCTACTCCCCCTGAAGAATATTCCGCTCGACACGGAGTGTCTGGAGTAGTTTGATGAAGCCGTTTATAAGTTGTAGCGGGTAGTCAAAACGGGATCCGTCTTCTGCGGCCCGTGCGTCAGCCTCGAAAACGAAAGCGGTCTCCCCAAGGTCGGTTGTACCTGAAGGAGAAAGGGTATAATCAGCCATATGAGCATCGGCACCACGCGTCTTAAGACCGAAGGCGAGTATTTTGGCGAGCTGCTGCTGAGCCAGCCCACGCCCCTCAAGTGAGCGAACATCAATGAGGAAGCGACGCAGAAAGTCCATGTGAGTCTTGTAGTTCAAGAAAGTCAGACGCTCATCGCGAGGAATATCGGCTGGAGCGTCATTAATATCGGGGGTGATGCTCGGTAGTTTCGAAAGCCCGTCAAAACGCGGAGCCAGAGCGGAACCTGCCGAGACCTCCTCCATAACAGCGCGGAGCGCGGCGACGGCCTCCGGTTTGAAGGTGAGCTTTTCATCTACGAGGAAGTCGATACCGTTGGTAAAGAAGTCACGAAGGAGATCGTTGAGCTGAGCTTCCAGACGGTCATAGTGATCTAGAAGAGGCTGAGTATTTTCCGGAGTTAAGAAGCTGCGGCGGATTGTCGCGATAGCAGGCTTGAGCTCCTTTGCCCAAGGACGAGAGAATACCCCGTCCAAGAGTCTCAGCTGCTTAAAAAGAACGCGTGTCCCTTCGAGACGGGTACAGACGACATCAGCCTCACGCTGACACTCGGCGGCACGGTCGGGATGTGCTGTGGCAAGGTCACTAAAGTGTCTGCGAACACCCTCATCTGAGAGAGGAAGTTCAGCTAAGGCGAGGAGACGCCGGCGAGAGTCGACGAGTGCAGCCTCGGGTGGAGCTTGGTCCACAGCCGTCGGCTCAGCCGCAAGGGCAGAAGCACCGGCGGCGGGAGCCCTCATAAGTCCCGAGTGCAAAGGTGCGGCGGCCTCGGGCAAGTTCCCGCGACCGGCTTGATCTGAATCGTCGATTGACATAGGCGGACACTATAATGCCTGATTCAGTCAATATCAAACTATTTTACAGCAAACCGACTTCGACGAAATTGCGCTTATGAAGGATATTCGCTACACTCCACAGCGCATCCCCTAGGGAGAGGTCGCATAGTGGCCTAGTGCGCGCGCTTGGAAAGCGCGTATACCGCAAGGTATCGAGGGTTCGAATCCCTCCCTCTCCGCCAGTCGCGTGGCCCTACCGAAGGTGGG
>PFRX01000003.1:3705-10631 GCA_002788775.1 Candidatus Peregrinibacteria bacterium CG_4_9_14_0_2_um_filter_53_11 | reverse complement strand
CGTTAACAATGTAGTCTGTGAAGAAGGAGATAGAGCGAACCGCATCGTCATTACCCGGGATGGGGAAGTTCACTAGATCAGGATCGGCATTTGAGTCACAGATACCAACCGTCTGGATGTGAAGGCGCTGCGCCTCCTTAAGAGCGAGCTTGTCACGAACGACATCGAGAACGACGACGACATCCGGAAGTGAGTTCATGTACTCAACACCACCGAAAGCGGCCTGGAGCTTGGTAAGCTCACGCGCCAGCTGAAGACGCTCTTTTTTGGTGTACTTAGACTCCCACTCGCCATTTCCCTGCTGCTCTTTGAGCTCCTTGAAGTAGCGAATACGGATCTTAACAGTATCAAAGTTTGTAAGAAGGCCGGGAATCCACTTGCGGGTTACATAACTGCATCCGGTCTTCTCGGCAGCCTCGGTAAGAAGGCGTGTCGCCTGAAGTTTGGTTGAGACGAGCAAGACGCTCTTCCCCTCCATAACGGCATTTTTAAGAAAATCCATAGCGACTACAAGGCGCTGGTAGGCCTGAGTCAGATCAAAAACGTGCACTCCCTCATGCTTGGCATAAAGGAAGCGGTGCATCTTGGGGTTCCATTTGGAAACCTTGTGGCCGTAGTGGCAGCCCGCTTCGAGCATCTCCTTAACGACCTTTTTATCGATTTGTACGTCGGCTGGTTTAGCCATAAATCCTTGGGGTTATCGCCGATGAGTCCTCATGCTCGCCCCGTGACTCGCACTTATGCGGAGCAGGATGGGACGATCAGAAACACCGACTGGTTAATAAACGTAGGCAGGCTACGTGAATGAGCGGAAAAAGTCAATCAGGTTAGTGGGCTAAAATGGAGGAAAATCAGATGAGGTCCAGGGAACATCCGAAGCCTTATAGCGCATGGCCTTCTCGTACATACTCAGAGCGCTCTCGGGAACGTTTTCTGCTAAAAAAGTGTGACAGGCCCTCGTTATACCGCCTCGATTAACCTCTTGAGCGTTTGAGCGATAGGCAAGAACACCATACATCGGGGAACCTTCGATATCTCCAACTACGAAGTCGACCTGCGGCTCGGCCGCGCGCTCAACAAGAAAAAAGTAAGCATCTGCACGAACGAGCATCGAGTGGTGTGTAGCCAAACGGGCATGAGCCTGCATCCGCTCCCAGAGAGAGTCGAAGTTGGCGATCGGCCCAAGCTCCCCACCGATGAAGACCTTGTCATCAGTAAGCTCACTCACTCGAGAGGAGCCACGATTCGCCCCGGCACACACAACCCGGTCATTCTGACCAAGAGTAGTAAGGGTGCTCGTAGCTGACTCGTCAACAAGCATAGTGGGAAAGACACGCAAGCCAGCCCTCTTCATCTCACAGTAGTTCTTAACCACCTGGGGAACATTCGGACGATTTTCCGGAAAGAAAACCTTACGGGCGAAGTGGCGAGCTGAATCGAGTTTGGCAAGGAGTCCGGGATGCTCATCCAGAGAAGAAGAACGACCTCCCTGACACATTTCCCGCTGAGCCTCCGAGAGAGGGGAGTCGAGCTCAACGGCAAAAGCGCGCCCCTGAAAACCTGAGCCCAGCGTTGCGATCACACGGTGGCGCAGATCAAGCGAGAGGTGGTGCCGATCGACGCTCCTGTAAAGAACCTCTTCAAACTTCTCATGCTGAGCATACCTCCTTTTGTCCGGATGAAACATAGAGCGGTACAATACGCCATTTTCGCGCTTACGTCAACCGTTCAGGCCAGGAGGGGAAGGTTGAAGTTACGTTCTCGTATACGGCTCAGAAGGCTACTCTCGTTATCACCAGCTGCAAGAGAACTTACAAGGTGCCCCACCAAGGCTCGATACCGTGGTGTGGCTGTGTCGGCGGCCATCTCAATGAGAGCCTTACGCGCCCATACCTTGACGGAGGGAGGGAGGGAGGGAAAATCGTTGATAAAAGGCCTCAGTGCATCAATCACACCACGGAGACTAACCATGAAGTCACAGGCTTCTTCGAGATCATCAAGTGCGATCTGAAGCTGCATGCGGTAGAGATCCTCACTATAAGTCAGTGCGGTGATATAAGCTACCTCCTCGGCCGGCACCGGATTCCGAGCCGGTGACATTGAGATAACATCGGGGCCATCAAGAGCACCGGAGAGAGGCAGTAGAGTGAAGGGGTGATGAGGATTGGTCCCGCCTCTGCCATTTTCGACAAACGGGTTATCCTCAAGAGGAGGTTCGACGAGGTGCGGTGGCTCAAGCTGGGTCAGAGGCACACCCCTCAAACTCCTCTCCGGATCGTCACAATGATCTGGATCATCATATACCGGCAGTGGTTGGAGAGAATTCCGCATACACAGGCTAATACCGACTCCGTTATCATTGTGTTACATAAAAAATTTCTTCTTGGTATAATTGGCCTCGTGACCCTTTCTAAAGCCTACAATGCGGGATCCCACGAGGATCGTATCTATAAAGAGTGGGAGGCCTCCGGCCTTTTTACACCGAAGCGCTCCAAGAACAAGAAACCCTTTACGATAATGATGCCACCGCCCAATGCGACCGGCACACTTCATCTTGGTCATGCCGTTATGCTCGCCCTCCAGGACGTCATGACCCGCTACCACCGCATGAAGGGAGATGCCACACTCTGGCTCCCCGGGACAGACCACGCCTCGATCGCAACTCAGAATAAAGTTGAGCGCATCCTGGCAGAGAAAGGGGAGTCGCGTCACTCACTCGGACGCCCCGCCTTCTTAAAAGAAGTACATAAGTTTGTTAAGGAGTCCCAGAAGACGATCAAGAATCAAGTTAGAAAGATGGGCTCTTCTTGTGACTGGACGCGTGAGCGTTACACACTCGACCCCGAGCTCTCAACAGCCGTTCGCGAGGCCTTTGTTCGCATGTATGAGGACGGCCTGATCTACCGCGGAAATCGCATTGTTAACTGGTGTCCACGCTGCAGCTCGACCCTTGCAGACGATGAGGTCGTCTACAAGGAAGAGCGTGGAAACTTCTACTACCTGAAGTACGGCCCCTTTACGATCGGAACCTCCCGCCCCGAGACAAAGTTCCTGGATAAGATTATCGTGGTTCACCCCGATGACAAGCGCTACAAAAAGTACCACGGCAAGACGATCACCGTTCCCTGGATACACGGCGATGTTGAGGCGACGATTCTGGCCGACAAGGCTGCCGACCCTGAGTTTGGAACGGGAGCAATGACCATCACCCCCGCCCATGACTTCATCGACTTCGAAATTGCCCAGCGCCACAAACTCGAGGTCGTCCAGATAATCGACGAGGCGGGTAACCTTACCGAGCACGCCGGAGAGTTCGCCGGGATGAATGCCCGTGATGCCCGCGGTAAGATCATCACAAAGCTTGCGCGGAAGGGGCTCGTGGAGAAGATTGACGAGGAGTACGTCCACAACCTCTCGATCTGCTACCGCTGCGATACACCCATCGAGCCGCTGGTCAGTCGGCAGTGGTTTATCGATGTCGATAAGAAGTTCGGAGCCGAGAAAAAGAGCCTAAAAAAGAGGGCCATAGAGGTCGTTCGCACAAAGAAGATCCAGATCGTCCCCGAGCGCTTCGACAAGACCTACTTCCACTGGATGGAAAACCTCCATGACTGGTGCATCTCGCGACAGATTTGGTTTGGGCACGAGATTCCCGTCTGGTATTGCACGAGCCCAAAGAAGGCCGCATGCGAAAAACCCATCGTAAGCCGGACCACACCGAAGAGCTGCCCACACTGCGACGGCAAGCTCAAGCAAGACCCCGACACGCTGGACACCTGGTTCTCTTCGGGCACCTGGACCTTCACTACTCTGGGTTGGCCCAAAAGGAGTGCGGACTTGGACTACTTCCACCCCACGAGCGTCCTCGAAACAGGCTACGACATACTCTTCTTCTGGGTCGCCCGCATGATCCTGATGACGAGCTACCTCTTAGATGAGATCCCCTTCAAGACGGTCTACCTCCATGGCCTCGTCCGCACCCGCGAGGGCAAAAAGATGAGCAAGTCTCACCCCGAGACCTGCATAGACCCGCTCGACATGATAACAACCTACGGCGCCGACTCACTCCGCCTCTCTATGATTGTCGGCTCAACGCCGGGCAATGACCTGCGCCTCTATGAAGAAAAAATTGCCGGCTTCCGCAACTTTGTAAACAAGGTCTGGAACGCCTCACGCTTCGCCCTTATGCAGGTAGAGGAGGCGGGCGTCTCTCTCAAAAAGCGCCCCCCGGCTAAAGCTAAAACCCTGGCGGACCAGTGGATTTTGACACGCACCCAGGAGCTTATTGATGAGGCGACGCGTGATATTGAGTCATACAGTTTTTCGGAGGCGGGAACAAAGATCTACGACTTTACCTGGAACGAGTACTGCGCCTGGTACCTAGAGATCTCAAAGGGCCCCGAACAGAACATCGGGGTGCTCCTCTACGTCCTCGAGACACTCCTCAAACTCCTCCACCCATTCATTCCCTACGTCACCGAAGTTATCTGGAAGGAGCTGGGCCACACCAACTTCCTAATGGCCGCGAGCTGGCCAAAAGTCGAGGCGAAGCACCGCTTCAAAAAAGAGGCGAGGCAGGTCCAGGAAGTTATCGAGGTCATTAGTGCCGTTCGCTCACTCCGCCAGGAAAACAACATTCCCCCGTCTCAAAAGATCACCCTTCACCTTTCGGGGAAGGGGAAGAGCCCACTTCTTGAGGCGATGCGCGAACCGATAGTACGAATGGCACGCCTGAGTGAGCTGACGATCAGCACAAAAGCGCCTGAGCTCGCTCCCGTTTTGAAGAGTTACTCCAACGGAATAGAGATTACCGTCCCGCTGAAGGGCATGGTAGATCTGGAGGCTGAGATCACGCGCATCGAGAAGGAGCTCAGTGAGCTCAAGGACTATCTCAACCGCCTTGGACAAAAGCTATCCAGCAAGGAGTTCACGGGCCGTGCTCCCGCACACATCGTCGAGGCCGAGCGAGGACGGCAGGCCGAAGCCCAGGAAAAGTACAGCAAGCTCGAGGAGCAGCTCGCCTCCCTCAAAAAGGCCTAGCCCCTGAGTTCGCGAGGCTACCACAGAGAGAGCAAAGAGTTACTCCCTATGAAGAGGCGAATTTGACGAAAACAAAAAAAAACGCGAAGATAAACTACTGTAACCACTAACTTCACTCCCGATGAAGAGCAGATTTGAGAGCGGTAACTTTGAGGAGGTGAGGAGAGCCCTAAGACAGGAGGCGAGGAACCGAGTCATTAGTGAAGGCTATGACCCCATAGACACCAGTGAGCTCCTGAGTAGAGCCTATAACCTGCAGCGAACTGAAGCTTTGCAGGTAGTTATAATGAGTTTCGGGGATGATGAGTGCTCACATGGCAGACCGGGTGAGCTCCACCTTGATATCGAGCCAGTCGAAGACAGATACCAGGGATCTCTCATAGCAACCGGCATCTGGAGAGTGGCACACTCCGGAGCCTTAATCGCGATACATCCAAGCCTTCTTGAGATGGACATTTTCGACGACTGTCACCTCCCCGATGAGTTAGCTATGGCGTTCCCAAGTCTCAACTACTATCGCCAGGGAAATCTTACCCCCATCTGCTTCCCCTACAAACTTAAGCCGATCAGAACATCTGTCGAAGAGGTTGATACCTACGTTATGCCACAGAACAAAACTCCAGATAGGGAGATGAGAGATCATGGTAATGCGGAAGCCCAGATCGAAACTTCAAGTGACGAGACGAGAGGTGACGAGCAACCATTGAGGACGGCCGAAGCCACACCCGATCCCGAGCAGATAACTATACACACCCCCAATGGCAGCCAGGTACTACGGATAGTGAGAGATGCAGCGGGCAGGGTGGTGCGCGTTCTTCGAAAAGCCACGGAATGGAGGCGCTAAAAAGAAAAATGTGATACAATGGGGGGATGGTAGATCCCAAAACCTACATTCAAGAAGGCCTCAAAACAATCAAGACGCTGATTGAGCAAAACCACCTCATAACCGCCCTTAGAGCCGGCGAGGAGCTTGCGCGCGTCAACCCCTATGACCGTAAGGTCCTGAACGCTCTGGCCAATATTCAGGCACTCATTCAAAAAGAGAACGAGGCGAACGTTGACCGCGACATCGCCTCAACTATGCACTTATGGGATGAGGGGAAGTTCGACGAGCTCCAGAAAATCTACAGCAAGCTCTATCAGTTTTCCCCCCAGCACAAGCGTCTGCGGGCGCTGATCATCAAGCTCAACGAGCAGATGAACGAGGGGCAGAAGAAGGAGCATGATGAGTTTATTGATCAGGCGGTAGAGGCGATCAAAAACCTCATTAGTGAGAAGAACTATACCGATGCGATCCAGGCCGGCAACGAGCTCCTCCAGTACGATCCGCTTAACTCAGCTGCCCAGAAGCTTCTCAAAAAAGCGAAGACGGGACTCATAGATATGAAGCTGACAGAAAATTCTCAGCTCCTTGAAAGTGCAGACTTCGAGCGAGCACTCGAGTTTTATGAGAGCCTCCGCAGAATCGACCCGGATCACAGCGTTGTTAATCGCCTGAGTCAGCAGACAAAGGCTCACATAGCAGAAAAGAAGCTCCTGGCCTCGAAGATAACTCTCAACGAGAGCATTGCTCGCATGAAAGAGCTCTTCACTAAACGTGAGTACGAGAAGGTACTTCAAGCCTGTGACGAGATAGAAAGCATCGACCCGGGCAACTGGACGGGGCGAAGCTACAAGAAAAAAGCACAGGCCACGATTGAGAGGGAGTCAGACTCAGTTGAGCTAAAGCAGCTCACGGAGTTGTGGAAGACGATGGCGCCTCAAGTAAAGGAGCACCCTGAAAACTACACACGCCTCTAGAAAAACAAACCGCAGCTAATTCAAGAGCAAGAAGATACCTAGCGCACAATCATCTGTTCTCGGTTGGGGCCTGTTCCTATAAAGCG
>PFRX01000003.1:0-3678 GCA_002788775.1 Candidatus Peregrinibacteria bacterium CG_4_9_14_0_2_um_filter_53_11 | reverse complement strand
CGCCTCGATGTACTTCTGGCAGGCCTTGGGCAGCTTGGTGAAATCGGTAATGCCAGTGATATCTTCTTTCCAACCACTCACCTCACGGTATACGACGGTGCAGTTTTCCAGAATCTCACGATCAGAGGGCATCTCTTTTAGGAGCTCGCCCTTGTACATGTATCCAACACCAATCTTGAGCATATCAAGACCGCTCAAAACGTCCACTTTTGTAAGGTTCAGAGCCGTCAGGCCATTAACACGGACGGCATACTTAACGGCAACGGTATCAAACCAGCCGCACCGTCGCGGACGGCCGGTTGTGGCTCCAAACTCACCACCCGCCTGGCGAATACTCTCGCCCAGAGCATTATCAAGCTCAGAGGGAAAGGGGCCGCTGCCCACGCGAGTTGTGTAGGCTTTAACAATACCTACGGCGCTGGTCAGTGCCATAGGTGGAAGTCCCGTGCCGGTAATGATACCTCCAACAGTCGCATTTGATGAGGTGACGTACGGGTAGGTTCCGTGGTCGATATCGAGCATAGTTCCGTTGGCTCCCTCGAGCAAGATCGTCTTGCCCTTGGCCAGGGCCTGAGCCAAGTAGAGGCTCGTATCTGTAACAAGCGGAGCCAGACGTTTGATCGCCTTTTTGAGCTCTTTGAGCTCAGCTTCGCCATCGTGCTTAAAGCGATACATTTTCTGTATACGCTCAAGGTTCTCACGGTAGTGAGCCGCAAAACGCTTCTCATCAAGGACCTCGCCCATCTGGATACCAAAACGGCCAATCTTGTCTGTATAACAAGGTCCGATTCCTCGTCCCGTCGTCCCAACCTTGTTCTTTCCCTTACGCTTCTCCTGCAGTCCGTCGATAAGTTTGTGATAGTCGAAGGTGATGTGGAGTCGGTCAGAGATAACCAGCCGGCCATCCACTTTTATGCCCGCCTTATCGAGAACCTCCATCTCTTCAATCAGAGTAGGAAGATGGACGACCATTCCATTCCCCATAACACAGCGTGCTTTAGGATGAAGCATACCGGAGGGAATCAAGTGAGCAACAAACTTCTTTCCTCCTACATAAATGGTGTGACCGGCATTCGCTCCGCCCGTTGCACGAGCGACGATATCGTACTCACCAGCGAGAATGTCGACAAGTTTTCCCTTGCCCTCATCGCCCCACTGCGAGCCGACGACTGCACAGACCGGACCAAGATGTTGGAGTGTTTTATTCATGTCTCATGTAATAACACATTCGTGAGAAAGAGGAAATCGAGGATCCGACATTCCGTTGCGAGCTAAAAAATCCCTCTTTATAATGCACGCATGATTACACACGACAACCTACTCAATCAGCTTCCCTTAACTCTTAAGAAAACTGACTTTCCCGGACTCGGAGAGAAGTATGAAGGTAAGGTTCGAGACAACTACACCCGCGGCGATGAGCGCATCTTAATCGTAACCGACCGCCTCTCAGCATTTGATCGAATAATCACGACGATTCCCTTTAAAGGTCAGGTCCTCAACCAGATCGCAGAGTTTTGGTTCGATCAGACAAAAGATATTATCGGCAACCACGTCATCAGCTTCCCAGACCCTAACGTCGTCCTGGCACACAACTGCAAACCCCTCCCCGTCGAGATGGTCGTTCGTGGGTACATTACCGGTGTCACCTCAACCTCGGCTTGGTACCACTACGAGCAAGGAGAGAGGAAGTTCTGTGGGAACATTCTTCCCGACGGGATGAAGAAGAACCAAAAGTTTGCGGAGCCGATCATCACACCGTCTACAAAAGCAGAGCATGGAGACCACGATGAGTCGGTCTCGGCGGAAGAGATTCTCCGACGCGGCCAGATCACGCCCGGGGAGTGGGAGACGATCTCGAACGCTGCACTCGCTCTGTACAAGAGAGGTGTTGAGATAGCCGCGAAGCAGGGGATTATTATTGTAGATACAAAGTACGAGTTTGGCGTCGCGCCCAGTGGGGAGATCGTACTTATCGATGAGATCCACACTCCCGACTCGTCACGTTTCTGGTTCGCCGACGAGTATGAGGCACGCATGGCCTCCGGTGAAGAGCAGAAAAAAATCGACAAGGAGTACCTTCGCGAGTGGCTTGCGGGTGAGGGATTCAGAGGAGAGGGGGAGATTCCCGCAATTCCGGATGAGATTCGCGTAGAGACGGCACGCCGCTACATCGAGGCCTATGAGCTCATTACCGGGCAGACCTTCACAGCCGAGGTCGGGGATGTCAACGAGCGTCTCAAAAAAAACCTTTCCGCTCTGGGCGCCTAGAACTGAGTGCCTACAAGATGGCCAATCCTAGAGAGCGCCCCTGAGTAAGGGGAGGCTGACCGGAGCCGAGTTGGATACTAAACGATTAAGCTCTGTGTTAAACTGAGGGCACTATGAAAAACTTTTTTGTCGGCCTCTTCTTTTTCGCACTCGGAGGCCTCTCAATACAGCTCCTTTACTCAGCTGAGCTCCTTCCATCCCAGCGGGTGATTCCGACAGAGGTGGGTGACGAGCAGACGGAGCAGCCCGTGACTAACCAGCCGGCAGTGCCGCAAAGTCAGAATAACGAGCAGGCGACAGCCGACTACGACTATGTAAGCGAGCTCAACTGGGATGCAGAGATAACAACGGACATCTTTCGCATTAACCGAGCAACGGGTAAGCGAGAGCTTTTCGTGAAAGATGCCTACTCTCAGGTACCCGCCTCAGCCGAGCCAGAGACGATCAACCGGGCATTCAACATACTTGCCCACCCCTTCCGCTCAGGCAGCGTGATCCTTACCGTTACTATTCCCGACTCGGATGCGGGATACGGCGATCTCTATAAGCTCAACGAAGAGACTAAGGCCATTACGAAGATGCGGATTAACGAAGTCTGGAAGGGAGGCCTCTCAAACTACAAGATCTCACCCGATGCGACCCGCATCCTTTACACGGACTGGATGTCTCCAAGCGTACTCTGGATCTGTGATCTGACCCAAGACAGCTGCACCAAGAAAGTATCACTGGGAGTCGCTGAGAGCTTCGATGGAGGCAGCGGAGGACTGGGCGCTTCTTACGATTTACGCTGGACCACGGAGATAACAGCTTTTGCTCGATATTTTGATACGACCGAGGAGATTGTTGGCGAGACGGATCCGGGTCGGATCTATCAATCACTCGGATTTAAGGAAGTATCAGTCTACTAAATTCTAACTTTTTTCCCATCATGTTCGTTCCCATCCTCCTCGGCTCAGAGTCAGATCGCGACCACGCAGCCAAAATAACAGAGTGGCTCGATAAGTTTTCCATCCCAAGCGAAGTTCGCGTGCTCTCAGCACACAAGGTCCCCGAACTCCTCAGCCGCTACGTTCAGGAAAAAAACAACGAGACGGAGATCGTCTACGTCACAATTGCAGGACGCTCAAACGGCCTTTCCGGCTGCACCGCAGCTTCGAGCGTCCACCCGGTAATTGCCTGCCCTCCTTTCAAAGACAAGGACGACTACCTGGTAAACATCCACTCAACTCTCCAGATGCCGAGCGACACACCCGTCTTGACGGTCCTCGAGCCACAGAACGTAGCGCTCTGTATCGCCCGCATCTTCGGCCTTAACAATCCGGAGGTCAGAGAGGCTGTCGCCAAGCGCATCGCCGAAGTTAAGAGCACCTTCCAGAAAGGATAAGAGGCCCGAGCCGCCACTTCAGGTCT
>PFRX01000011.1 GCA_002788775.1 Candidatus Peregrinibacteria bacterium CG_4_9_14_0_2_um_filter_53_11 | reverse complement strand
ACGATCTCAGGAGTGACCGTGCCCGCCTTTGGATTAGGCATGAGTCCCTTCTGGCCAAGAGTCTTGGCAATCTTACCGAGCTTCTTCATCATATCGGGAACGGCGACTGCGACATCGAAGTCGAGCCAGCCCTTCTCAATCTTTTCGATGAGCTCCTCATCACCCGCCTCTACTGCACCGGCCTCTTTTGCGGCCTTTACCTGTGACTCCGGAACGAAGGCGATAACACGGACGGTCTTACCTGTTCCATGAGGAAGGGCGACCGTTCCACGAAGCTGCTGATCTGCCTGCCGAGGGTCAAGACCGAGAGCCATATGAACCTCACATGATGAGTCGAACTTTGTGACAGAGGTCTTCTTCAAGAGTTCGAGTGCGGCGGCCAGCTCATAGGTCTCCTCCGAAACGAGCTTGGCGACTTCACGATATTTTTTTCCGTGTTGGGGCATGGTAGATAGTTAAGTGGAATTATTCAGCGACAGTTACGCCCATCGAGCGAGCCGTACCGGCTACGATCTTCATAGCACCCTCGAGGGTCACTGCGTTGATATCGGGCATCTTGGTCTTGGCGATCTCCTCTACTTGAGCCTTTGAGAGTGAGCCGACCTTGTTCTTGTTTGGCTCGCCGGATCCTTTAGGAATACCGAGGGCCTTCATAATAAGGAAAGCTGTTGGAGGAGTCTTTGTGATGAAGGTGAACGAGCGATCCTCATAGACAGTAATCTCAACAGGAACGATCAGGTCTCCCATTTTTCCGGTGCGGTCGTTAAACTGCTTGCAGAAGTCTTGGATCTGAACACCGTGCTGACCGAGAGCCGGTCCGATGGGCGGTGCCGGATTGGCCTTACCTGCGGGGATCTGAATTTTGATGAGCGTGATTACTTTTTTAGCCATTGTTTTATGCGCTTAAGAGCTGAATGAGTTTTTTAATCTCGGGGTGGAAGAACTTGACGTAGGCGAAGCCGTAGATGCGATTTCCTATCTTAACAGTGAGGAAGGCCTCGTCCTGCTTCTTCGCGTGATTAATGTAAAATGAGCGATCACCGTACGCATTCGTCTCATTTAGTGTTAAATCTATATAGGGTTTGGTCTTATTTTGCAAGAGCGAATAGAGTTGCAGAGCCTGAATTTCGTCGCGTAATACTATTTCAGTGATAGAGGCTGCCGGAACGCCGTTCGCCTCTATGAAATAGAGGCCGAGAGACTCGACGGGAACGTTCGATATATCAAGGAGCTGGTAGACTTTACCATCGAAGTGTTTTTCCTGCAAGACTCCATTAAAACCGGCTGCCTCAACCTGACTTTCGGTAATGAGGGTCTCGGGAGCGGTCTTGGGCCTGGAGATAGGCTCATCATCCCCTACTCTAGCAGCAGATGCTGCCTCGAACGTCTCTTGGGCATCGGGACCTTTGTCATCCTGCGCATCCACCTCCTCCCGTTGTGTGGACGAGGTGTCGGAGGCGAGAACTGCCTCAGGATTCGGATCTTCCAGAACGGGCGAGATCGCTTTGGGCTCAAGGACACTCGCAAAACCACCATCAGTCAGATACTGCCGGATTACCAGATCGGTCATCACGGTGATGGCCGAAACGGAAAGAATGATAGTGAAGATGGTAAACTTATTCATTTTTTTTGGACAGGCGAGAATACGCCAATTGACAATCGGTGCCATTTTAGCGTGAAAAGAACTCGAGGAAAAGAGCTACTCCCCTACTTTTTCTTAACCTGCGTAAAGTCGAGCTCAACGGGAGTCTCACGTCCGAAGATCGTAATCATTACCTTGATCTTGCCCTTCTCTTCATCAACGGTTTTAACGATACCGTCGTAGTTGACGAAAGGACCATCCAAAACGATGACGTGGTCACCGACTTGGAAGTCGACCTTAAACTTGGGCTCCTGCTGGCCCATGCGGACCTTAACAACGTGCCACTCCTCACCCGAAACGGGGACGGGAATAGTACCTGAGCCGACAAATCCGGTGACGTTAGGTGTATTTCGAACGACATACCATGACTCATCGGTAACGATCATGTCGACGAGGACGTACCCCGGAAAGAGCTTCTTCTGCTCCTCTTTTGGCTTCCCCTTCTTAATGACAATTTGAGACTCCTTGGGAACGACGACGTCAAAGATGTAGTCCTGCATTCCTGTGGACTCAATACGCTGGAGGAGTGCCTCTCGAACGGCATCTTCATAGCCGGAGTAGGTGTGAACGACGTACCAGTTACGACCGGTACCGGGAGCTTGTTTAGCCATAGGAAAAAATCAATAAGAGTAAGCTACTGAGCATCTGCAGCGGGGGCCTCTTCCGCAGGAGCTTCTGGGGTTATCTCAAGTGGCGTGACCTCGACACTACCGCCATCGGTCTGAATCTCAGCTGGTGTGACCTCAACATCGGATGCGGCCGGAGCCTCGGTACCCGCACGAATGGGGCCAAGATCAATGAGCTTTGTGTATCCGAGATTGAAAAGGTAGTCGATACCTGCAAAGAAGAGCGCGGCAACAAGCACAAATGAGACTACCAAGATCGAGATATTCACCGCCTGAATTTTTGTGGGCCAGGTAACTTTTTTAAGTTCGTGGAAGCTCTCTGAAACGTACTGAACTAATCTATTTGATGCCATAATCTAACGTTAAAATGCGGCGTCAGCCGAGGCAACAGTACACCACACTCCCATTTCCTGCAAGAAGTTTTTGTGGTATAATTTGTTGATTTTATGAAGAAATACAAAATTTTTCGTGAGCTCCTTCTCTTTGCGCCACTCCTGATTGGCGTTCTCTGGCTCGTTAATGCACCGACCGCTGCAGCAGCAGATATCTTTAAACTATCCGGCAGCAGCCTCTGCAGCTACTTCCCCTGCCCCAGCGGCACCACGGAGACCGAGGTGGCTAAGAGTCTGGCGGAGCGGATCTTCAGTAATATTCGAGCCTTGATCGGAGCAATCGCGATCGTGGTAATAATCATTTCGGGCGTCAAACTGATTAGCGCCTCCGGGAACGAAGAGGTCTTCACCACCGAGACCCGAAACCTCACTTATGCCGTCCTCGGCCTCTTTGCGATCGGCCTCTCCGGTGAGGTGGCAAAAATCTTCAGCGTCGACCGTGGAGGCTTTTTGGCAGATCCGAACGTCGCACTGCAAAAAAGTCGAATCTTCAGTAGGACCGTGGAGATTGTCATAACCTTTATTAAGTACATAGTGGGAAGTGTCGCCGTCCTCTTTATAGTGAGGAGCGGACTCCGCCTGGTAACCCTGGGAGGCACGGAAGATGAGGTGGGCAAGGATAAGAAAAACATCGGCTACGCTCTTCTCGGTCTGGTCATCATATTAATGGCCAATCCCATCATCAATAACGTCTTCTTCAAGATCGACACGAGTCAGTATCCCGGTATAGACGCGGTACGTCCGGGGATAGATGCCGCACAGCTGGTGAAAGAGATTGCCGGCGTTACCAATATCATCGCAGCTCTGGCAGGCCCTTTCGCCCTGCTCTCACTTATGGCCGGTGGGCTCATGTACGCCCTCGGTGCCGGTGACGATGCACGTATCGAGAAAGCCAAGAAGATCATCACCTGGTCACTCATCGGAATCGTCATCATTTACGGCTCATTCGCCATCGTAAGCACCTTTGTTGCCCGTCAGTTTGAAGGACTCTAACCACTTGAAGGGCTCTGCCCTCAGATGAAAACACCCCTGCGTCTTATCGTTCGTCTCCTTGCCGTCACGGCCCTCAGCTCCATGCTGCTGGGGAGTACGCTTGTTTATGCGCAAGCAGCGGATCCTACGACGAACACTGTTGATAAAGGAGCAAAACAAGTGGAGGCGGACAACCTCGATTTGGATGGGGCCGGCTCAGGGGGCCCCAGTGGCGCTGAAACGCCGGCTGCGGGTGGGGTACAACCGCTCCAGATACTGGAAGACTCGCTGGGGAATGACAAAAACAACAGCCAGCTCAACAGCTTCGAGGGGCGCCTTCACGAGCTCTCGAGTATCGAGCCCGGCGCCGACATCCTCACGACGATCATCTTCACGGGTATCGACTTCCTCAAGTATCTCTTGGGAACCATCGCCGTCGTCTTTGCGATCATCACGGGCGTCCGCTTTATTACAGCCGGCAGCAAGATCGACGATGAGCTCGACAAGCAGAAGAAGGCGCTCACTTATATAGTAATGGGGCTGATTCTGGTAATTATCGCCGACGAGCTCGTAACCAAGATATTCTTTGGCGAGTACGGCGAGTGTGTGGCAAGTGCAAGCAACGCAAAACAGTGTGCCGTCGCCGGAGGAAGCCTCATAAAAGGCATTTACAGCTTCATTCTGGCCATGCTTTCCAGTATCGCTATCCTCATACTGGTTTTTGCCGGCTTCAGACTGGTAACCTCCACAGGAGACGAGACGGCCATTGAGGAGCAGAAGAAGCGCATTGGATACGCGGTCGCAGGGCTGATCGTTGCCGGCGTTGCCGAGTTTGTTGTTAAAAGCATTATCTTCCCGGATGCCGGAGAGTCCGGCCTCGACGTGGCGGGTGCCCAGAAACTCGTTATCAGCTTTACCAACTTTGTTGCCGCCTTTATCGGAGCCGGTGCCTTTGTGATGCTCTTTTACGGAGGCTACCTGTATGTAGCCTCCTTTGGGAATGAAGACCAGACGGCCAAGGCGAAAAAGATCATCACGAGTGCATTTATCGGCATGTTTATAGCCTTTGCGGCCTATGGAGTAGTCCGAACGATCACCAGCTACAGTGCCGGACGAACCGAAGTTAACCTACCCGGACAGCTGCCTACATTGCCGGGACGCTAAAAAAAGAGTATAATACAGGGATTATTTTCAATGAAAACAACCACAAAAATTACAACGCTATTTCTGAGCGTACTCCTGGCACTTGGTGTGGGAGTAGGTCTCGGTGGTCAGACTGCCCATGCAGCTGAGCTTTGTGATGACATCAACGATGCGGTTGGTGGCATTTTGGATTGTGGAAGTAATGGCGATGTAACAAGCTTTAGCGACTTTCAGGGCGGGCTTACCGCACCAACCGGCGAGGGGCTCGACCCCACACTGACAAAGGCGACTACCGCCCGTGAGTTCATCATTAATACGGTTAACTTCGCCCTCAGCTTTTTGGGCATTATCGCGGTTGTGGTCGTCATTTATGGTGGCTTCCTTTATGTTACCGCTGCCGGAAACGACGACCAGACGGGAAAGGGAAAGAAGGCGATCCTGTATGCCGGAGTCGGTATCCTTATTATTATCGCCTCATACGCCTTTGTTAATACGATCCTCACCTTTGGTGGAGGAAGTGGCACCGACACTAATGGTGGCGGCAGAGGTGGTAGCGAGGATGTTCGAGGCTCAGCCCTTGAAAACTCCAACCTCGCCCAGCAGACGCTTTACAATCTCGGTTCAGCCGAGCTCAGCGCCAGCCTGAACGACCTTGTCGTAGGGTACAAAAACCTCGCTGAGGTTGGTGGAATCGTTACACGTGTTGCCAACGTCTCACCTCCTACAAGTCGCGATGAGAATCGCGCCTATATAGGACAGGTGACAAACCTGATCACAGAAATTAAAAATAGCACGAGCTCACTGAGTGAGACTCACCTTGCCGCCCAGCGCATGCTCGACGAGTACCTCTTCCAGTTTAGAAACATTTCGGACGAGGACCTCCACAGTGAGAAGTACGAGATCAGCGGCGAGACCTCGGAGCTCTTTAAGGAAGTACGCTCAAAGATGATCGAGTTTGGCATTCAAGAGGCCGCCAATAACGATTTCATCTCTATAATCGACTCACTTATCGGGCCGGAGTCACAAGGCGCGCTTCTACTGCGCCCCGCCAATCAGGACAACGTCCAAGGACGGCTTCCACTCGTTTGGAAGCTGCTCGGGCCCGTTGCCGATCAGACGTCCGCCACAACGGCCGTCGAACGTGGGCTCATAAGCCCAAGCGACCTCCAGCGAGCCTTTAGTGGAATCGACCCCAATACAACGGTAGGACAGCTCTTCGCCGAAGTCCTCGGGCAGATTAATGGCCTTCGCAGTATTATCAGCGACCCGCAGAGTGCCCGCAACGCACAGGATCTCGTGGAGGTTATTCGTTCTCTGGATAAGCTCAACCTCGTCGTAAAGAATATTAAGTTCGTCTACGTCCGCATAAACTCAAGCGTTCGGGAGGGCAATGCTCCCCTTATTGTTGAGCTCAACGGTCTCGACTCACGTGACCCTACCGGACGAACTATCCCCGATGACAAGTACATCTGGGATCCCGATGGCGATGGAAAAGACGGCACACCCGCAGGTGGAGACGGCTCTGCCGCAGTCCAGTGTGCCAGTGTCGTCGGTCCGACAATCAGCTGTACCTACAACCGCCCGGGAACCTACCGTGCCCGACTCAAGATCGCCAGCCAAGACCCCGACCATATAGCTGGAGGCGAGGCGACCTATGCGATTACCGTAAAACCGAGTAATGCGCGGATCGTCCTGAAAGCGACGATCGGTAGCATCACCGAAGACCTACGAGCCTACGAGCGTGACGAAAGCGGCGTATGGCAGCTTAGGGTCGACAAGAACGAGTTCCAGGCAACGGTCGGGGAAGCTCGACAGCAGGGACTTAGATACAATGCGACCGAATCACGGGGAGCAGACAACAGCGAGCTGGCCAACTTCTCCTGGAGTTATGGCGAAACGGGCCAGCCCGAGAGCGGAGAGAAGCTCAGTGAGGTCACTCATAAGTATCCGCAGGAAGGAACCTTCCCGCTCACTCTTGAAGTTACCGATCGCGGCAACCGCAAAGACCGCAAGATAACCAATGTTGTGATCAGTTCGATCGCCGCACGTGTGGGAACCGAGCAGACTATTGGTGAGCCCGAAGAGCTCATCGAGTTCGATGGAACACTTTCACGTAGCGACAACGGCCGCATTACCAGTTATGAGTGGGAGATCCGCAACGAGGCGGCTGAGAACATAATCAGCAAGACCTCTGAGGTCGAGCTGGTTGGCTCGAGCAACGCAAGTATTCTCCGTGCCAAATTCAAGAAACCCGGCAGCTATACCGTCCATCTGAAAGTCTCGGACGCCAGCGGCTCAAACGCGACAACCGTGCCTATCAGCATTAAGTCACGCAAGCCACGAGCAAACATTGCCGTGCGTACCTGCCCCAAAAACTGCCCCGACGTCGCTCAGCCTTCGGTGGTCGAGTTTGATGCGCGCAGCAGCTTCGACCCGGATACAAGCGACAAACTCACCTACAACTGGCAGTTTTTCAATGAACTGGGCGATGAGCTCCAACCTCCAAACAGCATCACTATTCTTAACGACACCCCGCTCTCGGGCCAGAAATCAAATCTGGTGAGAGTTTCCTTTAGAGATGTCGGAACGTATAAAGTTGTGCTGACGGTTAACGACTCTCATGCTGATGAGTCGATCAGACAAGAAGACCGTGTGGAGCAGGAGTTTACCGTCGAATCCATTGTTGAGGCCAAGTGGGATGCGAATTTCGTTCCCGCCTCGCAACTTGTAGATGGAGTAGCGCCCCTCACTTTTAAGGGAGTTGTTAATAACGCGGACCGTCTTGAAATTGACTACGGCGACGGAGCTTTCGAACAGGCCTTTATAACCACAGACCGCACGTTCAGCTTTGTGCACGAGTACACCGAGACGGGCAGCTACCTCGTGACTCTTAACGCCTCCTCGGAAAGTGGCAAGGGCCAGACCGAGATCCGCAAACGCGTCTATATCGCTCGCGGAGACCAGCCCGTCGCCGTTCTACAAGTATCGATTGATGGCAATGAGGTTATTCTGGCTGATGAAGACGAAAATGGAGGAGTACCCGCACTTGAAGTAACACGAAACCAGAGAATCACTTTTGACGCCCGTAACTCGATCCGCTCAACCGGTAAGGATGCCGGAAGACTCAAGTACAGCTGGAACTTTGGAGACCAAGGAACCAGCACGACAAACCGCGTTGACCACAGCTACAGCGAGCTCACAGCGCAAGGCGAGGTAACACTCGTCCGCCTGACTGTCACCGAGCCCGGTGCCGAAAAGATCAGCGAGGCAACCTTCCCCATTCGCGTCGTAAGCCGCAAGCCCCAGCTCACTGCGATCTCACTTGAGAAACAGACTGCCGGCTCTACAACACCTGTCGAGGTAAAGGTCAGCGCCGAAGGCGCGGTCGATCCCGATGGCCGCGTTACGAGTTATCAGTTCTGGTACTACGACCCGGCTCACCCCGGCCGCAAGCTGGGCGTGATCGACACGCGAAGTAAAGATGCGATTCTCACTGTTGAAACCTCGGGAATCGAGGGCGAAGAGCGGGAGTTTGCCTTCTGTGCAAAACTCACCGACAACGAGAATCAGAGCGTCGACTGTGACGAGCTCCTTCCCGAAGGACAGCGCCCAACCATCTCTGTAACGAACGGAGAAAACCAGGCTCCGACGGCGGAGTTCCGCGTAGACCGAACAAACATCCGCATCGGCGAAGATATAACCTTCACCTCGAGCTCAAGCGATACCGACGGCTCAGTCAAGGAGTACATCTGGGATGTTGAGGGAAATGGCTTCCAAGATAATAACCCAACGACACTCTCATCCATTACCCACACCTACAGCGAGCAGAGTCCGCGCAGCGGCTTCCGCGTCAAGCTCAAGGTTATAGACGACAAGGGTGCCTCGGGCTACTCTGAAGAGCTCCCTATCTTCGTCACGACCAACGCGACACCGCCCAACGTAAACTTCACCTACCAAGTTACTCAAGGCACGCCACGACGCGTAAAGTTCTTTGATGCGACAACAGCAGACCGTGATAACAATGCCCGGATCGTCTCCTGGAAGTGGGACTTCGACACCTCGAGCGAGATCGGCTGTGACACAAACGCACCCCGCTCAGAGCTCTGTAATGGAGACAAGGCTGATGACGTAGACTCAACAGACCAGAATCCCGTCTTCGACTTCCCTCACAGCGAGCGCTACCAAGTTAAGCTCACCGTCGAGGACAGCGCCGGAAATATCGCCTCAACCGTAAACTTTGTCGATCTTATTCCCGGAAGCACGGGAGCAACTGGTGGCGTTCGCCGACCGGCAGCTGACACGCTCAAGGCCGAGCTCAAGGCCGAGCTCAAGGCCCAACTTTCAAGTGGTACTTCACAGCGCATAGAGCAGCGACCGGGGTGTACCCCCACAACTATAGACAACTGCAACCAGAAGGTTCTCCACGTTCCCGCAGATGCCTGTGGAGCGAGTGTCACCTACTTCTGGGGCGACTCACGTGGTGAGATAACCGACTACGCCCTCGACTCAAATATCTATTTTGATGCCGACGGTGATGGCCAACGCCACAACGATATCGAGAATGCCCCGAACGCACAGTGCCGTCTCCCGGGAACGGGTGCGGCAGGGACGAACTGCTCCACGGCAACCTATCAGCGTTTTGACCGAACAGCTCATCCCCGCGGACCGGGAAACTTCCGCGCACTGCTGACGGTAACCGATAGAAACGACCAGACTGCCCAAGACACGATCGATGTCGTCTTCGATAAGACCAACAACCCTCAGACGGAGCTCACCGCAGCTCAGTGTGCGCCAAAAAATCTTCTTGGCGGTAATATTTTTAACGATATCGGACTCGGTAAAACAATAATCTTTAGCGTTATCGGCGGCATCCTCGTCATCTTAGGTGGCATGGGTATCGCAAGCTTTGCACGTCGCGGCCAGACCCGCGTATAATCCAAAGAATTATGGACAACACAACACCAAACGCACCGATGAACCGCACCCCTACGCCTTCGCAAGGTGGCACGCAGCCTATGCAGATGCCTCAGGCAGCTGCGGGAGCTCCTGCTCAGCCCGGCACAGCGCCCGCTCCTGCAGGAGCCCAAGGCACAAAATCTGTTGTTCCCCAGGCCGCCAAGCCTTCAAGTAAGAAACTTGCCTTTGGCTGTCTCTCAGCTTTCGGCTGCTCGATCTTCCTCTTCCTTGGAATCTTGATCGCCTTTGTCGTCTTCGGCTCAACTGAAAACCCGATCTTTAGCTTCTTTGGTGTCCCACCCGGCGAGGTAGTTAATACGGTCATCACGATCGTCAACCTGCTCTTCCTCGGGCTCGTCTTCGTCAGCTTTATAGTAACAATCATTGGCGTCTTCCGACGCACGACGCTCAAAAAAGAAGATGGTGTCGGAAAAAAGAAGGCGAACATCTTTACCTTTATCGCCTTCCTTACTCTGATCTTCTTCATCGTCAGCTGGGTCTCGGCCTACTTCTTCCTCGCTCCCAAGCGAACGGCAGCGGTCGTCCGCTCCCCCATCGTCACCGAGCCAACACCCACAGTGAACCTGACGGCACCGATTACGATCGGCTTCGACGCGAGCAACGTCTCCGTCAACACCTCGGCCTATGAGATCCTCAGCTACTTGTGGGATTTTGGCGACGATACCGAGGCGCGCGGCATGAAACAGACCCACACCTACACCGACCTGGGAAACTTTACCGTCACGCTCAAAGTCACCGTCAAAGACAAGAACTCAGATGCTGAACAAGACCTTCAGTTTACTCACAACGTTACCATACAAAACGTCCTGGCAGACGTCGTCATTAAGGCGACACCGACCACCGGCCCGGCTCCGCTCAAGGTCACACTTGATGGATCGAAATCGAGCTCGAAAAACGGTGAGCTGATCGACTTCGCCTGGGACCTTAACGGCGATGGTGCCTACGACGATAGTGGTGACGAGATCACCGAGACCACCTTCAACAAGGTTGGTAGCTATATCGTCAGCCTCCGCGTTACCGACTCGACCGGCGCCTTTGCAACAGCCGAAGTTGAGATCGAGGCGACCCTTCCCGACACTCCTCAGGCCTCGATTGAGATTCAGGAGCTCGAGGGAGCTACTCTCGACGCAAACACTCCCTACATCTTCACAGGCGGCGGCTCAGTGAGCCCAACGGGCACGATTGACCGCTATGAGTGGGATTTTGGGGATGGTGAGAAAGCCACAACCCGCAGTGCGACTCACACCTTCGCAAATCCCGGTTCTTACGAGGTCCTCCTCAGAGTGACCGACTCAAAGGGCAAGCGCGGAGAGACGACCAAGCGTTATACCGTCGTAACTCCCACAGAGGCACCGGTACCGCAG
>PFRX01000033.1:18369-19328 GCA_002788775.1 Candidatus Peregrinibacteria bacterium CG_4_9_14_0_2_um_filter_53_11 | reverse complement strand
AGAAAAAGTTTATGGGACGGGAGTATATGGGCGTCGCTCGCAGTTCGTTCCTCATTGATCCGGAAGGGAAGATCGCCAAGATCTACTTCAACGTCAAACCTGCAGAACATGCCACTCAGGTGATGCAGGATCTGGAGACATTGGCAGCCAAATAGGGTGAAGCGGCGTCAGCTTACACTTATTCCCTTTCCTAAAGCATTAGTCTTGCTATACTTCTGGTATGTCTCTTCCACGTGACCCTGACACACTTCGGATTCCCGCGTTCATGCGAACCAAAGCCCTCAGCCGGAAGCTCAAAAAAAAGCTGCCGATGACGGCGCTCGACCGTAAAGAAGCGGGCCTGCCACCTCCGGGTCTTGAACCGGCCAGAAAGAGACGAACAACGAGTTCCAGAGGGACCGGCTATGGAACGACGCGGTCGCGCACTGCAACCTCTTCACGAGCAAACAGCCCGGCCCCGGCACGAGAACGATCTTTTGGAAGTCAGCGCAACATGTGGGATCTGGCTATTGAGCGCATCCACCGTGAGAAAAATCCCGGAGCCCACGTTATGGCGAGCAGTCCGCTCAAGCGACGACCGACGACTCCATCCCCTGCGAGACGTCCCACGGCACATACCACACAGCCAAGACTCCCCGCCCGCCCTGTTCAGCACCAACCAACACGCCCCCTACCTGCCGCACCGCGCTATGAAGATCGCGGTTACGAACAGCAGCTCAACACCTACGACGCCCACGAGATTCCCGACGATGAGTTCTACGCACGCCCCGAGATTGTGGAAGCCGAGCCCCAGGCTGCCACCTTTGTGGCTGTTGGAAAAGTCACTCAGTACTTTGCCAAAATAAACGTTGCCGTCATCGAGCTCGATGAAACGCTCAGTGTTGGCGATATAATCAGCTACCAGACCCCCGACGGCCCCTACGAGCAGATCGTCACCTCGATGGAGATAGACCGCCAGC
>PFRX01000033.1:13291-18337 GCA_002788775.1 Candidatus Peregrinibacteria bacterium CG_4_9_14_0_2_um_filter_53_11 | reverse complement strand
GGCATGAAGCTCGAACAACCCGCCGTCGTAGGCGAGACGCTGTATCGGGGATAAGAATTTTGCGGGCTCATTCTACAAAGGCTACCTTTCATCCAGCCTCTCGCCGTTGATTATATCGAACTGACGCCTCAGCAGACCTCTTGGTGTGAGACTACCAATACTATCATTGGCTCGCTCATAGTACTGCGACTCACCCATAGTTACCCGGCCGTAGTCCTGGGGAACGGTTGTGAAAAATTCAAAGAACTGACGCAACGCGGCGGGGGTAGTGATAATGCGCTGGTACGCAGCGGGGTTGGCCTCTGGGTTAGCTTTCACCTCTGCAATATCTTGTGTCATTTGTCGAAGGGCAGCCGCTGTAAAGTCTCTTCCCAATGGTTCATAAGCCCTATTACCGTTGATGAGACCCGGTAAATTCTCTTGGGCCGGAGCGGCGGGGGCAGCTTCTGGAGCTCTTGGTTCAGCAACGGGTGCGGCAGTTGGAGCTTCTTCAGTAACACGTGGGGCGGGGCGGTCATATCCGGCTTCTCTCAGAAGGTCATCGACAAGATCCTGAGCAACCGGCTCTCTTCCACGTGCAGCGGGAGCAGCCTCAGCAGGTGCGGGCGTTGCTGTTGGGGCGACGGCTGGTGCCTCAGCGGCAGCCGGAGCTGCCTCAGGTGGGACTGGCGCGGGTGCCTCGGCAGTAGGATTTGGGTGAGCAACCGTCTCGGCATGGCCAAGGACACTACGTATCTGATCGATACGTCCGAGGAAATAACCACCTTCCGGTGCCGGAGCAACTTGTAGGCTGCGGCCGAAAACCTCCTGGAAATCGCGGGCTGTATAATCTCGTGCGGCCTCTGCAGCCCTTTGATCAGGGAAGCGCAAGACACCACGACCATCCAAGAAGATGGCCTGTGCGAGACGAGCCTCGAGAGCCGCGACACGGGACGGATTGGTAGCGGCATCTTCAACAGTTCTCCGGTACACATCCCTAAAGGTCTCACGACTATTGAGGGGATTGGGGGCATCAAGAAGGTGATTAATGTCAATCTCCCCACCACTCGTTCTCGAGATCGCTCCATTCTGAAGAATACCTTCTCGCTGCTGGGCAAGACGATAGCGGGTGGCAAGTATCTGTTGACCGGCATCAACCTCACGCAGAGGAGCGGGACGAGCAGCTGGGGCTGAACGAGGCGCCGCGGCGGGGGCAGCGGCTGGAGCGGCGACCGGACCTGTGGCTGGGGCGGCCGGTGCCTCGGGGGCTCCTCCTGCAGTCGCTGCAGGTGGCGCAGCCGGAGTCTCAGGGGCTGCTGGAGCTGAAGGCGGCGTACCCGGAGCCGAGGCCTCGGGAGCTGCTCCACCCGGAGCTTCGGGAGCACCACCTGCGGGAGCTTCAGGACCGGCTGGAGCACCACCTGTTGGCGCGGCGGCGACTTGGACAACCTCGGGAGCGCCACCGGCTGGGCGCAGTCGAATACCATAGGTACGATTCACCCCATCGGCATTATTGAACTGAACCAGCTCAAACTCCTGCCCGGGGTACTCCTTTTCAAAACGCTTCTGAGCACTCTCGCGCTCTTTAACTTTGTTATAGGTAACAGTTTCACCTGACTCAAGTAGAGCTCGCTCGGCGACCATTCGGTCAAGACGGGCAAGATCGGCTTGGTTTCCACGTTCCATAGCAGCGGTATAGTGGGCATCGAGGGATGAATTTTGCTCATTAAAGCGGGCGTTGCGGGACTGGAGGAAGGCCCTATCAACAGCAATGTCCCGACCATTAACGGTAAAACGTCCGGTAGGATACCCATCACGTCGTGCCGAACGACGGCGATAGAGCTGCTCGGCAACATTATCTACAAGAGCCGGCTCACCGGTTGGAAGAAGATCCAGACGTGGAGCGATAACATCAAGAGCGCGGCCACCGGTTCGCTCGATTTGATAACCATTCACATCACCTTCTTCATTACGGACCTCGGCGCGGCCCGGGTGGAAGTTCAGTCCTTCAGCGTTCATCTCAACCTGGAAATTTCGAGCAAATTCTGATGGCAGGGCACCACCGATCGGGGGAACGATAAGCTGCTCACCCGCATGGAGGGCCAGACGCGCACCAAGCTGCTCATCGAGTCTACTCAGCGCCTCGTTATCGTTACGATTGCGCGCGGCCTCATAGTGCTCACGGATCGGAAGGTTTTCTCCATTGAAGGAGATAACGTGATCCATCATGGCATCAACGCTGACGGCACGACCGTTAATATCAATCGTCTGCTGGGGGAGACCGTCGTGAAACTGCCCACGAAGGGCACGAAGACGATTTGCGATCTCAACAAGCCTGACTGGTGTTCGGGTGGGAGCTGGGGGAAGAGCTTCAGGAGCAAGGGGAGCCGCCGTCACAACAGACTCGGCACGCGGTTCACGAACTGGCTCGGGTTCACGGGCTGGTTCAGGTTCACGAACTGGCTCGGGGGCCCGTTCTGGTACTGGCTCCGCCTCGAGCACTTCAGGTTCCGATGGACGTTCAACGCGTGTTTCTCGTCCTTGCTCGGGTTCAGGTGCGCGCTCAACGCGGGTTTCGCGTTCGACGGTAGTAGGTTCCGGTCGCAGGGGACTGCCGACAACCTCCTCGGGTAGAGGAGAGGTCTCGGGAAGAGGCTCTTCAAGACGCTCCTGGACTCGACGCTCGCGTCCCTTGTGGAGGACGACCGTAACGGCAGCAACGTGTACAATCTCACGCCACTTTTCAGGATCGGAAAAGGCGTCTCTTTCAAGCTCGCTCTGCATACCGATGGCAACAGAAAGATCTTCCTGAACACCGCTCAGACCATATAAAGCTGCAGAAGCAGCGGCAACCTCGGTTGTATAAACAGCTCCACGTCCCACGACGCCACGCTCGGCGATCCAGTTGAGTGAGCGTCCCAGCGGATTACCTCCACGGGCGATTCTCAAGACACCACCAAGCGTACCAAGTGTGAGAGCGGTTGTGGCAAGATGCCATCCACCATCTGCATTAAAGGGCGAGTCACCATGAAGGGCACTCGAAGTTCCGACAAAGCCCACTGACTCCCAACCGAGACGGGCAGCACCCGAACCCCAGCGATTGGCACGTCCGGCATGCTGAGTATTGCGGGCCCACTGGACGTGGCGGGCTAAGAGGCCGGGGTTAGGGACTACGCCTCCGACTCGTGCAATACGAGAAGCCCGGATAGACTCACCTCCACGCTGGGCATACTGCCCAACACGACCGGCCAGACTGAAGGCTCGACTTGCGGCGACGGAACCTTCTGCGGCACCGGCAAGACCGGCGGCAAAACTTCCCACACCGGCAGTGACGATACTTACGGCAACCAGCTCAGCGACCGACTTGGTTATATCCCAGGCAAGATCTCGATTCTCTGCAGAAAGTCCCCAACCATAACCGTTGAGTGATTTGAATGACTTAAAAACCTGTGCCTCAAAAGGAGTGAGGCCCATCGAGTTAATTTTATCGCTATCATAGAGCATCTCACCGAGCTCACCTTGGAGGTCGATGTAGGCCATGTGGTCGAGCTGCGCGCCGGTAATATCGGCGACGTACAGATCGAGTTTTGGATAGGGACGACCGAGCTCGTCTTTGAAACCACGACGAAGGAACTCAGCCTCACCAACAATCCCCTGCTCTTTGAGCGAGCGACGTACCTGAGCATCAATTTTTTTACGGTATCCCTTGTCCCCGAGTTCGCTTGCACGAGCAGAGACCTCGTTACCTTCAATCTCCTTCTGTTCGTTGAAGCGGGGTTCGAGAATGTTAATACAGAGCTGGCGTGCCTCGCTGTAGCGACCGGCGACCATAAGCTCTTCAATCTTCACAAGATGAAGCTTCTCGGTAGCCGTACTCATGGTGCCAATATCACCAACAAGCTCGCCTCCCATCAGCTCCTGCATGTAAGCGGAAATTCCACCTTTACGTTTAAGGAAAGCCTCATGGCCATCAATATCTTCATCGCCTCCATTATCATCCGTCTCTTGATACTCCCGGAAGAGACGGACCTCGGCGGCACCATCGGCAAACATGTCATGGTAAAGATTCTTCAACTTGATCTCACCGCTCAGAAGGACCGGATGGCCGTTCACATTATGAACGGTTTCAACGGCTCCCCGAGGCATTTTTATAACATCGGTAGCATCAAACTTCGACTCACCGTTCTCGATCCAAGAAAGGAAGTAAGAGATAGGATTGTCGATCTTACAACCTTGTTTCACATAGTGTGGATAGGCATAAGTCACAAGAACATTAAGCATCTCCAGAACGTGACGTGAGGCGTAGTAAACCTCTTCATCATTATCAACACCGCCATTGAGATCCTTTTTAATCTCTTCACGGCTTTGTCCCTGAAAGTCCTTAACATCACCGGGATCCTCAAGTGAGGTCTCGGTGATAGAAAGAGCCGTAGTAACAAGATCTCGAGCGAGCGGGGCCTTCACAAACATCGCAAGGTAGGCGCGCTGTCGCTCGAGCGTCTCCCGGTGTTCGGGCTTGAGCTTTGTAGCATCGATCATAGCCATCTTATCCATCAGCTTCTTAACCCGATCTTTTGGAAGTACACCCTGAGGTGCCTCATGCTGCATGAGCTGAAGCTCCCAGTAGGCCATATCATTGGGATTAGGGGCGGCTGCAATATTCGCTTTGACTCCCTCTATAAGACGACTTCGAAGGCCCTCCCGTCCGCCACCGACAATCTCGGCAAGCAGAGTGTAGGCTGCAGCCAGATTCACCTCCTTCATCTTCGTAAGCATCGCTCCCAAAACCTCCTCACGCTTAGCGACGTCGAGTTCCTTGAGCGAGTCGAGCATTGGATTAAGGCCTTGTGTAGAGTAGGTCTCAATCAGCTGAGAAGAGACGGCCTCTTTATAACCGGCCTCGGAGTACATCTCGCTTCGCGGGACCAAGAGGGCGGGACGGTCGGTCACACGCTCGTGCCAGTCGGAAGGATACCGCTCACCACGGGTAATAACGATCGGTGGTACACCGGGTTCTGGTGGCTTTGGCGGCTCAGTCTCTCCAGGTTCTGGTGGAACCGGCACAGG
>PFRX01000033.1:0-13275 GCA_002788775.1 Candidatus Peregrinibacteria bacterium CG_4_9_14_0_2_um_filter_53_11 | reverse complement strand
GGCGGCTCCACGGGTCCCGGGGTCTCCCCTTCTCTAGGCGGAGGTGTAGATTCAACAGGCGTATAAGCGGCGGAGTAACGCTCCTCTTGTTTGTTCTGCTCGGTTCCGATGACGAGTTTCATCTCCGTGTCGGCCTCTTTTATTAGCTCATCATCGTTGCCATAGATATCGAGGACACGCTGAAAGGCCAGAACGATATTGTAAACTCCACCCGCACCTCCAATTTGACCGAAGGTGTAGCCATGGGACTTTTCAAACTTCTGCTGAAACTGGGCGGCTGTGGTAACGGGGGTATAGGCCAGCATCTCGATAATCGCCGCATTTGCCTTGAGAAGTGCCTGCGTCGGCGCGTCGAAACGGGTTGGACTTGAGTGATAAAGGTCGTGAAGAAGTCTTGCGGCAGAAACCTTCTTCTCATACCACTCTTTAGAACGGAGTCGATCTTTATGGTTTGTGGCATCGACAGAACCAACAAGAGCCTCGGCGTACTTGATGGGCTTTCCACCCTCGTGTTCTCCCAACGCATAGAAGTTTTTTAAAACCTCTTTCTTCTCAACAGACTTACTCAAAAACATATGCCAGGGCAGAAGGTTGAGTGTGTACTGCTTATCTTTTCCATCTTCTTTTCCAGCAAGAACCAGTGTTCCTTTATCAACTTTGTAGGTAGTGATCTTGAGTTTTTTAAGATCAACTCCCGAGGTACTCAGAGCCAGCTTAAGGTGCTCTACGGACGTCGTGGAGCTTTTAACCTTCAACTTCTCAAAAACCTTCTTCAAAACAACGTCCGCACTCAGTCCGGGAACTAACTGCTCAGGAACATCGAGCTTATCGGGATCGAGCCTGCCCGTCTCAGCACGGAGCTTTGCGAGATCATCACGTGCGGTAGGCACCGTGGTTTTTATCTCGTGCTTATCAACATCCGTGGGGGCATCTGGACCAACTCTATCAGCCATGACTTTTTATATTTATGTGATTTTTTCACGGAAAATCTTTTTATTATAGCATAGCTACTCCTTTACCGCAACAGTGGGGAGCTCAACCTCCCTTACGACCCCACGATGTTCACGCTCATTTTGATCCACCCCCAAGAGCTGTAAACGCTTTGCTTTGTTGATCTTTCTGAAATGGTAGCCGGGATTGGGAACGTACTTAAAGCACTTGAGCTCACCCGGCGAAGAGACCACCAGCTCAATGCTACCATAGTCCAAAAGCGTCTGCATGATCCCATGCTGTTTCATCGTAACGTCCTGAATCTCCACGAGCCCGACAGCATCACGATTATCATTAAGGTAGAGAGTCTTATCGAGCTGGACGACACGATGGTCGGTAATGACAATAGTCTTTAAGTAGTAGTTGAATATGCCAATAAAAAAACGATGCAGCGGATAGATTGAGGCAGCAACGACAAGGAGACGAGCGGTGGTTATCCCAGCCTCTCCCAAGAGCGAGCTCACCAAGTCCGTGGCAATCAAAAAGGTATACCCCAAAAAGAGCAGACCTATAATAAGGTAAATAAAAATATGCTGGAGAAAGACAACCCAGTGCTGACGAGTAAAGCAGAGCACCTCTTCATCATGCAGCTGCCCCTTAAAATTTCGGTTGGTGTTGTCTTTGGTAATAAGACTCATAGACTAGTGGAAGAGGAAGAAAAATGAGAGTACGGCCCAGACCGGAACGGCTACGATATAGGCGGTTGCAACCCAGTTAAGGTGAATAAACCCCAGAAGTAGGGTGTAGTTCGACTCATTGAAACGATACTTTCGGACATAACCATAGAGACGCATAATACTTATCCCCATGAACGTTACCGAGATGAGCTGGATAACAATGAAAAGTAGCCAGATTAAGCTCATACTAAGTTTGATGTTAATCAGTAATTAAGTATGTCTCTTTTCGCTTTTTAAAGCAAATGGTGTAGGATCAGCTCAATGGAGAAGATGCGTACAGAACATGATGCGATCGGCCCCCTTGAGGTTCCGGCAGAGTCCTACTACGGGATATTCACCACTCGAGCACTCGCCAACTTTAAGCTCACCGGCCAGCGTGCTCCACGCGTATACATTCGAGCACTGGGTTTGGTTAAACGGGCCTGTGCTGAGACCAACTTGGGACTCGGGCTGCTTGAGGCAAAGAGCGGCGATGCAGTTATGCGTGCCGCTGAAGAGTTCTCGGAAGGCCATCTGGACGAGTACTTTCCCCTCGACATCATCCAGGCGGGAGCGGGCACACCGTTCAACATGAATGCGAATGAGGTTATAGCAAATCGGGCGAATGAGATGCTCGGTAACCCTCTGGGCAGCTACAGCCCCGTCCACCCCAACAACCACGTCAACATGAGCCAGTCGAGTAACGACGTGACGCCCACCTCGTTGCGGATTGCCGCACTCTTTCTTGTGACACCACTTTTACAAGCCGGCGAGGAGCTCGCAAAGTCCCTCAAGGAGTTCGCCTACCGCTACCGCTCACTAATAAAAGTCGGACGGACACATCTTGAAGATGCGGTACCGATGACGCTGGGGCAGGAGTTCCACGCCTATGTGACGATGCTTGAAAAATCACTCAGACGAGTGAAGATCGGTGCCGAGGAGTTACTCGAGGTCGGCCTTGGAGGAACGGCACTGGGAAGTGGTATAACAACGCATCCTAACTTCCAAAAAAAGGTGGTTGCGACACTCGCAAAACTTACAAAACTCCCCCTTAAACCGGCTGACGACCTGTTCGAGACCACCGCGAGCATGACCTGTTTTGTAGCTCTCTCAAGCGCACTGCGCGCACTGGCAGTCGACCTCGTTAAGATCGCAAACGACCTTAAGATACTCAACATGGGGCCGCTAACAGGGATTGCCGAGATCATCTTACCCGAGGTTGAGCCCGGCTCGTCGATAATGCCGGGCAAGGTAAACCCCTCCGTACCCGAGGCGGTCCACATGGCAGGGTACGACGTTATGGCCTCAGACCAAGCTATAACCCTTGCCGCCCAAGCCGGCCAGCTGCAGCTGAACGTGATGACACCGCTCATTATCAAACACCTCCTGGGCTCACTCTCACTCCTCACCAACACCTGCACGATGCTCCGCACCGACTGTATCGAGGGAGTCGTGGTCGATGAGGAGCGGATCAAAAAGCTCTTCGACGGAAGTTTAGTTACAGCAACGGCTCTCAACCCCTACCTGGGGTATGAAGTAACCGCTGAGCTCGTTAAAGAAGCACTCGAAAAGAAGGTCTCGATTGTTGAGACCATAAGCTCTCATGGTCTACTGGATGACGATGAGCTCGCCCTCCTGCTCTCAGTTGAGCGAACAACACGTCCGGCTCAGACCGATCTTACTCTTCGCAAAAAAATTCAAAATAGCGAAGCCTACCAGTCCTTCCGCCAGAATCTACACAAGTAAGATACTCCGCTCCACAGAGGCAGAGCCAAGCTCGGTGAAAGGAGAGGGCCATCCCGGCAACCTTATCAGGCGTGGTCTTCTTCTAGGATGGGATCCACCAGCTCACGCACCGCCGACTGAAGATCCGGAAGCTCCTTTAACCGCTGAAGTGCAGCACGCATCAGAGAGCGCTGAGGATCTTTGAGCTTGGTGCAGATCTGGAAGTGCCGCATCAGAGTGGCGGCGAGGTGAGGATTTGAGGAGTTATAGAAGATAACCTTGTCGACGAGGGCGCGGTAACCGCTTCCGTCCTCGGCATGAAAGGCGGGGATGTTGTAACCAAAGCTGTACCAGAGTGCCCGAACAAGGTTAGGAACAGAGGGGTCATACTCGGGCACCTTCTCGATCTCCTGAAGACGTTGAAGCAGATCGGGAGTCGTCGTAGAGGTAGCCTGCGGCGCCAGGAACTTCACAAATACCAAGGGATCGGTGTGCCATTTTGCGTAGAAGCCCTTAACGGCAGCTTCGCGGAAGGCCGATGCCCCATTACAGAGGAGGGCATAAGCCGTAAACTCGTCGGTCATGTTTGTCGCCTCTTTAAACTGACGCTCGGCATGGGGAAGATACTTTTGAGGATCAGCTTCAACGAGATAGCTCAGGACGACATTTTTTAGCTGTCGACGGTGCATCGACTCAACCTCTCGGCTGTAAGAACCATCTCCATGAAGCTGATGGTAGAGCGACTCCATTGTGTCGGAAAGATGGCCCCCCAGAGCTGCCTTAAGCGCCTTGCGGGCATAGTAGGCGGCATGGAAGTCATACTCCCCCATCCGCTGAAGGACGATCTCCTCGGCGGGCAGGGCAAACATCTCGGCGATCAGTCCGGGAGCAGCCTCGGCACGGGCAAGAACGCTCTCGTACGTCTCAAGAATCTCGAAAGGTACGGTGATCTTACCGGTCTGCTGCCATGAGCGCGCGCACTCTACGAGTGCGCGCGCGGCTAGTTCTTGAGAGGCCTCCCACTGGTTGAAGGTATCGGTATCACTCTTCATCAAGAACTGAAGATCCTGGGTGGAGAGCTCATAGTAGAGACGCATTGGCGCCGACGCTGAGCGCATCAACGAGGCGACCGGACGCTCTTTAACTTCGGTAAAAACAAAGGTCTGCTCCGATTCTGATACGTGCAAGACACCCCGTTGCAGGTCGTGGGAGCTCACCTCGCCACTCAGCTTCAAAGGGATATCTTGTCCATCGGAGGCTAGCAGCCCCATCCTCAGAGGAAAGTAGTAGGGCTTCTGCCCCGGACGGTATGGTTCCTGTCGAACACAGAGGGTGTAACTCTGGGCCGCCTCATCATACTCTGTGGTTACATGGCAGGTCGGCGTTCCATGTTGATCGAGCCAACTTTCCCTAAACTGAGCCAAGTTGAGACCCGAGACCTCCTGACTAATTGAGACAAGGTCCTCAATCGTAGCAACCTGACCGTTAAAACGACGATAGTACTCCTTCATAACCTTAACAAAGGCCTCTTCTCCAACGAGCGTCTGAATCATACGGAAAAACTCCGCACCCTTTTCATAGGTGACTCCACCGTAAAGATTTTCAACGCTCATAACTTCTTTCGGAAGAAGCGGACGACCGTGAGGGCCATCGTCTTCGACAAAGGTTATCTGGCGGAGGTAGCGGATCGTATTAATTCTCTCGAGCTCGCCCAGGCCAAAGTCGCGTGAAAAAAGCTGCTCACGGAAGGTCGTCAGTCCCTCTTTTAGAGTGAGCTGGAAAAAGTCACGGATTCCCACATCGTTGCCCGTCTTATCATGGAAAAACTCATGGGCCACCACGGTCACAACGCGCCAAAAGTTAGCATCCGTCTCGGAACGCTGGTTCCACAAAAGACTCAGAGCGTTAAAGATGTTGAGTGCGCGATTTTCCATCGCTCCGTAGTTAAACATCTCAGTCGCAACCAAGCGGTACTCGGGAAGCTGGGTAACGTAGCCAAAAGTCTTCTCATCCCACGCCATGACGGCTTTTAGAACTTCCAGTGCAAGACTCAGCCGGTCCTGATACTGTGGGTCGGCGACGACCTCAAGCTTTACTCCGGAACCACCACCCTGCTCATACTCACCGGCAAGGGTGGCCATTTTCGGTGCGATCACGACGGCAAAAAGATGCGGAGGCATTCGCACGGTCATATCATAGGTCACCTTACGGCGACCATCAGGAAGAGTAGCATCCTCAATAATGACACCGTTCGAGAGGAGAGTCGGAAACACTGAAGGGTCGGCGATGAGAGTCGTCCTCCACTCGGTCATAACATCGGGACGATCCTGCAACGGACCAATCCTCTTATTGCCCCGAGACTCGCACTGAGTGACAAGCATCGAGCGGCCGTCTCCTCCCGACTCGTACAGCCCCTCGGCGGCCTTGTTAGCAGAAGGATTGAGCGCCACAACCGTCTCAATCGAACGCGACTGACCCTCGCGGAGCTCAGCCTCGATCAAGAGTTTCCCGGAGTGCAGAGAAAAGTCAGCCTCCTCAAGAAGAACACCATCCAGCGTAACCTTCTGTATACGATCGGCGGGAGCCGTCCCAAAAAAGTTATCTCCAAGATCAAAAATCAGCTGCTGGTTCCGCCCTTTGGGTGCGTGCTCGGTAAGACTTACGCCCTCAAGAAGCTGAGTTACCACAACCTCAGTGCGACTCCTCACATCGAAGGTGCGGTGAATCCGCTCAGGCTGGAAATAGGGCGGAGTATAATCTGACAGCCTCAAGGTTGAGGGCTTTCGGTCATCATTAAAAGAGTCGGTCTCTGCCATGGTAGGTTTTATTAGGCTACTTCGTTATTTTGGACATACTGATAGGCGAAGTAGCTCGCCATAACAGCCTCGGCAGCGCCGGTGATCGCCTGCTTAAAGGGTGTGTCACAGACATCGCCGGCGGCATAAACGCCCTCGATGTTTGTCTCCGACTTGCGATTGATTTTGATCTGGCCGTGACCATCGAGTTCGACACCGATGCTCTTGGCAAGTTCCGAAAGAGCCACGTGACCGATTGCTATAAAGACCCCATCCATAGGAAGCTCCTCACCCGACTTCAGTACAACGGAGGTGACGTGTTCATCCCCCTTAATCTCAGCTACCTCGGTCTGGAAGCGGACCGTAATTTTTGGGTGCTCCATAACCTTCTTCAAGTTGATGGGCTCTGCACGAAGAACATCGCGACGAACAAACATCGTAACCTCTCCGGCCTGCTCGGCAAGAATAAGGGCCTCAATCGCGGAAGAGTCACCACCACCGATTAAACAGCAACGCTTCCCCTTAAAGAAAGCGGCGTCACACAAAGCGCAGTACGAGACACCCTTACCGGAAAACTCATCCTCTCCGGGTGCGTTGAGTTTTTTATGCTGAGTCCCCGTAGCAAAAATAACGGTCTTTGCCAGGTACTCATCACTCGAGGTCGAGACCTTAAAGAAACTCTTAGCCCCACCGCCATTCTCGGGAAGCCTCTCGACACTTGTTGCACGCGTATAGTTGAGCTCGGCACCAAACTTCTGAGCATGTTCTATAAACACCGTCCCCATATCGAGACCGGTAATGGAGGGGATTCCGGGATAGTTCTCAACCAAGTGAGTTGTTGTAATAATACCGCCGGGCATCTCACCAATAACGAGCGTCTTCATATTAAAACGTCCGCAGTACATGCCTGCACTAAGTCCGGCTACCCCGGCTCCGATCACAATAACGTCATAAGTTTTCTGATCTGACATGCGGCACCGAGTATAACAAAAAATAATCACGGACACTAGAAAAGTATTCATAAGGCATGATTGCTTGACTTTGAGCCAGACAGCCAGTATCCTCCTGCCGTATATGTCAAACCGAGGTACAAATCACCAGCACGGCCTTACGACGATGAAGTTCACTCGTCCAAAGTCCAAGGATCGCAAGCGACGCAACAAAGAAAAAGCACGCGAGCGACGACTGGCTTGGCAGGAATCAGTTTCCACAAAAGCTCCGGTCGTGAAGAAACCAGCTCCCCGCAAAGGTGCCGGCAAGGCTAAAAAGGCTGCTGCCGCCAAGAAACCTGAAGTGGTAGCCGCGTAGTATTCCGTGTTCCCTAAGACCCCAAGGGCTTGTATTATGTACAAGCTTTTTTCTTGTTCGCCACACCATGTTTTTCAAAAAAAAGGACGCCCCCTCCCCCCTTCATACTACGATGCGCAGACGCTTCAATCACCTTCTTTTGAAGCAGCGGAAGCAGCGAAATCGCAGCGTGCCCTCATCCGGGCTTTCACAGCCTCGTCGACGACGCTCACGCAGACTCGCCTCCCCTTTTGCACAACTCCTCTCTCGCCTCTTCCTACTCCTTGGTGGCATCGCCGTAGTAATCGGAACGAGCTACCTCGTCTTCTTCTCGACCATATTCACCGTAAAAAAAGTAACCGTCGAGAAGCCCGGCCAGGCCATCCCCGTCAGCTCACTGCAGCCCTTCCTGGACAAACTTAAGGGGCGCAATATTCTCTTCCTCAGGACCGATACACTTACGGATGAGCTTGCGGAGACCTTCAAACACGAGCTCCTGCTCGCAAAGATTAAAAAATCTTATCCCAACCAAGTCGTGCTCAGCATCGAAGAGTACCCGGCGGTCTTACAGCTTCACGTAATCGCTCCAGAAGGAGAGTCATTTATGACAATCAACCAGACAGGCTATGTAATTGCCCAGGGTACCACCCGGAATGAGGCGCTCCCTCTTTTGAGCTTAAAGAGCGATGAGCCACTGGTGATCGACGGAAACCAGTTTGTACAAAAGGAAAAATTGTACCTTATGACTCGGGGCTTCAACCGCTTCCAGGAGCTTTTCGGCATGAAGGTAATCAGTGGTGAGTGGAAAAAAATTGAGCGAGAGCTCCACCTGACCACCGAAAAAGGCTTCGTAGTCTGGCTCGACTTAACCAGTGACATAGACAAACAGCTCGATAAGCTCAAACGCGCGCTCGACAAGCTCGATATCTATAACGAACCACTGAGCTACATAGATCTGCGCATTGCTGGCGCGAAAAACGAAAAAGTGATATTTAAAAGGAAGTAATGATCTACGCACTTATTGGCATTTTAGCCGGTGTGATTATCGGGTTCCTACTCCCCTTTACGATTCCAGTGGAGTACACCCGCTATACTGCCGTAGTCATTTTGGGTATTGTGGATGCTCTTATTGGAGCGATGCGAGCTCAGCTCTCCAAAGATAAATACGACCCCTGGCTCTTCAGCACCGGACTCCTTTTCAATATCCTACTCGCACTGGGCATCACCCTCTTTGGAGACCTCCTCGGACTCGACCTCTACCTTGCAGCCACGGTGGTTTTCACCTTCCGAATCTTCAAGAATGTGGGTGTTGCACGACGAACGCTCTTTGACCGCTACGTTAAGAAGGGTCCCCCTCACGAAGAGCCTCAGAGTCGCGACCCCCTCTAACTCGACAAAGGCACCCGGGACTGCTATAATTGTGCTAGTTAAAAAACTAAATTATTAAACCGAGACCAATATGTCAGCTGCAGATAAACTTGCACTTCTTAAAGAGATGCTCGACTCCGCAGAGTCGAATCTTCGTTCAGCACGCCAGGTTCTAGCGGAGCTGGGAGGAGAAGACCTCTCACTCACAGCCAAAAAAAGCTACTCACGCAAGGCCTCAGGGCTCGCGGTCGACCCCGAGGGGCAGATCGTGGAGGGAATTTTCGACGGCCAGAAGATGATCGGGCCGGATGGCAAGTCCTACCCCGTTCCTGCAAACTACGCCAGCAAGTCAAAACTCGTTCCCGGAGATGTCCTTAAGTTGACGATCTCAGACGACGGCTCATTCATTTACAAGCAGATTGGGCCGGTTGAGCGCAAGCGCGTCATCGGACCACTGGTCCATGAAGATGGTCAGTACAAGGTTCTTGCCGGAGGAAAGGCCTATAACGTACTTTTGGCATCCATCACCTACTACCGCGCCTCAATCGGAGATAAGATCACCCTGATCGTCCCCGAAGAGCAGGATAGTGAGTGGGGTGCGATCGACAACGTCCTCCCCCAGTTTGGGGATGAAGAGGACTCACTCTAAAGGTCCACAAGAGCTCACAACACCTTAGCGCAAAAAACAGGGCCCCCAGAGAAAGGCTTTGCGTTTTGAGCTAAAGCTTTTATGATACCTCCACCGTTCCTATACACTCAACTCAATGAGCGATTTTTCTTGGAAGACACACCCCCGCCCGATCGTTGCACTCGCCCCCATGGCGGGTTACACCGACTCGAGTTACCGCGAGTTAGTAAAAGAAGTCTGCCCACGGGTGATCTGTTTCACCGAGTTCACCAATATTGATGGGCTTCTACATGGGAATAAAGCCACGATACGCCAAGTAATATTCAACCCTGAAAAAGAGCGTCCAATCGTTGCTCAACTTTTTGGAAAAGATCCCGAGAAGTTTAAGGCGGCTGCCGCCTTTCTAACTGAGCACGGCGTCGACGCGGTGGATATCAACATGGGCTGCCCCGCAAAGAAGATCGTCAGCTCAGACCACGGCTCGGCACTACTCAAAGACCCCTCTCTTGCCGAGAGGATTGTAGAGGCAACGGTCGCGGGAACAAACCTGCCCGTCTCGGTGAAGATGCGTATAGGAACGAGCTGCTATGACGAAGGGCAGTTCTTCGACTTCGCCCACAGAATGGAACGAGCCGGAGCACAGCTCATCACAGTCCACGGCCGCACGAGCAAGCAGATGTACGGCGGCAGCGCAGACTGGGAGCCGATGCACCGGCTCAAACAGGAGCTCTCAATTCCGGTCATAGGAAATGGTGACATCTGTTCGGGAGCCGATGCCGTTGAGAAAATCGGACCGCTTGATGGAGTTATGGTGGGACGTGGAAGTTTTGGGAATCCCTGGGTTTTTCAGGATATATTCGCCGCCCTTGAAGGAACGAGCTGGGAGCCACCAACACTTGAAGAAAAGCTCACACGGATCGAACGGCATATCGAGCTTGCTTGCAACTTTAAAGACGAGCAGTGGGGTATGCTCGAGATGCGCAAACACTATAGCTGGTACATAAAAGGCCTGCGAGACGCCTCAAAAGTACGACAGCAGCTCGTCCTAACGGAAAATCGCGAGGAAGCGTTGAAGCTCCTTCGCGATTTTCTTAGTTCGGCAGTACCGGTCTAGACCGGCTCCCTCCTTGGTGGCGAAACTGAACTACTGAGGCACGACAACAAACTTTTCGAGTATGACGGCAAGCGCCGCACGAGTAAGTGAGTCGCGAGGTTTAAAGGAAGCTCCGGTTGAGGAGACGTTTCCTACCATGTAGTTACCTGATACAACAGCGGCGACGGCCTCTCTTTCGGTGACGGTAAGATCCGCAAGATCGCTGTAAGACTCAAGAGCTGAACCATTCTCTGACGAGAGCGTCTTCAGCTGTGCAAGCCAGGCGGCAACCTCAACGCGAGTGATCGGCGTCAGCATAGAGCCGCTCAAAGAAAGGCCACGATCGAGGCCGGCCTTAACTCCACAGCGGGCATACGGTGAGACCTCGGTTACGGCTGTTGGGAAGCCTGAGCAGTCACCGATGATCTCCGCATCTGTCGCACCGGCTGCACGCACAATCATAAGCAGAGCATCTTGCCGAAGGACCGACTCAGCGGGGCGTCCCTGAGTAAGGAAGCCATTTGCGCTGGCAGTCAGCATTGGGCCGTAATACCACTCATGAGTAGGCACATCCTCAAAGGGCATCATACCTTCCTTCCATGAGTCTTCTTGATTGAGATCGGCAAGCTCTCCGACAATTTGCTCTAAAGCATCGATATCACTCTTTACGACGGATTTTGCCTTACAGGTACTGGCGAAGGCGTCAAGGCGTCGAGCTATCTCAACACCGCGATCGCTGATCCAGTTGATCGCACCGGCACGAGCAAGATTACCAAGAACTCGATTGCGATTCTCACCGCGAACACAGTTGGCTGAGTCGATCAATGTTGCGGTCTGTTCAATAAGGGGAATCAGCTCATCTTTTGATGCCTGAATCTCATTCTTTTCCTTTTCAAAACGACTGTCGATGCGAGAGAATGCACCATAACTTATGGTTATCTGGCTCGAGAGAGTCTCGGCGGCGGCACTGATACGCTCCAAGCTCTTATGGAGCTCGGCGACCTGAACGAGAAGAGCCTCAATCTCCTTACCTTGGGCCTCAAGCTGAGAACGGAGACGAGCACCGGCCGCCCCAAGATTACTATTCACAACCTCATCGATAATGCGATTAATATCTTCATCGGCATAAATCAGCAACGGCGCGATTGTATGCTGGGTCTGACGGTAGTAACTCTGACACTCACCGATGAGGTCATAACTGAACTCATCGGATCGTTCATCGAAGTCCTCGAGCTGGGCATCAAGTTCATCTTTGAGACTTTCAAGCTGAGCTTTCTTATCCTCGTCAGCAACACCACCGATGAGAAGTTCAAGCTGTTTGGAGCGGTCTCCCAAACGAGCCTGACATGAACTGAATGCACCATAGTCCTGAACATCGGGAAGCACTACTGAAAGTTCGGAGAAAAGTTCGGAGTGGAGGGTTCCACGACTCTCAAAGATAGTTTCGAGCGTTCCATCGGAGCACTCCCCTTTTCGCGCAAGACGATCGAGTGTCACAATGCGCTCATATGACTGGTCCAAAAGATCTTGAATATGATCGCCACCGGGATAACCGGCAGGAGCGCCCGCGAACTGGTTGCTCATGTCTTTCCAGAACTGCTTGTCACTGAGCAAGCCCTGACGAAGAGTCACAAGGTAGCTGCGGCACTGCTCACCCTCAAGTGAGGTAAGAGCCGGGCGTGTCGTTGTTGGAAGTGTGGCCTGAGTTTGCTCGGGACGTTGACGACTGAGAGCTTCGGGCGCAGCCCTCACAGTTTGGTCGTAGCGCTTGTACATGGCATTCTCTGAGCGGTAACGTTTGAGCATCCAACCCCGATCCTTTTCCGGAACCTGGACACACGGTGCACGGTAACTCAGCGGTTCGCCTGAGGCGAAACCGGTGGCAGCGGGGACAGGGAGCGTATCCGAGGCATCACAGGCAACAAAGTCATCGGTTTCGGGTGAGTAGCGGTGGAGAGACTTGGTGGCATCCCATGAGGGCTCATACCACTCACCAAAGGTTTCAGGAGGACGAACGAGATACCGCTCGGTACGCCAGTCTTTTTCAAGATCGTACATCATGGACTGACAGCTGGTGTATCCCTCCCGAGGACCAAAGGCTCCCGGAGAAGTTGTTGAAGGTGCACTACATTTTTCCCAACGCTTCTCTGCTATCTGCCAGCGATACATAGGTATCTGACATGCAGAAAGATGAGTGGGAATCTCACCCGCGGCACACTCACGCATAGTAGCCAAAGGAGCAGGACCACTCGGAAGAACCGAGTCAGGAGCGGACGGCCTCACCTCACCCGGCTGAGTCTGCTGGGTAGGATACACTTCATCAAGACCGGGACACGTTCTTGGAGTTGAGGGATCGTAGAAAGGCATGGGCCCGGTATCACTGGGAGGAAGCCAGGCACACCAACCGTTATAAGTGCCCTGCTCACCCGGCTCCATACAATTTGAGTCAGTTGGACGACACAGGCCCCATCCTGAGCCCAGCGAGTCGAGAACTGCTTTTACCTCACTACCGGTCCACATTCTACTTGTAGTGGAGTTAGCGCTTGCAGGGGGACAGTAAACTTGAGAGGCCGAGTAGTAGGTCATACTTGCCGGTCCTCCACACCAAAAACCATTATTATCTGAGCTGTTGAGCGAGCGGTACTGGCCGGGCTCAACACAGTTCTGACTGTCGACAGGACAGGCGCGAGCTCCCTCGGGACTGCCGGTCTCCGGCTCGGTTGTGGTTGTCGT
>PFRX01000030.1 GCA_002788775.1 Candidatus Peregrinibacteria bacterium CG_4_9_14_0_2_um_filter_53_11 | reverse complement strand
GACGATCGTGAGACCAAACTCATCAGCAAAGTAGAAAAAGGCGTCGTGGAAGGTGACGATCTCTTTGGTGGGAAGGTCGGCGAGCTCGGCCTGCCACTCTTTTACCTTCTGCATCAACGACTTGTTGTAGGCGGCGGCGCGGGCGGCATAGTCGGCTGCATTTGCAGGATCCTCCCGACTCAGCTCATCGGCAATCGTCTGGACCATAATCGCGGCGTTCGCGGGACTCAGCCAGTAGTGAGAGTCGTGGGGCCCCTCATCTTCCTCTTCCGACGCACGAAGCTCAACTCCACGCTCAAGAGATACCTCTCGTGCACCCGGAGACGTTGAGGTGAGATTACTGACCCAGCCGTCGAGGCCCAGACCTATGGAAAAGAAGATATCCGTACCCTCAAGCTTTTTGAGGGCTGAAGGAGTGGGGTCAAAGGTGTGGGGACTACTGCCGGGCTGAAGGATCAGAACAACAGTGGCGTCATCACCAGCAACGTTCCTGACCAAATCGTAGACGGGAAAGATCGAGGCGGCAATCGTTGGATTTTGCTCCTCCTGACCGACCCCGGGCTTCTCCGATGAGGTGCAGCCGGCAAGTAGGGCCAGCGAAAGAATAAGGGCGATGATATATGAGGGACGGGTGGACATAAGATGTTTAGGTCTTTAATTAGGCGACACAGTCCGTGCATAGACCGGTTAGTAGCACAGTGTGATGAAGATCAGAGAAGCCACGAATCTTTTTTTCAGCGATCTCGCAGGGAGCACACTGAGTCAGCTCGCAGCCCGTACAGACGACATGATGATGATGATCCTCTCCGTGAAACTCATAGTGCTGCTCGCTGTGAAGTGAGAGCGTCTTGTGGATGATGTCCAGCGTCGAGAGGAGGTCGAGTGTCCGATAGACAGAGACGGTGTCGAGGTCTGCAAGATCAGAGAGGATCTCGCTAGCCGAGAAGACCCCATCGTAGGCGAGTATCCAGTCGATGATGCGTTTTCGAGGAGCAGTAAGCTTATAGCCCGCCTCGGCAAGAGTTGAGTGGAGAGATTGTGAGTTCATCGAAAGGGCTGATAGTAAAAGTTATAACGTCGGAGCCCTCATCGTAATGCAAGTGAGTTGCAATTGTCAACTCACCTGCATCCGTCAGCCTCAAGCGTGTGTGGCTGCCTCATAGAGAGCGGCAAAGGGCTTGGACTTTACTTTCAGATTCAACTCCGATATAATTCTCTGAAGTTTTTAAAAAAAATAACAAAAAATAACATGCAACTTCAGCACGCAACCAGCACCGGGACCTCTTCATTTTCGCTCACTGCTCCGGCCCGCTTGGTGCTCCGCAACGCTGAGGGGATGCCGGGGGCGCCCACCACGGCACGGCACGAGGCGGTCTCACTTACCCCGGAGAACTACCTTACCGCCGAACGTGTTCAGGCACTCGACACCTCACTTCGCAGCCTTCGGACGGTGGACGTTACCGAGGTCACAAAGACCCCGGCTGGCCTGAAAGTGACCTTTGAACGCGACCACGAGACCTACGAGGTCACTATCGCTATCGGACTAGAGCAGACGGGCCAGACTTATCGGCTCGATGCCACAATTCTTAAAAACGGCCGCCGCTTCAGCACACGAAATCGCACCGGTCTTGGTTTTGGCCAAGTTGAGCACTCCCTCACCGCTACACTCGTAATGCCCTTTATTGATGAGGACGATACCCTTTAAGAGCTGAGCCATACAACCCACTGTAAAGACACTTAGAAGGCGCCACAACGGCGCTTTTTTTGTCGGGTTTGTGTGAGTTAAAGTGGACGGGAGCACCACGCACCACCACGAAGGGAACCTGCTCGTTCCCCTCCCCCATCAAGATCTGGGCGGCAGATGAGAGGTTGTCGGCAACAGCCTTCTGACTCACCTGCAGGGGCCGCCCGTAGATATCCTTCTTACCACGCAGATCTTCGACGCCGCTGAAGCCGGCCCACGAGAGCGCCAGCCCGGTCGTCCCCCAACGCAGCGGCTGACACTGCGAGTCAGTTATAATAAGCCCGAACCGCCTTACCCTAAATCGCGCCTTCATATCTTCGTAGAGCTTCCAGGCCGCCTCCCATGGCTCAGAAGGCCAAAGGATAGCCTTTCCCTCGGGCGCATTCGAACGGTCGATCCCGGCCGAGGCGATAAACGTCGTGTCCTTGAGAGTGAGGAGCATAGGCCCGTCGATCAGCTGGTCCGCCTCGCGCAGTACAAGCTCGATAAAACGCGGATCTTCACGCCCCAAACCATAACGCGTCTTTTTAAGACTCAGAGCCCGCTCACTCGGAACAATATCTTCCAGCGAGACCTCCCTGCCCTGTGAGAGAGCAACAACCTTCGAAGCGATAACGACAACATCATCCGTCTGAAGACTCATTCCGTTACTCTCAAAGGCCCGTTCAAGAACCGAAAGAAGGTCCATTTTCAGCATGATTTTCCCCGTCTTTAATCTAAACAGTTCCATATTAATGCGTTACGTCGACAATAAGAGTTTGCGCTTATTCTAAGCCGTGATACAATTACATGATTTCTTCAGTTCGAACTTCTGGACTCCACCCGCCAACACACTATAGGCATTAGGAGCTAAACCACAAGAAAAACGGCTGAAGATATCACAACAAAAACACACTACTCTAAAAAACAGACAAAACAAAAATCAGAATTCATAGAGTAAAAATAAAAGAAGCTCCTCCGGGAGCCTTTTATTTTGCCCAAAAATCTCACAATCCGCGAGCACACGGTGCGAGCGCGAAGGCCTTCGGGTTTCCCGAGGCCGGAGCTCACAAACCAGCCGCACACGGTGCGAGCGCGAAGCGAGCGAAGATCCGGCTCTGCCGGTCTGAGCGAGTGAAGCTTACAAGATAGGAGCCTTTTATTTTGCCCAGATAAGGTTAATCTGAGACTCTTGTAGGCCGCACGAACCATTTCCCCGGTTGCTGGAAGTCGGGCGTTCCGATGCATAATCGGAACGCCACTCTTTCTGGAAACGCAACCTTTGTAAATGGTTCGTGCGGCCTCGGTTGCGAGACGAGGTGAGGTTATTACTTAATGTGGGGATTTTCCTGACCGCGCCACTTCCAGAAGTACTTGAGTGCGGAGCGGACGTGAATCCAGAAGATGCGCTTCGTAAAGAGTTTGAAGATACTTCCACCTGAGAGACGCTTGTGATAGTGCAGAGCACGTGCCTCGGGCATATAGACTACCGTGCGACCCGCCAGCCAGACCTTGCGGCAGAGGTCGGCATCCTCCATAAAGAGGAAGTAGCGAGGGTCAAAACCGCCAATCTCGTTGTAAAAATCGCGTGAAAGAATGATGCAGGCCCCGGTTACCATGTCCACCTCCTGCATTGCCTTCTTGTCGTAGTCAGTCATCAGATACTCATCGACCTGCTTTTTTAGAAAAGGCAGATGGCGCAAGGGCGTTCGCTTGATAATAAGATCCTGTGGGCGCATAAAGCGGCGGCACGAGTCCTGGATCTGACCATTGAAGAAGTAGAGCTGCGGCCCCATCAGTCCAACCGAGGGATTCTGCTCCATGTAGTCAACCATCAGCTGCAGCGTGTTCTCCTCCACCCCAACATCAGGATTGAGGATAAGGACGTACTCACCTTTTGAGTGATAAACCCCAAGGTTGTTTCCCTTGCCATAGCCCAAATTCGAGCCGGACTCAACCAAGCGGATCTCACCACGCTCATCCATCGCGCGAAGATAGTCGAGACTCTCATCAGTTGAGGCGTTATCAACTACGACGATCTCAAACTCAAAGTTACAGACACTTCGCTGAAGAGTCTCCACACAGAGACGTGGAAGATACTTTAGGTTGTAGTTGAGGACGACACAGGAAAGTTTTGGAGCAGCTGAGGACATATCACAAGCACTATAACGCATCCCGCTTCATGATAACAGCCTTGTTGGGGCGCTTGATTAGCTCCCACTTTGCTGCCACAAACTGGTCGTCTTCAACATCTTCCGCCACCACTATACCGGCGCCTATACAGACATTTGAGCCGATCTTTATACCGGGCATAAAACTTGTGTTGATACCCACACGGACATCATCGCCTGTAACGAGGCCGAACTTGGTCCGCGCCGCACCAAGTCTCTCCCCCTTTACCACGCTGCTAATCTCCCCCTCATCAAGACGCAGATTGCCCGTGACGGTTCCCGCTCCGAATGAGACGTTGTTTCCAATAACACTATCACCAAGGTAGTTGCTGTGCGTCCAGACATGGTCGCCAAGATAACTACGGGCGACTTCCGAACCAAAGCCGATAACACAGTTACTGCCGATATGAGACTCGCGCACCATCGCATTCGTTGCGATCACGCTGTTATCCCCGATGTAGGCCGGGCCTATAATTACGGCGTTATCAAAGACGCGAACCCCATGCCCAAAGACAACCGGCCCCTTGACCACAGCCGTCTCGGCGATCTGGCAGTCGGATGGGGTGGTGAGTTGGGCTCCCCGTGCTTCAAAAAAGGCGTTCATAAGGTCAATAATGTGCCAGGGGAACTTTACCGGATTCCAACGCCCCTCGTAGGGAAGCGCACGATAGACGAGACCGGACGAGAAGAGCTGCTGGAGCGCGACCTCGTAACGGTCATCGTGCTCCGTCTCCACACTCTCGAGGGCAGTTAATAGAGCGGCTGAGTCCGGATGGTAGTGGACGACGAGGTTCACAAGGTCAGAGGGCTCGTTACCAGCTCCGGGTTTTTCTACAATCGTTTTAATGCGCCCCTCAGAATCGGCCTCAAGATAGCCACCGGGGAAGTAGGTTGAGACCTTGCGAGCAAGCAGAACACCCTCAGAACCGGACCCGCCCTTACTCGCCTCAATAACCGAGGAAAAGGCCGACTCGTCGACGATATCATTGCCACTCACGACCAAAATTGGCTCTCCACCGATCCAGTTTTCCGCGCTCTGAACGGCGCCCCCCATACCAAGTTCAAGCTGCTCCTGCTCCCCGACGGTTACAGCACAACCATCGGCCGTACAGCGGGCCGCGATCTCCCTAAGAGACTCGAGATTATGAACGCCACCCACGAGGTAGATCTCGGTGCAGCCGGCCTTGTGGAGGGCTCGCAACTGGTGCTCGATCAGGGGCACTCCGAAGAACTTCAGGAGGTTTTTGTCCGGGATCGGCGTCAGTCTCGTTGAGCGTCCAGCGGCAAGTAGAAGGGCTTTCACGCGGAAATGGTAACAGAGGAACCCGATAATCACAACCGAAACTTGCTATATATCTATATATATTTTATAATATATAAAAGTCCCCACCTGGGAATCTCAAAATAACTAACAAAAATTCATGCGACCAGCAGAGAATCAGCCCGAGTCCGCACCGGAAAACAGGCCTTTAAACCAGCGCTTAATTGAGGTCGCCCAGCGGGTGAGCTCAGCGGAAGGGCAGACCTCACCCGAGCAGCGTTTTGTGAATATGATCCTCCCTCAAGTACGTATGTTTGACCGTGAGAATGGAGGAGCCCGGGAGGATACCTACTATGGTGATATGCGCAAACTCCTCCGTGAAGACCAAGCCACGATGAGGCAGCTTTGGGAAGCCGCCCAAGAAGGTAACGCACACACACTCACCTTCATCATGAGCGCCGTCCGCGATCAGCTCAGAAGCCGACGAGGTCAAAGTGAGGCCGCCCGTTCAGCACCGACCACAAACAACGGAGCCGAGGGACGCTTTGCAGGACAAAATGTCGTCCCGGCCGTCGTGAGAGGCGTTCAGACCTGGGCCGGAGAGACACTCAGCGGCGCAACCACACGCCCTACGGGAGCAGATGCCGAGGCGGGCCGCAACCGAGGAAGAAGGGAGTTCAACCCGGGACAGGCCGCCTCTGGGCATGGAACAGTTCGCCACTACGGAGCTCCCGACAGCACTCGCGCAGCAAAAAAAGGCGATGAGCGCACCGACAGCAGTGCGGCCTAGCTACCCTAACTTACCCCTTACCCCGTGAGCAAAAGAAGCCAGCCGGTTAAGGCGAGTCTTAAATAAACCTGCTTTGAGCGGACTATCCCTAGGTAAGGAGCTCGTGAAGGCGTCCCTGTTTTAGCCCCTCGGCCAGCTCGAGGGCGACTCTTTCGCCGACGCTCAGGCTCTCCCCGTACAGGTAGCCCGAGTAGGGGGTGAAGCGGGTTCCGGGTGAGCCGGGGATGCGCATACTGACATCAAAGATGACGAACTCCTCGCGGCCATCCTCGGCTACGACGGCTCCTTGAAGAGCAAAGGGCCCGATCATTCCCGGAGCTGCCTCAGTCTTCATCGTCTGCACAAACTTCTCGCCCAGCTCGAGGGCCTTTTCAACGAGCGACTCTTTCATAGTGACTGCATAGTGGCCCGTCTCGATCATCTTTGGCTTAAAGCCACGACTCAAGAGCCGGCTCTGCTCGCGCGCATCGAGTCTGAGCAAGCCATCAAGATTGGTCTGGCGGCGCGTATCGGTCCCCATCAGCTCGACCTCACCGGCAAACGGCGAGTAAAAGTAGTTCAGATTTACGTGGGCGCCAAGGACATACTCCTCGATAACGGCCTGCTTGAGATTTTCCTGAGTCACCTTCCCCTCCTCAACCATCTTTCCACCGAGAGTGAAGTAGTCATCAACACTGTTGATAACGAAAAAAGCACGCTCATAACTACGCGTCGCCTCACTCGCTTTGACTATTAACGGGGACTCGCTCTCGGCAAAATGGTTCTCGAGTGCTGAACGCAACTCCCCCTCTTCCATCACGACTCCCCCCTCCCTCACAATTTTCGGGATGCGGATACCGGCTTTCTGCAGGATTTTGTACTGATTGTTTGGATGATCCCGCTCCTCCATCGCAACTCCTTGGCGAAGGCCAAAGATGGGAACGCGGAACTCGTTCTGAACTTTTTCAAAATCACAGTAAACCCAGAAGTAACGATTGTGGACGAAGATCGTCTTCTTCTCCAGCAGCTTCTGCTGGACCTCGGGAAGGAGCACATCGCCAAATGAGTCGAGGACGATCACGTCATCGACACAGCCGATAGTGGTGCCTGCACGGTTTGAGGCATCGCGTGTCCTGTAGTACTGAGAGTAGGTCTTCTCCCGCCCCTTGCGACAGACGGCGAGTGTCTTAAATCCGTATTTTTTTGCTCCGGCGCAGACGTCCAAGGCGCTGTGTCCGCCAAGCACACCGATAGTTATATCGGATGGGCTGTTGACCTTATACGATGCCAGAATCTCCTGTATGTCAGCGTCAGTAATCATCGAAACTCATTATGCACACAGACACGCTTATCCCAAAACTTTTTCAAACTGGTTGCTCTCGATCCCCTCCTTAATGTCACGAGCTATGCGACGACCGGTCGACATGGGAACATCGTAGCGAAGATCAGTATAAGGTGAACCGTTGGGGTAAAGATTGGTTCCGGCTACGATACGAGCGGAGATCTCAAAGACGTAGAAGTTGAGGTTCTTGTCTACGATCATCTCGAGACAGAAGGGCCCGAAAAGGCCGGCATCCACCAGATCGCGAGAGGCCTCAACAACACGCTCTCCCATCTCGAAGAGCTGAGGCAGCAGTGACTCCCGAATCACCACGGGAATGTTACCGACAATAGTGTAACTGGTATTTATATGGACTGAGAGCTGGTCGCGAGCCGCAATGCGCCCGATCGAGTCGGCATTGGACTCGTAGCGCTTGTCGAAGCTCATGATCTCGAGCTCTTTGGTGAGACGAGAGTAAAAAAAGTGGCAGTACATGGGCACTCCCACGATGTACTCCTGAATAACGTAGTCCTTCTCGGCCGGGTAGCGCTTCATATTTTCGTAAAACTCTCCGGTTGAGTTGGCTATGAAGTAGCCCAGCCCACCTCGAGCTCCGTGGAACTTAACAATGACGGGACAGTCGATATCCTCGGGACGCTCAAAGATTTTAGGAAGATTAAGGCCGGCCGAAAGGAGCCACTGGCGCTCTTTTTTACGATCGGACTCCCAGATCAGAATGCCCTTTGAGCCGTAGTGAAAGCACTGAAGATCCTGGACGCGCTCCGGCCCCAAATGGCTTATAAATGAGCCGTGTGGAATGACGACTGCATTACGCTTAATCAACTCCTGCTCAATTGTAAAGAAGTCACCGAAGCTCTCAACCTCAAGGATCTCGTCTGCAACCCTGTAACTCTCGTAGGGCTTGCGGCTTGCTTTATCGCAGATACAGATCGTCTTAAACCCCTCGTCTTTTGCACCTTTGAGTATCTGAAGTGCCGAGTGGCTGCCGATAGTTGCAATGCTGTAATCGCTCTGGCTTGTTGAGTAAACAGTTTTCACGCGTGTGAAGATAGATAGTGGGATATTAAAGACATTTTAGTGACCACCGGGAATTCTGTCGAGCCTAAATAATGCCTCCCCCTCATTTTGGGGGGCTTGCCAGAAGTGCATTAGTGCAGTATAATTATGTAATACCTTTAAAAATAAACATCAATTAACCCCGTTCTCATGAACACGGCGATACGCAAAAAAACACGGCAACTTGTAGCACTCGCAACAAGTATCGGTCTCTTGGCAAGCCTCTCTGCCCCACAGGCACTGGCTATAACCACCATCGGTCTCGATATTTCGACCGGCGGTAGCATTACCGGAACAGGTGCAACAAGCGGTGCGGCCTTTAGCTATACCGCAGGACAGGGCAGCACAAGCTCAGCCGGCGGAGCTATCTCACTCACGGCAGGTACCGGAGGTGCGACCTCGGGTACCGGTGGTGGGGTAACAATAACAGCAGGTGCCGCTACGGCAGGCAACTCAAGTGGTGGAGCGTCAGCTCTCATCGGAGGTGCGGGCCAAGGAACTGGGACAGGTGGTACGGCCGCCGTCACAGGTGGGACCGCCGGTGCAACCGGTAGTGGTGGAGACGTCAATGTCACCTCAGGTGCGGGCGGCTCAACAAGCGGTGCCTCGGGTACCGTAACCGTCCAGTCAGGTACAACGACAAGCGGTGCAACCGGTGCCGTAACTCTCAAATCGGGAAACTCGACAACGGGTAACTCAGGCAGCGTAACAATCTCAACCGGTGATACAGCCGGATCAGGAACGGTCGGAGGTGTTACCATCCGTGTTGGAGATGGAACGACCGGTGTTGCCGACGTTGGCGACATAGCGATCTCAGGTGCAACTTCAGCAGCCGCCTTCGCGGGAAGTGACATCTCACTTACAGCAGGTACCGGTGGTACCGCTGCTACCGATGGCCAGAACGGAGGAGCGCTCTCACTTACAGCAGGTGCCGCGACTTCCGGGAACGGTGCGGGCAACAACGGTGGAACCGGTGGTGGAATCACACTCGCAACAGGGAGCGGTGGTGCCGGAATCGGAGATGGATTTGGTGGTGTTGCAGGTAATGGAGGAAGTCTTACCGCTACATTCGGAGCCGGCGGTGCCATCGGTGGTGCCGGATTTGGTTTCGGTGGAACCGGTGGTGGATTAGCATGGACGCTTGGTGCCGGCGGTGCCGCCTCAAACAACCTGGCCGGTGGCGTCGGTGGAGCTTTTAGTATTACAGCCGGTACCGGTGGCGCGAATGCTACCGGTGGTGGCCAAGGTGGTGCCGGTGGCGCTATCTCACTCAGTGCAGGTTCAGGTGGAGGGGGAAATGACGTCGCGGGTGGTGCCGGTGGCGCAGTCACTATCGCTTCTGGAAACGGTGGATTAAGTACCAATGGTGGTGCGGCCGCAGGTGGTGCGATTACCCTCACAACGGGACCGGCCGCGGTAGCAGATGACGCAACCGGATCCGGAACAATTACCGTTCAGACAGGGGCGGGTGTAAATGGCCTTAACGAGAATGCCATTGGTGGTGTCTCGGGTGGAATAACACTCACAACAGGGAGTGGTGGTAGCGGTGCCGGTGCCGGTGCAGCCGGAAGCTCCGGAAGCATTAGCATTACCGGTGGACAGGGTGGATCTTCAGCAACCGGAACTGCCGGTAACGGTTCCGATCTTACTCTGAGCGCAGGTGCCGGTGGAAATCCAACCGGTGCGGGTAATGGTGGTGGTGCGGGTAATGTAACCATCTCCTCAGGAAACGGTGGTGGTAACGGTGCTACCGCACTTAACGGCGCAAGTGGAGGAACAGTTTCGATCACTTCAGGACAAGGTGGAAGCACCAATGGTGGTGCGGACGGAAATGGCGGAGCCATTAACGTAACAGCCGGACAGGGTGGTGCAACCGGAACCGGTGGTGCCATAGTCCTAACCGGTGGTCAGGGTGGTAACACCTCAGGTGTTGGTGGAAGTCTTACATTCGCCGGAGGTGCCGCTCAAGGTGGCAACTCAAACGGAGGAGGAGTAAGCATCAATGGTGGATTGAAAAATGGTGTCGGTACCGATGGTATCGTTAACATCGGAACAACCACTACCTCGGCGGTTAATCTTGGTGCCAGTGGTATCAACACGACCATCACAGGTAAAGCCGTCTTCGGACGACAGACCCTGACGATGGTAACAGCCGATGCCGCTACGGAAAACCTCACTCCAACAGCAACTTACGTAGAGATCACAGGTCAGGATAACGGTCTAGATATCGTCCAGATTCAGACAGCCGGTGCTACCGAAGGTCAGCTCTTGGTCATTACCAATATTGATGCCACGGCCGTAAGCATCGACCAGACAGCCACAACGAAACTTGTTGGTGGGGCGGATATTGCTCTGGCCCAGTACGAAACTATCACCCTCATCTTTGACGGCGGTAGCTGGTTACAGATTGCAAACAGCAACGGAACTTAGTCCTTAGGACTCTCCTAGCGCTCATGCAGATCTTCATACTTGATTAATTCGAAAAGGCCCCCGCCTAACCGCGGGGGCCTTTTTTTATAAGCTCCGCTTCCGTTCGCAACCGGCAAAGCCGGATTGCTCACTCCGCTTCGCGCTCGCGCCGTGCGCTCGCGGGGGCCTTTTTGTTCAAGCGGGTTTCCCTTATAATGGCGGTATGAAACTTACGCCGAAGCTCACCGGGCTGATCGCACTCTCGCTGCTTCTTCCCACTATCGGGCTGGCGACGACGCAGATATTCCCCGACGTCTCCCCTACTGAGTGGTTTGCTCCCGCCGTCAGTTCAGTGCAGGAAAAGGGCCTGATGCAGGGCTTCCCGGACCAGACCTTCCGCCCAGACCTCCCCGTCAATCGAGCCCAACTTGCAGCAGTTCTGGACAAGACCCTGGGCTACCTAAACCACCCCCAAGGAGCTGAGGCCTGGAAGCGCCACCTCAACCGAACCTTCGCCTTTCAAGTAGGGTACCCCAGCCAGTGGAGGGCGATTCGATTTTTTGACTACCTGAGTGGCTTCCAGCCACCTTCAATGGAAGGCAACAACGTTCAGTGGGCCGTAATTGTTCTGGACGACGAACCCACAACCCTCGAGGAACAGATAGACAAGATGGGGGCAGACCTTAAAAGCAAAACAGTCATGCGCGAGCGGCTGATCATCAACGATCACGATGCCCTCAAGGTCACCGTACGCACCCTCGACAATCCTAACTGGGAACATGTACAGCTTTTCTTCCAAGCCTACGGCAAACTCTACATCGTGACGAATGGGGCGATCCCGGATAAGGACTTCGACCTCTTCTACCAGAGCTTCGAGATCCTTCCACTGACAGCACAACAAGAGCTCGAGATACTCAATCAAGAGGCACAGACGAGCACCGAAGAGGTCTTGCCACCCGCAGAATCCTCTCCTTCCACAGCGGAGTAATAGACATCCCCCAGCTGAGAAGCTAAACTCGAGAAAGAATTTTTATACGTAATTTTTTCCCCATGGATGAGATGAACGCTACACACATGCATCACGGAAGCAAAAATAACCGCCTACTTTGGGGCCTCCTCGTTGTGGGAGTTGTTGTTTTGATTGTTGCCGGTATCGCCAAGAAGCAGTTTAGATACCGCTCCACCCAGGTGCAGCCGGAAAAAGACCTCTACCAGGTAGTTCTTCTGGATAACGATCAGGCCTTCTTCGGCAAACTTCATATAAAAGACGGCCGCCATCCCTACCTCACCGAGGTCTACTACCTACAGCCACAGGCACAAGAGGTCGACCAGAACGGCATCCTTCTTAACGGTGGCGAGCGCAAGTTCACGGTCACGAAGCGCGGAGAAGAGGAGATCCATCAGCCAACAGACACCCTCTACCTCAACCCCGAGCACATTCTTTACTGGGAAAACGTAGGCGCCGACTCACTCGTAGCCAAGGGCATCGAGGCCAAGAAAAAGCTCATCGAGTCTATGACCGAGTCAGCCCCAGAGGAGGCCGAAGAGGCTATGAGCGAAGCAAAGTAGCGGCCCATACTAGTGCCTGAAGAGGCGGATTCCGCTGAAGACCATGGCTAGGCCCAGCCGATCGGCTGTCTCTATGACCTCATCGTCGCGGATCGAACCTCCGGGAGAGATAATTGCCGTTGCTCCGGCTTTTGCGGCTTCTTCAACTCCATCCGAAAATGGGAAGAAGGCATCTGAGGCCATAACTGATCCGGGAATATTCTTTCCGCCTTTGTGTGCGGCGATCCAGACCGCATCGACGCGCGACATCTGTCCTGCACCCACACCGGTTACCGTGCACTCCTCCCCGTCCGCCGCCTTGGCAAAGACGACTGCGTTGCTCATAACATGCTTGCAGACGATATTGGCAAAGAGCATGGCGCGAATCTCCTGCTCTGTCGGCACCTTCTTACTGACCACCTTCAAGTCTGCCTCAGTGACGGTATAGGTGTTGGCCGACTGGACCAAAATTCCTCCGGCAATCTTCTTAATATCACGTCGATCACGGTCAAGAGAGAGCTCACCCGTCTCAAGAAGACGAAGGTTTTTCCTCTTAAGTAAGAGTTCCAGAGCATCCGGCTCAAAACGCGGACAGATAATAACCTCGATAAAAATCTTCTGCTCATTGATGTATTCGGCAATTTTTCGGGTGAGAGGTCGGTTGAGGGCCACAACGGAGCCAAAAGCCGACTGCATGTCGACCATAAAACTGTTCTCAAAAGCGGCCTCGATCGTGGGAGCCTGTGCCACACCACAAGGGTTGTTGTGCTTCATAAAGACGACTGCCGGCGGAATGAACTCCTTAACAAGCTCCAGGGCGGAATTTGCATCCACAAGGTTGTTAAATGAGAGCTCTTTGCCGTGTAAGACCTTGGCGTTGGTGACATTCGAGTCATGATTTTCGGGATTGCGGAAGAAGGCCGCCTTCTGATGTGGATTTTCCCCGTAACGAAGGCTGCTCACTTTCTCATAGTGTAGGTCGAGCAGTTCGGGCTTGCCAAGCTCTGCCCGAAGCCACTGGCTAATGGCCTCGTCATAGTGGGCGGTGTGCTCAAAGGCCGCGAGAGCAAGATTACGACGGGTTTCAGGGCTTACGGAAGTCTTTCCTTCCATCTCCCGCATTATGGTCTCATACTGCTGAGGACTGGTTATAACCGCTACACTCGAGTGATTTTTGGCGGCTGAACGGATCAGCGTGGGGCCACCGATATCGATCTGCTCAATCGCCTCTTCAAAGGCAACACCTTCGCGCGCAATCGTCTCCTGAAAAGGATAGAGATTAACGATCACCATGTCGATAAGTCCAATTCCATTTTCCTGGGCCTCGCGCATATCGTCCGGGTTATCTCGGCGAGCTAGGATTCCCCCATGAATTTTGGGGTGCAGCGTCTTCACGCGGCCTCCCATCATCTCGGGGGAGCCCGTATACTCAGAAACCTCTGTAACAGCTATACCGGCCTCCTGAAGAGCCCTGGCGGTACCTCCCGAGGAGAGTATCCTAACGTCGTGCTCGGTGAGGAAGCGAGCGAAGTCGAGTATACCGATCTTATCACTAACGGATATAAGTGCTGTTGTAGACATGATGAGAGTGAGTTTTAAGGAAGATCTATGCCACCTTTATTGAGAGGGTTGCACCGTAGAATACGCCAAAAACCCTTTGGAATGCCAATAAAAACGCCCTTTTTTTGGATGGCCATTTTTGTGTATTCCGAACATGTGGGCGTGAACTTGCAGTATCCCCCCGGAAAGAGCGCCTTCATAAAGCCATGATCCGGAGAGAGCGTCTTCTGATAGATCACGATGAGAAAGATGAAGGGCGCGCGAAAAGCACGCATAAGTCTTCGATACATACTGCTTTAGAAGTACTGAGCCGGATTGCGCTTCTGACCGTTTACGGAGACCTCAAAGTGGAGGTGAATACCGGTTGCACCATAGGCGCGTCCCGAGTTCCCCATCCTACCGATGGGCTCTCCGATGCCGACCTGCTGGCCTCCCGCTACGTAAACCGTATCAAGATGCGCGTAGAGAGTCTGAGTCTTGCCACCATGATCGATAACGACGTGGTTACCATAACCACCTCCACAGCTGCGATCAAGACGTACGTTGCGTGCAGGACATCCGGTAACGATCTTTACGACAGTACCTCCACAGGCTGCGTTAACGTCAGGTTTTGCCTGATTGCCGATGTCATTGGCATAGTGCCCCGCGTGGAATCCCTGAGTAATCTTACCAACTGTTGGGAACTGGAACTTGGCACAGGCCGACTCTGGTGAGAGAACCGCTTTGGCCGTCTGAGTTTTCGCGATAACACGACCGCTCGAATCGGTTCGTACGGGTGTACGTGCAATGACAGGAGCTGGAGGTGCTTTCTTTTTTCCACCCGGGATGAAGAGTTTCTTACCTTCTACAATAAGATCTCCCTCAAGATTGTTATGCTCACGGATGAGTGACTCCTCAACACCGTAATCCTTCGCGATGGAGCCGAGTGTATCTTTCTTGCCGGTGCTATGAGTAATACCGTCAACCGGAGGTATGGTCAGTTTGGTACCGATCCGGAGAGAAGCGGTCTCGGATATATTATTCTCCCACAGAAGAGTCCGGATACTAATATTGTAGAGTGAGGCAATCTGAGAGAGCGTGTCTCCGGGGGCAACGGTATGGATCAAGGTGTCGCTGAAACCGATACGACTAACCTCTTCACTGGCAGGCGAGGTCTTCAGTACGAATCCCTCCTCATTCATAATAAAGGAAGGAAGCTCGGTCTGCTCTACACCTTCATCGAGAAAGTCGGTCTCAGGGAAGTAGTCGGCTGTGAAACCGGTCTCGAGAATGTTTGCCGGTGGAAGAGCCGTAATAATTAAAAGAGCCAGACCGAGAGCGAGGGCCTGGCGTACCAGTTTCGAAAATGGATCGCGAACAACGACCGTACTTTTTACTGTGAGTGAGCTTGTCCGACCACGCTTAAAGGCATTACGTCGGAAACGACGGAAGAGTCGCTGCATGGAACGTAAACCGGAGACACTGACGAGAAGAAGTGATTTAAGGAAGTTCTTGAGCCCGCCGCGCTGAGGGCCGCGAGGGGTTTGGGGAAGATGGTCTTTTGGAACCATGAGTTGTTTTATGAGGGATAAGTCCGCCGTCCCAGGTGGAAACGGGCGATTTAGTAAATATCAAAACAATTTTATGGTATTTGGCAATAATCGCAAGCACCACTATTTGACCATAAGCCCGAATGTTACCTTATATACTAAAACAGGTCAACAGATTAGCCAGCGGACTTTAACAGGTTAGAGCGCTCGGATGTACTCCCTTATTTGTCAACCCCCGGTTAGTTGCGCCGTTTACGTTCTATGGTCGAAGCCCAGTTTCTCCAAATCGGCGTTTTTGGCTTCAACAAAGGCAAAACGCCACATATTCAAGAGCGGATTCGTAGTGGCAGGGCTCAGCTGCCTATAGGCTTCGCGAAGAGCCTTCAGGGCTGACGAAACAGCCGAGTCATGCTCACTAATTTCCTTTCTTAAAGCCAAAAAACGAGCATCGCCCGCGAGTTCTGCCGAGCGTGCGGCGACTTCCAGGAGGCGATGAGCCAGAGAGGCCGTAGACTCCTCCTTTTTGAGCACTTCGGGAAGGGAAAAGGGGTTTTCCTGGAGCTCAGCACGAGCGAGAATCAGAGCCTTGCGCGCCGAATCCGCCTCCGCGTTGGAGGTGAGTTGATCGCGGGAGGTGAGCTCAACAAGAAGAGGTATGAGCCCACGCCTAAGCCAGAGTGAGCGGTCCAGATGAGCTCGTGCAGCCTCCACGAGCTGCCACCGATGACGTGCGATGCCGTAGCTGAGGGCGAGGAGGAAGAGAACGAGAATCAGCAGTGTAACGAGGTAGCTCATATAGGACCATGATGAGAGGCCGGAAGTAAAAAGTCAAAGGTCGGAGGAGCCACGGGCTGCCGGAAAGTCAGCTGAGGAGGCGAGATCGGCTGGTCGGCGGTGGGTAGCTTTTGGTGGAAGAGGAGTTGAGCTATTATCAGCACATGATCAGTATGCTCAGAATGACACGCCTAACGCTCATCCTAATCCTGACAGCGCTCCTGCCCTTCCACGCTTTCGGAGTTACCTGGCTCAGCTCGATTGTACCCGCCGGAACGGGACTCACTCTTAGTGTGAGCTGGAAAGAGATACTGATGCTTGCGCTGGTGGGCATCCTGAGCATCGAGATACTCTACCGCCTCCGCCCCGGCATAGCCATAAAAACCGACTGGCTCGATCGAGCGATCCTAGGCTACCTGGGGCTCAGCCTCATCTGGCTCATCATTCAGCGTGAGACACCAATCCAATGGCTCTTCGGCTTCCGCCTGGACGTACTCCCCTTCCTCCTACTGCTGCTGATACGTCACGTCCCGTGGAGTGAGAGAGAGAAATCGCTCACAATCAAGACGGCACTGTGGGGAGCGCTTGCGGTTATGACCTTTGGCCTGCTGCAGGCGACGGTCCTCCCACGAGACCTGTTAACCAAGGTGGGATACTCTCAGGAGCAGGAGGCCTTTGAGGCGAACCGGCCCCTGACGGCCTGCCAGCAACTTGAGCACACGCCCGCCGTCTGCCGTGCCATTGCGACTTTTGGCGGCCCCACACGCTATGGGAGCTACCTTCTTGTTATAATCGGGCTGACCTTGGTTTGGAGGGAGAGGCGGCTTAACAAGGCGGAGGCCAGTCAACAGACTCAGCGTGGAGAAGAGCTCACGGCAAAGATCGGGGAGCCGCTCCTACTCACTCTCGCCCTCGTGAGCATCGCCCTCACCTACTCACGCTCAATCTGGCTCGGGCTGGCCACGATGCTCGGCCTCTGGGCTCTCTTTAACTGTAGACGGAGGGGCAAGGCAGTCATTGCCGGCCTGACCCTTCTTGTAGCTCTCGGCGGATTCTTGGCCTACGAGCTCAGGGACACCCAGCAGCATAATAACGTACTCAAGAGTATTTTCACCCGCACCAGCTCAACCAGCGCACATCTAACGTATCTTCAAGAGGGAGTCGCCAAGCTGAGCGAACATCCTTGGGGGCTGGGGCTGGGAACGGTCGGAGCGGCCTCGATCCGCTTTGAACCATTTTTGACGGAGAACTGGTTCCTGCAAATCGCCTTGGAGTTTGGCCCTATCGGGCTGCTCCTCTTCCTTACTATTATAGGACTCATCCTGGCCAAGCTGCTGAAAAAAAACTCCTGGGCGGAGCGTGGCTTGGCACTGAGTCTGGTGGGGATCTTGGTGGCCGGCCTCTTCACTCACTCATTCGAGGAGGTTGCGAGCATCTTCCTCCTCATCCTGCTTATCGGCTTCTATCTTCCGGCAGCCGGACGCTCTCCTGAGAAGGTGGAGGCGAAGGCGACGAGCTGAGAAGCGACTTCCTCGGCGGCATCCAGACCTCGTGCTTTTTTCTGACGTGAGATCATCGAGGCGGAGCGGCTTCGATCTTCCATCAAACCTGCAAGTGTCATAAAGAGCTCGTCGGCGGTGAGCTTGTCTTGGTCCAGAGTTATTGCCCAACCGTTCTTCTCAAAAATATACGCATTTTCGATCTGATCGCCCCGGCTGGCACTGAGCGGCAGTGGGATCAAGACCATCGGCTTATTGAGGGCGAGGAGCTCAAAAAGGCTGCCACTCCCCGCGCGGCTAACTACAAGGTCACTGATCGCATAGGCGTCAGCGAGCTCCGGTCCAAGAAAGGCGTAACGGCGATAGCCTCCGGCCTCGAGCTCAGAAGAGGCGGGCTCAACTTCTTGAGCGCCGGTAATGTGGACGAGCTGAACTCCACGGTCTACAAGGCGCTGCGCGATGGCCATCAGAAGATCATTGAGAGCTTGAGATCCTAAGGAACCTCCCATAAATAAGATGGCCGGCCGGTCGCGGCGGAGCCCCGTTAGTGCGTATCCTCGGGCTTTATTGCCCCGAAGTACCGAGGTTCGGATGGGATTCCCCACAACCATGAGCCGCTCATCATCCTCATCAAATGCACGCCGCGTCTCTTCAAATGAGAGAAAGATGCGGTCGGCGAGACGTGAGGCGATGCGCGTGCCCAAGCCAAGGCTCAGATCCGCCTCGTGTATCCAAATGGGGATATGCCTAAAGTGAGCGGCCAAGACTACGGGCAGACTCACATAGCCGCCTTTTGAGAAGACAAGGTGAGGCCTGAGCTTTCCCAGGAGCCTCCAGGCCTGTATCGTCCCGCGGAAAACTCTAAAGAAATCAAAAAAGTTTTCGAGAGAGAGGTACCGGCGAAGCTTCCCCGTAGAGATCTCGTAGAAAGGTATATCCGCCTCACGCTCCACGAGCCGGCGCTCGGCAGGCTTGTTGCTCCCAATGTAGGCGCAGTCAATTTCGAGGTGCTTGCGGGCCGCCGCCTCTTTAAGTTGTTGTATAATGGCGACGTTGGGGAGGACGTGTCCTCCTGTTCCGCCGCCCGTGAAGACCAGTCGCATAGGGTGAGCTAGACATATGGGATATTTGGAGGAGGATACCTACGGCGCCCAAAGTGGACACCATCGAGGTACCTCCGTAACTGATGAAGGGAAGCGTGATTCCGGTAACGGGCATAATGCCTATATTCACGCCGATATTGATAAAGGCCTGCACGACGATCCACGAGGTGATTCCGACCGCGACAAGTTCGGCAAACCGGTCGGTCGCCTGTTGCGCTATATAAAATCCACGATAGGCTATAATCATATAGGCGACAACGACGAAAACGATCCTAAAGAAGCCGAGCTCCTCGGCTGAAGCGGCGAAGATAAAGTCGTCGGTAGCCTGTGGGAGCCAGTATGATTTTTGAATACCTTGCGTCAGCCCTTTGCCAAAAGCTCCCCCACTTCCAATGGCGATCTGAGCCTGCTCGGTTTGCCAGCAGTAGTTCCGCAGCGCCTCTCCCTCGGTGGCCGCGGGTTGGCAGTTTTCCTGAGAAGGATTAAGGAAGGCTGTGAAGCGATACTTGAGGTAAGGAATCGAGGGGACAACGAGAAGTGTAAAGATGAAGACGACCAAGAGGCCAAGACCTATGTGCCGGATGCGGGCACCGGCGGCAAAATATATTGCGGTTGCGATTGCGGCAAAGACAAGCGTCGAGCCAAAGTCCGGCTGAAGCAGCACGGGAAAGACGACGAGGGAGGTGACAAAACAGAAGGAGAGAAAGCCATTGCGGAAGTCCCCCAGCTCGCGGCCGCGCCGCTCCATCCAAGTTGCCAGATAAAAAATCAGCCCCAGCTTTGCAAACTCGGCGGGCTGAATAGAGGTATTTGCCAAGACCAGCCAGGCCCGTGCAAAGGTGTTGGAGGTTGAGCCGAGGACGAGAACCGCGACAAGGGAAATAATGATCAGGGCGAACAGGGGGATCGCCACCTTCCTCCAAAATCTCAACGGGATCTTGTACCCTATAAAGAAGGCAACCAGGCCAAAGCCGATACGAACGACATGGCGGCGCAGCAGAAAGAAACAGTCCACTCCCTCTTCTCCACAACTCGGGAAGAGACTGCCCGCCGGTTTGGTAAGAGAGATGCTTTTGGGAACACCGATACTGGTAATCATCACGATGCTAAAAATCAGCAGCAGCACAACACAGAGCAGCAAAACCATATCAACCCGCCCAAGACGATTTCCTCTTGTCATAACAGCACCCAGCATACAACAAAGAACCCCTACGATACAGAAAAATAGGTGTGATACACTGGCTCCATGAAAAATTCCACTCAGCCCACAAAAAAACCAAACTGGCTCCAGCCACGGCACCTCACGATGCTTATTTTCGTCTACGATCTGCTGCTTGGAGCCGACCTTCTAACTAAGTTCTTCGCCCATACTCAGCTGAAGGAAGAACTAGTGATCATTCCCGGCACGCTCGCACTCAAGCTGATTCAGAATCCCAACATCGCTTTCAGTCTCCCCGTGCCCGGCTACCTTATTACCGCGGCCACACCGCTCATTTTGGGACTGGTTATATGGATGATTGTTCAGACGCTCGGCTTCAGAAAGACTCCCGTACAGATTGCTACTCTACTCATTGCTGCCGGCGGAATAGGAAACTGGGTTGACCGAATAATCAACGCGAGCGTCACCGACTTCATAGACTTCTCGTTCTGGCCCACCTTCAATCTGGCAGACAGCTACCTGACAATTGGAGTAGCCATGCTCCTCTTCTTGTCGAGGAAGGTCACAAAGGCCGAATGAAGGTCGCCCTACCGCGGGGATCCCCAGACAAGGCTGGTCATTAGGCCAATTACCTGGTATAATAATAGGGATGAATGAGACACAGGCGGGACCACCCTCACCAACATTCCTTACGCTCGTCCTTAAAACCATGTCCGGTATCGGCGGTGGCCTAGTCGGGATGGCCGTCTTGTTGGGAATATTCCTTGGTGCCTCAACAATTCTCCAGTCCGCTTGGAGCCCCGACCTTATTGCAAACGGGGGCGATCCCATGACTAAGAGTCCCCTCTTTATCTTCGTCTTTATGGCGATGATCTTCCTAACCTCACTGGCGGCAAATGTCGTTGGCTCCCTACTCTTCACCTATGTTGAGAGTGAGAAGTACAGCCGCCGAACCACCGCCCTCTATCAGATCTTCTTCATTAATCTTGCGATTTTTGTTCTTCTTGCGCCAATCTACATCGTTCTTGATGCACGTAACTTGCTTCAGATGATCAGCTTCCTGGCCGGCTTTCACGTTCTTCTGGCCGGACTTGCGAGTATGATGGTGCTTGAGATTGTGGGAAACCTACAGTATGCACTTATAGGTGTTTACGGCGTGATTTTCTCATTCACCTTCTCAACCGGAACAATCCTCTCAGTCTTCGAATTCACGGGGCGCAACCCCACTATCATTCTCTTTGCAGCACTTCCGATTATCTGGATCTCGCTCGGATTTATGACGACGATCACGGAGATGTTTTACCGCTGGCTCTGGAGCCTTTACGGCATCGACTTCCTCATGAGCCGCACTACGTATGGTATCGACTACGGCGAAGCGGAAGTTGAAGAAGAGGTAAAAGAAGACCTTGCCGGTGCAGACTTTTTGAATAAGTAAAAAAATCGGCCAAAGTATTGGTTGAGGTGCAGCGCACCGGTTTTTCGTTGTGGCTTAAGTGGTTATTTACAGGTGGGCCGGAGGCTCGTTCAGCTCGATTTCGGGCATGGGCCTGCCCGTCCAAAGCTCAAAAGCATCAGCGGCCTGCTTGAGGAACATTCGCCGCCCGAAAACCACCTCCGCACCGGCCTGCTGGGCCTGTCGCAAAAAGGGCGTGAGCTCCGGCGTGTATATACTGTCCATGACATAGACCGGCAAGGGAGCCCCGGCTTTTCCATGCGTGTGAGCTGATGCGGCGAGATACTCCCCGAGCCATGGGGCCGGCGTGGTCTCTCCATCCATACCGACACTTGTAGTATTAATAATGAGCCCGGCCTTTTCGGCACGATCAGAGATTGGCGGAACCGTATCGAGAGCTCCCCAAGAGCAACCGAACTCCTCGGCCAGGCGCCGGGCGCGCTCGGGAGTTCTGTTGAGTACAGTGACCTCGGCTCCGGCTCTCGTCAAACCATAGATGAGAGCGCGCGCGGCGCCGCCGGCTCCCAAGACCAGTGCCCGCCTCCCGCCAAAAACAGCGGCGGGGTCATCGCTCGCTCGCCCCATCGCCTCCGCCAAGGCTCCCAACGCACCACTACAGTCCGTGTTATAGCCTATTAAGGATCCACTCTCATTCACAATAGTATTCACCGCCCCGATCCTTTGAGCCGTCTCGCTGAGTGCATCTAGAAACGGGATTATTTTTTCTTTGTGGGGAATGGTGACGTTGGCGCCGGAGTAACTACTCTTGAAACCGGCCATAAACGCGCCCAGCTTCTCGGGAGGTACAGAGACGGCCTCATACTGAGCCGCCAGTCCGGCAGCTTTGAAGGCCGCGTTGTGGAGCTCGGGTGAGCGCGAGTGCTCTACGGGATAGCCGATCACACAGTAACGATCCATCCGATTCGATTACATAGTATTCGATCCGGGGGTCTTGACCTTACCCGTCTTAAAATCGGCATACTCGCTCAATTTTTCTACGGCATGCAGGACCTCGATAGGCACCATCCAGATCGTCGTATTGGAGGGGCTCGCCGAAATGTCGTTAATGGAGGCGAGCGTACGGAGGTGAAGAGCACCGGGAGCCTTCGCGAGCATTGTTGCGGCCTGCATCATATTCTCAGCCGACTCAACCTCACCTTGAGAGGCGATAATAACGGCCCGCTTCTCACGTTCGGCCTCGGCCTCACGAGCGATGACACGCTTGAGCGACTCGGGAAGAATAATATCTTTAAGCTCGACATTCTGAACATCAATTCCCCACTCATCGGTAACTTTATCAACAATTTCCTGGATCCGCTTGGAGACCTCATCTTTGGTGGACAGCAGATGGTCGAGCGTTACCTCACCAACGGCATTACGCATCGTCGTCTGTGCGAGCTGGCTGGTGGCATAGAGGAAGTTTTCAACCGCCAAGACGGCCTTTGAGGCATCAGCTACCTTAAAGTAAATAACCGCGTTAATACGAATGGGTATATTGTCCTTAGTGAGAGACTCCTGGTCGGGAACATCCAGTGCCTTAACACGGACATCGACCTTCTTCATAGACTGGAAGATCGGCAAGACCAGACGCCAGCCCGGCTGCATAATTCCGGTAAAACGGCCAAGTGTGAAACGGACTCCGCGCTCATATTCGTTGATCTGACGAATACTTATAACGATAACAACGACGATGAAGGCTATCAGTGGACCAAAAGCAGAAATATCCATAGTATTCAGGGTTAAAAAACTGTCCTCACTATACTCCACTGGCAGTCTTCACGAAAGCGGCTCACTACCAAAAACTACATTCGCACTGAATAACTTCAGTAGACCACCCTTCCCAAAAAGGGCATTTTTTGCTATAATGACCGGATATGTTCAATCGATTATATCTCGCAGCGAGTACCCTCACAACGAGTGCCGGAGAGGATGTAAAACAGGGCTTAACCGATAAGGTTGCCTCGTTTATCGACTTTGTCATCGGCCAAGTTCCGGGCTGGATAGCCGGTTTTATTGCCTTCATTCTGACCATCGGGCTCGCAAAGATGGCGAAAGCCGCAGTTGAGGCGCGTATCTCGGATAAGGTAGACGAAGAGCATCAAGAAATTCTAATTCTCGCAGGACGTGTCACCTATTTTGGTGTAATGGTTGTGGGTATTACCGTCGCCCTCAAGATCGCCGGGATCGACCTCACTACCATACTCGCCGCCGTAGCCTTTGGCGTAGGTTTTGCTCTGCAGGATCTCATCATGAACTTCCTTGCCGGAGTGATGATTCTCGTGAGCCGCCAGTTTGCGATTGGTGACTTTATCCGAGTTAATGGAACACTCGGCAAGGTTGTTGAGATTCAGACGCGCGCCACCATTCTTAAGGCGATTGATGGAACAAAAGTGATCGTCCCTAATGCGGTTATCTTCCGCAATCAGGTTACGAGCCTTACAACAAATCCGACACGTAGGATCACCGTTCCTCTGTATGTTTCATACGACACGGACATTACCTATGCGACCAAGATCGCACTCGACGTCCTCAGGCAACACCCCAAAATTCTCAAAAAGCCCACTCCTTCTATCATTACCGTCGGCTATGGAGACAGCTGTATCGAGATGGCCGCACGCTTCTGGGTGGGCTCGCGCAACGGCTGGTTCAAGGTGCGCAGCGAGATTACACAGCAGATGCTCGAGGCCTTTAACGCGGCCGGAATCGTCATTCCCTACAATGTCATCCACCTTGAGACGAGCCAGGATACCAAACAAGAGTGGAGTGAGGCGGCAAAAATTCAGCAACGTCGCATTGAAGATATGCAGGCCTCAGAGGCGATTGCAGCTTCAGCTCCGGCCATGATGGCCCCCGCACCTCAGCTGACGCTCCAACCGGTACCGGTTAGCCCAGAGCTCGCTCTCCAACCTGCCGAGGCTCAGGTACTCGTAGAAGCCCCGATCGCCGGAGCGCCACAAGCTGCGCAAGAACAAACTCCGGCCGCCCCGATAGCTCAATCCCCCACCGAACCGGAAATGAAGCTGAGTGAGACCGACCTTAGGGATAGCAGCGACAGCGACGGTCAAGCCTAAAGAACTCAGCCACACACACACCGTCAAGACCGGCTCGCTGTGCTAAGAGTACAGCTTTACGTTCATGCCGGGGTTGTTTCAGCTGCCTCTTGAGGCTAGTTCGAGGGGAGTTTCGCTACCAGAAAAGTTTAATAAAGTTTAATAGAGTGTACTTAAATAGTGTTTAAAATAGATATAGTAGTATAGATCATTGTTATATATCCTTAAAATCGCTAAAACATTAGTTGATATTAGTAAGCAGCTTTAACTCTGCAAAAACGTTGTTAAATAATCTGCATTTTGATAAGTTAGCTCCAGTAAGCCTCTGAATGTCTTAAACATTGAAAATGTACTCGAAACTTGCTAGTATTCACTAAAGTTTAGTAGAATACTCGCAATGAAAGACCCCATCCTTACTGTAGATGAGGCGGCCGAGGAGCTTCAGCTTCACCCCTTCACAGTTCTCAAACTCATCCGCAAGGGCAGGCTGAAGGCCAGTAAGATAGGCCGGGTCTACCGAATCCGAGAGAGCTCGATTGATGCCTTTCTTGATGAGAACGAGATCTAATCCCTCTAACTAGTCGACACCCATGCTCTTCAACTGCTTCAGCTGCGGCAAAAAAATATCCTCAAATAAGGACCTCTGCGTCTACTGCTGCTCTGACAACACCAACTTCATCCACGAGCTCAAGAGCTATAATACAAAAGCCGAAAACCTACGGAACCCACTCGCAACCCTCAAAGAAAAACACGCCGGAACGTTCTTTGCATTCTTGCTGAAGAAGTAGTCGGATCACAAAAACACCAGCTTGTCGAAAGGCTCATAGAGTGAGGGGTGAGGATTTTTCACCGCAGCTGGAGGGTTCTCATTAGAGACCGGCGGGAGCCTAGTGATCTCTGAAGATGGTACGATAGGCGGTGCACGCTGCGCTGCGGCACTGAGCCACGAATGCTTCAAGCCGATTTCCCTGTGACGCTGATTCATGGTGCTCGGGAGCCACGTTAGCATCCATTGCTCCCCCCTCAGGTTCAAAAACGACAACCGTCGTGAGGGCTTAGTGTAACAGACCGAATGAGGCCATGGCAAATAGCGGCACCTCTACTTACACTGCTTATCCACAATATTATCTGCGCACGTTGCGATATCCTGCAGGGGCTTGAGACTCCCCTTGATAGCGGCGCTCCCCGGCTTCGCCGGAGCTCCATCCCCCAGAATTGCGTTGAGTGTATCGAGACGATCGAGAGTGGCGCGGGTGCCTCCTCCCCCAAGCTGACCGTAAAGAAGCTCGTAACGTTTGAGCATGTCGGCTTTGCTCACGTCATCGGTGCGCTGAACACTCTTCTTCCTTACAGAGATCATCACCTGGGTAAACGTTCGCGGCGCCCCTAAAAATGAGAAGGGATCCTCATCGGCACGATCTGCGCTTGAGCCGATGTCTGAAAGACAGTAGCGGTTGTCATCGGTCTCTACACAGGCGTCAAATCTTTGTGCGATCGCCTTTCCAAGATCGATCAGGGCGCCTGCCGGACTGTCGTAGGCGGCGGCGGCGGCCCGGCCGATGGCCTGTGCCGGCTCAACGATCGCCTCATTTCCAAGAGCCTTAAGCTGCTCATACGGCTCACTAAATGACTTCAGCGTATCGAGCAGGTCGTTAAACTTTTCCACAAGCTGAGAGTAGGCGGGATCGTTGCCGAAGCTGCCATAGGTTCGTGCCTTAGCCCCGTATTTGGCGGCGAAAAGATCAAAGTAGCCGCTAAAGAGGGCTCGGTCTTTTTCGGGATCCGGGCTCTCTTTGCGAACAATGAAGTAGTCGATCATCTCTTTTTGAAACTTCTGGCGTTCCGCGGCATTTTCGGTGAGGACGTGAAGGTTGTCTCCGTCAGTTTGGACGTAGTGACGGACGAAGTAGAGTTCGGCCTCAAGGCGATAGTAGGCCTCAGTGACGACCTTGAGCCGTTCGAGGTCACATCGGAAGAAGGCAGCCATAACGGCATAGCGCGACTTGTTGAGCTGGTTCTGAATGGCGGCAACGTCGGCGTAATGTGAGGGCCAGAGGAAGAAGTCACGGAAGTAGTCGCTGACGTCGGTCTGAGGCGTGGAGGCAGAGAGGAAGTCGCGCCAGCCGGCAAGGCAGCTCGCGAAGAGCTGCCGGTCTTTGTTCTCCTCAAGTGCGGGCGAAGACTCCCCAAAAACTTGAACGTTGTCAATCTCCTGAGCATAAGCCGAAGGGATAGGCTGAGAGGCAAAACCCACCCCAAAGACCCCAAGCACCAGCAGGACAGCAAGTGCACGGCACGAGTGAAGAATCAATCTCACGATCCGCGAGCACACGGTGCGAGCGCGCAGGCCTTCGGGTTTCCCGAGGCCGGAGCTTACAAAGCAGCCGCGCGCAACGAGACGAGCAATCCGGCTTTGCCGGTTGCGAGTCGAAGTGAGCTTAAGAAAAAAATATTTTTTATTCAAAAAAAATGGTGAAAAGATCAGCTACAAACCGGTTTATTTTCTAGGACGTTACAAGGCGTCTGAATAGACTCGAAGAGTTCGCGGAAGCTCTCGAAGAAGGCATTCATCGTGTCGAGCTCAACCATCAAAACATTAAACTGAGTGGCCTGATTGCGAGCGTCAGCGTCGAGACGTGACTGAGAGAGAAGTTGCTCGGCCTGTGTTCGCTTGGCCTCTACCTCATCGGTGATCCTACGGTTGATCTGCTCTAGTGTGGTACCTTCAGCCACCTGCTCCAGAGCTTGCTTAGCCGTATCGAGTTGTTGCGGTTTAGCAGCTGCCGGCTCCTCGGAAAGACAGGCCCCGCCGATCTCTCCGTTTTCACAGCGGCCACGCTGAGTACCTATTCCGAAGGGCTCGTACTTCTCGTAGAAGTCGATCATGTTACTGATTATATCGCCCTTGGTTACCACGTCGTCATTGGGAGGAGTGAGAATCGGCGCGGGAATAGTGATGAGATTGAAGGTCAGCCACTCGGCGCCCGCAATATCTTTTTTACACTTGGGTCCTTCAAGGAGATTTCCCGTGACTTTATTGGGAACAAGGTCGCGATCGAGAGTTTTCTTAAATGAGTCATTGATGTGCTGAACGTGCGATACGACACTATTTTCCGTCGCTGTATAGGAGGTTTCCGTCTTGTACTTTGCCTCTATTCGCAGGCAGAAAAACTCATTACATGGAAGTGGCCGCTTCCAGCTGCCCGCCTGAGCCGGACTGAGTTCGATGCGCTGGGGCGAGAGTCCCTGTTCAACGGTCGAGGTCGATCCCTCGTTTGTAGGCCGCGCTCCACCGGAACCGGCTGAGCCGGCAACCGCACCGCCATCATCCTGAGCTCTGGGGGAGCCGCCCGCACCGTTCTGTGCTACAACTTCCTGCCTGCGTACACTCTCAACAGCGGAGTTGAAATCTTGATCGACCGGACAGAGCAGACCATCGGAGACGAGTTCGGGGAGAGGTGCGGAGCCTTGAGAACCGGGCCTCGTTCCGGCTGCCGCTCCTGAGCCCTGTGCGAGGGGACGCTGACTCTGTCCGAAAGGATTTGCCGGGTCGGGCTGAACGGCCACGAGACGATCGGGTCTTGCTCCATCTTCAGCGGGGGTATTCAGTGAGACTTGGTTTCCACCGGCATTATCAGCGGGACCGGGTGTTCCCGAAAGACCTTGTGTCTCGCCGAATAAAAGCCCCTCGATGATAGTCAGATCGGTGATCAGATCGAAACCCGAGTTACTCTCGTCTCCATCCGAAAATATCTCGGTCGACCGGACCTCAAGTGTGGCCACAGCCTCGAGATCGGCAAGTTCTTTTTCGTCGGAGAGGGTGGTAACAAGTGCAGCCTGACGCGCTTGAACTTGCTGCGGCGTGAGCCCCGCTCCGAGCTTATCTTGAGTGAGAAAGGTACCAATATTGGAGCCGGGAACGAGGAGCTCGATCTCCTCTTTAGTCAAACCCTCAAATGAGCGGCTCGAGAGGGTGCGCGTGACGGCAAGGTCGGAGCCCTCGTGACGGACCTTCTGATAGATGAGGTCATACAGATCCTGCCCGTAGTTGTCATCGACGGTGAAGAAGTTGCCCGAGCTCAGGTCGAAGTGAGCCCCATCCCCGGTCGTCCCCAAAACGCCGAACGCGACCGAGCTGTCGCTGGTATAACTCGTTGCAGCGAGAGCCACGAATGGCATCAGGAGGCCGAGCACGAGTACCAGGGCTCCTCTACTATAAGTTCTGGAGTTCTTCCTCATGTGCACTTCGAGGTGGTTACATCTATAAAGGTGGCCGGGTACCACTCAACCTGCCTACGAATCGAGCTCAGTTTTCCGCGGTACTCTTCGAGCGTACCAATGATCTGTTTGTACTTCATGTGCATGGGCAGGGCGAGCTGGAGTTCGTTGTAGGCAGCGAGGCCTTGGTCGAGGGCTGTGCGTGCGATTGAGAGCTCCTCTTGAATCTTGTTGAGTTCCGCTCCAACGCCGATGACTGCTCGCTGCTGCTGCTGAACATCGGTTGAGAAGGCGTTGTTCGTGGAGTTACCGGCCTCGGCATTTTGAGCCTGCTGCGCCTCCTCGAGCGACTGAACTTGTGTGCGTGCCTGAGTTTGAAGTCGCTCCTGAACACGAATGAGAGCCTCGCGGAAGATGAAGAACTCGTTAGTGCCATCCAGCGAGAGGCAGTAGGTTGAGAGATTACCCGAGTCGCAGGGGGCACGTTTTGTGGGAAGGCCGTTCTCCATTCTGAGTGCGGGAGGTTCGATGCGGGTGAGCAGAGACTCAAGATCTTCGGCGCGGCCGGTCGTCCCCAGGGCTACGAGCTCACGGATCTTGTCGTTAAAGAGATCATTTATCGCCTCGTGATACTGTTCGGTCAGATCTCCGACGGACAGACGCTCATCATAGGTGCGCGGTGATGCCGACTCTTCGGCCTGTGCAGGAAGCGTGAGATGCTGTGTCAGCAAAACCGCAGAGAGCGAGAGAAAGAAGATAAGAGTGTTGCGAAGGAGGGGCATAAGAAAAGTTACTTGGTTGTACACTGAGTTGCGTAGCAGGGCAGGCGTTGAGATAAGCTCCCAAAGTTTCCGTACATCTGGGCGAGATCGAGGTTCAGATCGGCGAGTTGGTCGTTAATCTCTTTGTACTTATCCAGCAGGCGCGTGGATTTTTTTGCGAAGGCGTTTTGCAGAATATGCTGACGAAGAAGCTCTTTCATAACGTCAAAGTCTTGGTCGACAAGCTCCTGGCAGGGACCGTTCTCGGCAGCGGCCGCAGCGGCGAGCCGCCCACCCTGAACCGAGAAGAGCAAAAGCTCGTCACGAACGTCATCGCGATACTCACGAAGTCGCTCGATCGCTATCGGGATAAGTTCGGAAGTGGGAAGAGCGGAGCGGAAGTGATCGTTGATAAAGACACCAAAGTCGAGCCGTCGTTTTTCCATAAAGGGAGCCAAACGCTGGCGACAGAGAAGCTGCTCTTCTTGTAAATCTTCCTGGGCGGCAGCTCCACCTGCGACGGGCGCTGCGGCTTCCTCGGCTGCAGGTGCCGAGCCGGGCAGGTCGCCTCCCTGCGCACGCGTCAGAAGAAGGCGTGCCTCGAAGGTTAGGAGGAGGAGCGAGGCGACGAGCAGCGAGGCGTTCAGAACTTTCATGGTGCGTTTTGATCGCATAACTAGAGGATATAAGATGGTGAAGGATTGGGGAAGCGCGATCTTCTAGAACTCTTCTTCGTTGGATTTCGCATAGATCGGGAGCCCTTTCTTTCCCGTTATTGCGGCGAAGATCTGATCCCCAACGACAAGGTCGGCGGCAGACTCTATCGTTGCAGGGCAGGGGCAGATATTACAGGATGGTGCAATCAGATAAATTCCCTCCTCACTCTTAACGAGATCGGTGGGCGGCTGATCTCTATCATCATAGGGATTACCGAGAGGATTTGTTCCACGTGCGATCTCTTCACAATCTCCAACCCCACCCCCGTCCGTATCAGCTTTTTGCGGATCGGTTCCAAGCTCGAACTCACGTTTGTTACTACAGGTATCACCGTCGAGATCGCCAGCCGGGTCGAGAGCCGCGGGCTCGAAGCCCTGCGCGAGCTCCCAGGCATCGTTGATGCCATCGGCGTCACGATCGGGATTAAAGCAGTCGTAGACGAGGAGAACACGATCGGCCATCTCTGCAAACTGCCTGCGGGTAATCAGCTCCCCGGGACGGGCGGCCTCGGCGGGCGTTATGAGGAATGAGCGAGCGACGGCATCGTCCGGGTCCACTAAGAGCGGCTGAAGATTTTGTGCCGCCCTGATGTAGGCATCGTACCACTGCCCACCTTCACGGGGCCTGAAGTCGGCACGATCCAGGTCGATAATATTCTGCTCGTGAAGGGCCGCAAGAACGACGGTTACCGCCTCGGCGCGTGTGATTGTCGCGTTAGGTTTAAAGGGCGTTGTCTCAACTCCCGCGGCGTTGACCTGCTTCTCACCGAGGTAGCCGCGGATGAAGCCGCGGATATTTCCCTCCTTCAAAACGGGGTAGAACCAGACCTTGGGGTCGAGAACGTCGTAGAAAGGCGAGGGCAGCACTTTGGCCTCGTCACGAGGTATGATACAGAGCATCTTGAGAGTTATCTGCGTAAATTCGGCGCGATTTATACGGCGTGCTGGATCGTACTTAACTTGGCCGTCGAGGCCCGTTGCATAACCGGCAATGATTCCGCGATCAAACAGTTTTTGCGCGATTGGGGCGAACGGATCATTAGGCAAGACATCCACGAAGGGCTGTGAGCTCGCCGATGAAGTGGCGCGCGGACGGGGTCGAGGAGCGGCGCTAAGAGACTCAACGAGGTGAATTGGGGCGATCGAGCCTCCCCCGCCCCCATGGACAGCCACGTAAATCTCTGCGACGACCGTCTGTCCGTAAAGCATCTCGTAGACGACCGGGGCGTCGATTGAGCCGGCCGGCTTGAGCCGGAAAGAAACTTGAGCATCCTCACTGAAAATATCTCCGTTCACATCAATGACCGCGAGCTGTTTCCCGCCCTTCGAGGCCGTTGTGGCACCCGGAAGATTGGGGTCGGCACCACCGAGAACCTTAAAGCTGAGGCCGAGAGTCGTGGCCGACTCAAGGGGCTTAATATGGACACCGAAGAGGTTCCCGACTGTTTTTTCGGTATAGCTCACCTCTGCCGAGTCGAGAGTGGTGTCGGTATTGATATCGGGAATTATGTAGGACGAGCTGAGGGGATTTTCGAGCGTTGGGTTGGACTTGAGGAAGAGGCCAATACGCGTTGGAAGACTGGGGCGCTTAGCCTCAAGGAGGCGCAGCTCATACCGTCCATCGAGAACCTGTATTCTTCCGGTTGCAGCATTCACTTCGGCAACGGTCGAACCTTGTGCATCACGAATGGCCAGACGATGGCGTATATCAGCATCATCAATACGGAAGCGGCCGGCGGCGTCGGTGTAGTACTGGCCGCCTTCATCAGCGGAAGGAGTAGTGAGAAGTTCCCAACCGGTGCCCTGGCGACGGCGCGCAATACTAATCGGCACGTTGGCATCTGCCGGTTCGACGTAGCCGGTTATAACACTACTTCCGAGTGGCTGCTTTTCCAGGACAATTTTCGGTGTAACCACATGAACGGTGAGATCTTGGTAACCTTGATTGAGAGCCTCGTCGAGGACGATCAGGCGTAGGGAGTAGTCCCCCACATTTTCGTAAGGCCCAACAATAAAACGCGGCTGAGTTCCGGGCTGTTCAATGTCATTATCGTTGTCAGACTTACCGTCGTTATTTGAGTCCGAGGTGGTGTCGAGGTCGAGTCGGTAGGAAGAGACCAAGCCCTGACCGTCGAATGAGCGGGAGGCGTCGAGTGTCAGCGCCTTTCCTACAGCGACAGTAAATTCCGTTCGGCCCGCACTCGCAAAAGGTGCCGTTGTGTCGCCACAAACTTGTGGAGCAAAGAGGACCGGTTCGGAGGGAACCGAGCGCCTTCCCTCTTCATCAAATACCTGCAGGCGAGCGTAGTAGAAACCCGGATCTACTGAGAGTGAGGCGGTGAGGCCGGCCTTACCCTCAAGTTTATTGAGGATGAAGCGCTCACCACCGCGAAGGACGGTCTCCCCACCTTTGAGGTAGTTGAGCGTTACGGTTCCTTCTTTTACCTTGAGCTCATCTCCAAAGGCCAAGAGCATTCCGGCGACGGCCGGCTGGACAGCTTGCTCACCACTACGCACAACCTCAACCTGGCCGCTTTCGACATGGAAAAAGAAATCGGCGGCACCATCGGGCGCCTTCAAAACAATAGCTTGAGATAAGGTCAGCCGGCGTTCATTGGGACCACCCTTATCCCATGTCAGCGTAACAACTTCCAGAGGATGGACACGGTCTCCACTCTTGAGCCGGATGTCTCCGTCTCGGGATGAGAGATACTCACGGCGCGCCCCGGTGAACTCCGTACCTCCTGCAACCCGCTTAACTGTGGCGAGCACCGGCTCCATAAACGGGACCATAAATCCGGAACCGGGGCGCGCCTCCATATCACTTCCATCAAAGAATCGAAGACGAATGCGACCCGCTCCCGCCTGAACTCCCGTGCCTGCCGGAATGAACGAGCTGCCCTCACGCGGGATCTGAACCTCCAGAAAGCCGGCGGTCAGCTGCAGGCTGGTTCCCTGGGTCAGAACGAAGCCGGTGCCGGGGCTTACCCTGAAGATCGTTCCCTCACTACCGCGAATCACGACTGAGCTGTCCTCGCCCGTCTCGATGTAGTCACCGACGCTGAGTCTCGTTGTTTGGGGAGTGCGACCATTAACCTTAACCTCTCCATCAAGGCCATCGAAAGTTGCAAAGAGGCCGGTTTCGGCTGTGACATTAGAGGGCGCGAAGGCCGGGATGAAGTGTGCGCGGAGGGCCGGAGTCAGAGACGGCGACTCGTAAGCGGCGGGTGAGTTACGAGCAATAAGTTCGTAGCCGGCGAGCTTCTCTGCACCCAGAACGGGAGGAGCCGCACTGAAGGAGACCGAGCGAGCCTGCTCGTCTGAGAGGCTGAAGTTTGTGGGTGCCGAAATGGCGGGGAGGAGTTCGTAAATCGTCCAGAACTCCAAATCGGCGGGACGGAACGTTGGACGCGTCTCCTCCTCAACGTTATCAAAATTTTTCTTGAGGAAGACGTTCGAGCCGTAGGAATAAATCTTATCGTCGTCGCCGTCATTATCAAGATCGAATGAGGCGATCGTGGTCTTGGAGCCGGCCTCAAAGGTGTAGTTCACAAGACGTCGTCCCGTCCCCTCACCGTCGACATAGAAGAGCCCGACGTGCTGAGTTGAGCCCGTGCCGGTGGGGCCTCCCTGGCCGGGAGTGTTTAAATCGGCGGCTCCGGGAAGTTGAGCGATGAGTGAGGAGCCCTGAGGGGGCGAGAGTGCCGCGCGTCCAACGACCGCATCTACATCTGAGCCGAGGTTTGGAAGTGGGACGTAGGAGGAAGTCGGATTCAAGCTGCTGTCGGAAGGTTCAAAAACCGCATCGAGCCAGCTAATTTCGTCGGGATCGAAGACTCCAACTTTCTGGAGCTCGGGGGAGGCCGCTCCCCCTTGGGGAAGGCCGACCGAGGCGAGCTCGCGACGGACCGGACTCTCGGGGAGCGAGGCGTAATCGGCGATCAGTGAGCTGAGAGAGTTGAGCTCCTCGCCACCCAAGCCTGCTCGCTGAGTGCCTAGATTATCGGCATATCCAACAAGTGCGTCGCGGTACTGTTTGAGATCTTTTTGGAAGGGAGTGATCAGCTCACTCTCGGCGATCAGGTCGGAAAGCTCGAGCGCGTCGGACGAGTCGAGAGGATGGTTCGAAGGAGTAAAGGTTAGTGGAGTCGCCTCAAGTGTGATCTCACGGGGAAGCTTTTCGAGCTCTGCGAGATAGTCGGCACGATCATCCCAGAAACGGTCAATCAGCTGTGTGAGAAGATCGTTGGCCTCATCAGCGCCATCAACACCGGCTCCAAAAACTGCGGGGAGTTGAGCGGCGAGCTGCGCGACTTCGGGCGAGAGTTGATCCAGCGAGGCGACGGGTGAGGTCTCGTTCTCGAGCGGCGTGTAGTCGAAGGCTCCCGCGGCGCCACCAAGTCCGGGAACGTTAAGCCGCGGCCGTGTGATGTTCTGAATCTGCTGAGCCTGTGCCTTTGTTGCATCATTAACGCCCTTCACCAGATCGGTTGAAAACTTATTGGCCTCCTCCGCGATCTTCTCCACCGCAACCTGAATGTACGAGAGATCTACGTTTAAGTTCGTGAAGGCGGTGATGACAAGCTGATCGACGTAGGTGGTCGAGATCGTTGGCCCCTCAATTGAGAAAAGGAGGTCGACCGGCAGAACGGGGGAGAGTCCACGGGCGGTGATCTGCTCGATGCGGGACTTGAGCATGATCTCGTCAGTCGGCACAAACCCGAGTTTGATAATGCAGTAGATCTTGGTCACCTTCTTCAGAATCGAGATCAGCGCCGAGAGCGGATCGGGAAGTTTCGGCAGGGTTGGCGGCGGCGGAATGTCGACCAGCTCGGGAAGGTTGAGTGGTGGGAGCTGGGGAAGAATGGGCAGCTCGGGTGGCTTTGGAATGAGTGGGATTGCCGGCGCGATAATCTTAAATTGCGGAATCGTCAGATCGACATTCAGACCAAAACGAGGAAGTTTTGGAACCACAAACGGCTCCGGTTTGAAACGAACATCGGGCCACTCAATAGTCAGACCGGCCTGAATTTTTGAGACGTCGATTATGATATCGGGGAGTTTTGGAAGCGGGATAACCGGCGGCGATGGAATCGCCACAAAGATCTTCAGGAGGAGCTCCTCCAAGCCGTAACGCTCGGTCTTACACTGGTCGCATGACTCGTTGTAGTCGACCATCAAGTTAAAGAGCGCCTTCCAGTTATCAATCGCACTCTTCATCTGGCGGACGGCTCGACGCCACTGTTTAATTCGTGCCGTGTTCCGTTTGATCCAGCCCCCGGTGAACTCGATCACCGTATCCAGGTAGTCAACAATCTGCCCCAGATAAAAGCTCTCGATCGTCCTAAACTGTAGAACTTTTTTGGGAAAGAGAATCCACTCATCAAGCCTCTTCACATTCTCAATCACCGAGGCGAACATCTTGTTCATCTCGGCATCAACGAAGCGGCAGGTATCGAGGTTGGCAAAATTTCCATCGCCAATCGGTGCAAAACAGCCCACGAGCCCCTTCCATCTTTCGAGCTCGAGCTTCTCATCCTCGTACCACTGAAGAGCATCAAGTCTAACTTTTTCAATCTCCTTACGCGTCATCACGGGAATCTTGAAGAGCACCTCCTGCGTCTGAATATCCACAAGAGGCATGCTGTTTATAGTCGTCAAAACTTCCGTGAGGACGTCGCCCTTAAAGTCAAAGCTGTGGGTGGGCTTAATCGTGCCGGTGAGCGAGTCGAGGCTGGGGTAGATAATATACAAATCGGGGAGGTCGAAAGCCTTAAGAATCTCACTCTGCTGAGCATCCCACCAGTCGGTGAGGACACTGGGGAAGCCGGGCACTTTTACATTTTTATTCCGCGCGGGCGCGGCGTTATAACTGCCCAGCGAGTAGTTCCCCAGTCCGGTGCTCTCGGCTTCGCGGCTCGTCTGCGCGCCAAAGCCATCCTGACTCATCGAGAGTGTGAGACCGCCGTTCGCATCTGCAATAATGCTATTTGCTCGTGCAAGTGCACCGGTCGTTACGGAGTTGAACTGATCACAGATATTTCCGGGAAGGAGGTCGAGTGGGTTGATACCAAATGAGTAGCAGTTTTTGGGCGAGCCGTAAGGACCCATACAGACCGAGAAGCCCACGCCACCCGTAATTGTGGGAGAGATGTAGAAGCGTCCGCCCGCTGCGGCCTGAGCCGGCCCACTCGGTGGCCAGACCGGGATGAGGCTCGGAACACCCCAGCCGAAGACGGGCAGGCCGATGTCAAAAGCACCTGAGGGAACACCGAAGAGACTGGCAAAACCTGGAGCAAAGAAAGCGTAGTTAAGGGGAAGAGCGATACAGCCCGCATCACACGTCAGCTTGTCTACTACCGCCTGGGTCGCACCGGCAACGTCATCGAGGACGGCACCAAGCTCATCAACCGCAGCATTGAGCTGCTCAGCGGGAGTTAAAGAACGTTCAAGCGGACCGTTAAGATCGTCAATCGAGTCCTGGAGTCCATCACCATCGCTATCATCCGAGGTCAGTGCATTGCGTCTTTCAACTAGTGAGGCGGGAAGTTTAGAGGGATCGTCGAGAGCTGCTTGTGCGTCGGCAAGAAGACCGGGATCTATCGCCGCGGCGACCGGATCCGCGGAGTCGGCGGCGGGCGAAGAGAGGGCGGTTGCCCAGCTGAGTCTGCCGTCTGCACTGCGTGCTGTTGTGTAGTAGTAACGAACTCTACCCGTTGGATTCCCCTCTTTGTTAACTACAATGTCAGGGTAGGCATCAGCTGCCAGGTGACGCTGTAGGGGCGCATCACGATCAGTAAATTTTTTACTAAAGGCGAAGGTGACTCCCTCGGCCTCTTCAGTCGCACCACGGTAGGTTACTTCATAACTAATTGTCCGCGAACTCCGTGCGGGAAGTGTAAGACCAGTTATGAGGAGCGGACGGAGTGGATCTCCACTAAGTGACTCGGTTGTTAACTCCCCCGCTCCACAGCCTTCGCATTTCAGAGTCGCCTTGTCCAACTCAAACTGAGTGGCGATCACATCACTGACAGAAACGCCGCTCAAGTTAGAGCCTGAGCCGTTCGCAAGTCGAAGTCGATAGCGGACTCTGTCACCGGTCTCTACAACACCACCATTCAGATCCTCAGCGAACTTGGCCGACTCACGGAAGGCACTCCCCTCAACATTGGCATAAATGTAGTCGCGCTGTATCGAGGTGTAGGTATCATCACGCGAAAACTCCACGCCGGCACCCGGTGTAAATCCACCGAATCCCTCCGCCTGGGCAATCACATCACGCTCGCGAAGTGAGAGCTGAGAAAACTTCTGAACAGAGCGCGGGTCGGCCCGATCTTTCTGAGGCATTCCCGAGTAACGGAGGAGGACACCCGAGACGAGATTTTTGCGCGGATCGATCTGAAGCCCAACGTTTCCGATACGCTGAGGTGCCTGGTCGAAAGTGCCGTTACGGTTGTACAAGATCTCTATATTGCCGGCAGTATCGGCAAGAACCAGCTCGGGGAAGCCATCACCATTGAGATCATGCGCCTCCAACTCGACGATCTTATTCGTCTGATTGAATGAGAGGTTGTGACGCTCAAAACTGCCGTGATTATTTTGATAGATGTCGATGCAGGTATCCGTAGCACGACAACTTTCAATACCGGCGACGACCAGATCCATCTGACCGTCACGATTAATATCCACTTTAGTCAGGGCCTGCACGCCGTTTTTCAAGACGAAGAGCGGACCTTGATCGACGAGCTGGTCGTAACCACCGTTGTTCTGAATCAGACGGATTGTGCCGTTGTTCTGGACTATCAAAATGTCTTCATAGCCGTCGGTATTGTAGTCGAAGTTGAGGAGCTCGCTCACCTCGGCACTGCCCGCGTAGACGAGCTTGCCCGTATCAGGTGTAAACGAAAGGCCGGCCTCGGGAGTGTTTTTAACACGAACGGTTGGGTCGCCCAGGACGATCCCCAAGTCTGAGTTGTAGGGACGATTCGCCTCTCCGAAGGTCTCGCCGGCAGCAAAGAGAAGGGCGAACTTGTTATCTCTCGTGAAGCCCACACCCGGCGTGGTCAGACTGTCTTCAAACGAGAGGAAGCCGAAGCCGGGCATGCCCGGGCCGGTCACCGCCTGAGTTGTGTCGTAGAAGGTGAGGCTCTGGGGAGCGGCCGTCGTGTTGCCCGAAAAACTCTGCTCGACGTTGATCGTCTGAGGAAGTGCGTAGGGATGAACAAAAACTCCGGGCAGATCTGAGCCGGGCTCCTCAACGGTCGGCTCGAGCCTGACATCCTGACCAAAACGCTGAACAAAAACCACCTCTGCAATGGCCTGCCCTCCGTCAAGAACCTCGAGTGTGAGATAGTCCGAGTCCTTCACCTGAACACTGACCTCGGAAGAAAAGAGCCGTACAAAGCCATTGGTCTGAACCTCGAAAATCTCCGAATCGTTCTTGGCGACTCGGAGTGCGCCCTTCTTTTGGTCAAGCTGGTAACCGGCACCGGCTTCGGTTGCACGGAGATAGATACCGTCACTCAGCTTGTCGAGGTCCGGCTCGTCAGTGATCGCAAACTGTCCATCACGGCGGGCCACGAGTGTGAGACGTGCAAGGTCGACTCCCAGTGTCGTATCGTGAATCAACAAACTCATGTTGTTGGCGGGAACAAAACTGAGCTCAACTCCCGCATTTTCGTCGAAGCGAACACCCCCATGCTCGGTAACTTCAAAGAGTCGCTCGTACTGCTGCGGCCTCGTCGTCAGAGAGGTCGCGGCCTGGACTTTTCCACTCATGATGAAGGCCGGGCCAAGGGCGTCCGCCTCGGTAACACGTCCACCCGGAACGCCAAGCAGGGCAACCGCCAGCCCATCGGTCTGCATCTGTCCGACCTGTGCTGAAGAGAACTCTTGTGCGGAGCGGAGGTTGAGTGTGGATGGAGGCAGACCGGGGGCGCGAGCGGTTAAGACTATCGGGCCGGTCTCACCTGTGGGGCGGAGAGTTACACGTGCACGTCCATTCGTAAGCAGTGCGGTTGGCGAGGAGAGCTGAGCAAACTTTTCAGAGCCGGGTGCGAGCTCAAAACCGATCTCGACAGCCGAGTTGGCATCGACAGTATTACTGTAACGATCGCGGAGTTCTACACTGACCTCAAGCTCACTTCCCGGAGAAGCCACAAGAACATCACGCTCGCTTGAGAGACGAAGTTCCGAAGGAGTACCCGGAAGCAGCGACAGCTGCAAGACACCGGGATCGACTGAGTCGATCGTGCCGTTCACAAGAAGAGTTCCCTTCTTCGTACCAATGGCGAGGGGAACCTCACCGCGACCGTTGCGAAGTTGAATAGTTGGTGAGCCCAACGCACCCAGTGCGGGATTCGAGAGGCTGAGCTGCACCTCTCCACTAACCTGAGTCAGCACACGTCCCGCCTCGTCAATCGCCGAGAGCTCAAGATTCAAAAGACGCTGTCCATCTGCTACGAGTGCGAGCGAGGGAGAGTCGAAATGAAGACGTGCATTCTGGACGACAACAAACTCTTGGCTCGCCTGAGCCGGGCCATCCTCGACTTTAAGAGTCAGCGTAAAGCGACCGGCTGAAGAAGAGGCGGCGAGAGGAAGATCGAGACTTCCTCCAAAAACCGTGAGCTGATACCCATCGGTCAGCGGGTCCTCGTCGGTTGCAAGAATTGTGGGAAGAGCATCAGAACTTGATGCTCCCTGCCCCGCGATCGTCGCGGTCAGACGGATAAACTCATCGGTCACCGGCTGCCCCTCGGCGTCGAGCAGAGAGATACGGCTCGTCAGTTTTTTCCCGACGACAACAACCGACGAAGCCACTTTAATATCAAGCGCGGCAACGCGTGAGGTCTCGATCTGATCGGCACGTGTCGGTGCAAGGAGAAGTTCATCACTCTGTGTCCCCAGGCGCGCGGCTTCGTCTTCATTCTGCTTGTTGAGTTCGGCGTAAAAGTCCTCACCGGAGTCGCCGGACTGGAACTGACTTACCCGTGTGCTGAGGTCTCGCGCCCACTCCTTCATTCTCTCCCACCACGGTGAGACGGGAGGCGGAGACCAGGTGAAGAGGTCGTACCCTCCCTGCTCCACAACCGCGCGGTCGGCTGCGCGAACCGGATCGTCAAAGGGGCTGGCGGGATTATCTTCGTAGGGCTGGTCTAACAGTGCATCCGTCTGAGCGGCGGCCGAGAGCTCATCATTCAGCTGAGTCGCCTTTGCATTAAAACCGAAGGTATAGCGACCGGCATCGCCCGTGCCGTTGAAGTAGAGAAGTTCGTAGCCGTTTTGGGACTCGCCGATGTAGGCATTCTGACGAGCATCGATATAGGCTCGAGAGATGTAGACGTGCTTTGAGTCGAGATCCATATTCTTCCAGGCAACTGAGTCGTTCACCTTTGCCAGGCCGGCACGCTGAAGATAGAGGTCGTAGCCCGGACGATTCTCACTGCGCTCGGGAAGATTTGAGAAGAGCTGAGTCAGACAGTCAGAGCAGAGCGAGCCGCCTTGCGGATCCACTCCACCTCCCTGCACCGCGGCGGCTCCTCCGGCTACACCGGCTCGTGGCTGGGCGCTCAGCTGCGCCTCAACAGCGCGAACCTGCTCCATATACTCATCAATAGAAGCCGCCTTAAAAAGATCGGGATAGACGATCCGCTCGGGCTCGCCATCCTGATTCTGAAATGAGACGAAGCGTGGATTATCAACAGGCAGATCCTGCGTTGCAAGATTTTTCACCTGCGCGTTGAGCGTCTCGATCGTCGGCTCTTTGTGATACATCACACTCGAAATCGACTTCAAATCTTCTCGGCTCAGCCGGATAGTAATATCCTCAAACTGTGCATTGTTGAGAGGAACACGGAAGGTCTGCTGATCGTTTCCGCTTAGCAGAAAACGTGAGAGCACCTCCTTCCAGCCATCGGGATTTTGTTGGGGATTCCAGCCGAGCCCTCGGAGCAGGTCGGCAAGGGTAAGGTTGAAACGGTCGCCACTCTCCGAGATAAAAATCGAGATCGTCTCCGGTGCAGGATCGGCGGGAGGGACGGGACGGTCGTCGATACGCTGAAGCTTCTCCTCACGACTCCAGGCGTAACGGTTATCGACATGCTCAAGCCTCTGGTCGGCGGCAATACGATGCTGCTGCAAAAGATCCTCCGAGCGGAAGTTCAGACAGGCACGGTAGTCCTCGGCGGGAGGGAAAAGTGTTGTTGTCACCTCACGCGTTCCGGCAAGGTCGAGAATAGGGTCGGTGGCATGATCGGGAAAGCAGAGCTGAGCTCCCTCAACCGGATCGGTAAAGAGATTCGTGCCGTCAAAGAAACAGCCCGCAAACTGCTCGTATCCCTCACAGCGGCCGCCCTTTATCTGAGCATAACAGGCGTAGTTGGAGTCGACCTCGTCGGGTGTGCGTCCCGTCGTCGCATCCGGACCACGGTCAAAATCCATCGCCGTCTGCACATCAAGTGCGCGGTTGATCTCGACCGCCTTTGAGTAGGGCTCGCCGCCCTGTGATCCCCGGTAGGGCGTACACTGGGCAACGCTCGTCAGCTGATCCAAGCGATAACCGTTGAGTGAGGCCGGGAAGCTCCACATCTCGTCGTCCTCGGGTCGCGCCGGGAAGAGTGTGAGATTATCGATCGTCACCGCCGGGCTGAAGTTTATAAAGTCGATGGGCGGAGCGCGCCGTGGAGGTAGATCGGCCTGGGGCAGTGGACGACCCGAAAGCCTCAGCGCTTCGATTTCTTGGGGAGTTGGCAGCGGTGGATTTTCCGGAATGGGCGTTGGGCGAACCGTATCAAAGCCATTGGCCGTCTTGCGTCGTGCACTGACAACCTCAAAGTGAATACGAGAAAAGGCGACATCTTTCTGAACCTGGCTCACGAGAGCATCGATCTGCCGCTCAACCATATCGTTCACACCCTTCAAGTAGCTCATCGTAAACTGGTCTTTGGCGGTGATGAGGTTAACCGCCGAGTCTACGTTGTAGCGGTAGTTGTCTCCATCGGCCGTCACATAGCGCCCGGTGTACTTCAAAAAATCATTTATGAGGTTTGGATATTTGGAAAAGAGCTGGTAGAAGCGGGCCATCAGCTTGTCGGACATCTTTGAAATTTTAGTGATGATGTCGGGGATCTTCGCCCCATCAACGGCATCATCAATATTCGGAGCAATTGGGGCACCCGGCGTTGGAGGCAGCTCGTCGTCAAAGGTCACACCCGAGGCCTCGAGCTGCGCGCGAAGGTCGGCCGTCTCTTGCTGATCTTGTGCGAGTTCCTGATCCACCCCTTCGGTCAGGTCGGAAAAGAGCTCGCGGGTATAGCGGAGGTAGGCGACATCACCCTGGTGCTCCAGAAACTTCTGATACTGAGCGTAGGCCGTGGGGTTGAGGTTCTTTTCTTCCTGAACGTAGTCCTGGAAAAAGACGCGCTTGTTGAAGTTCGCATAGGCAGGATCGCCCGTGTGGTAGAGGTGGTTTTTGTCGAAGTACGAGGCGAGCTCAGCCTTCCCAGCCGCCTCTTGAGTGGAGCCGGTGGGGCGGATAACGCCGTGCCAGATCTCCGGTTGTGGCTGAGTTATGGCCTTCTGAGAGGGCTCGAAGTCGCCCGTCTCGGGGTTGTAGGTGTAGTAGGGATCGGTGAAGTCGGTGTAGGGATACATCGAGATAAAGCGATTTCCCGCCTTGTTGACCACCGGAAGTGGCACCTCGCCAATGGCGACCAGACCGCGGAGGTAAGCCACACGTCCGGGCTCATCGGGATCCCCTTCCGAGTAGAGCCGCTGCAAAACGGCCGCGACATTCTCGGTCTTCTCGTTACGGTCGACCTGAATAATCAGCGCACGCGTTCCGGGTAGCGCAGTTTGGAGATCGATGGCATAACGATCGACACGCGCTTTGAGCGTTGTCTTTCGAAGGGGGGCGGCGGCCTGCCCAACCAAGCCCTCATAATCGGCCGTGTCGGCATAGACCCCCTGCTCCACGAGAATGGCTACCAGATCGTATTTTTCGGGGAACGAGAAGCCCTGAGCAAAGGGCGCGGAGAGGGTACCGAATCCAAAGACGATCAGCACGCCGAGAACAGTAAGTTTTTTGAGACGGAGTAATGACATCTTCAACCCGTAATTTTACCTTAAAACGGCGCTAAAAACGCTTGCGCTATTGGCGTAATATTTCTTGAATTAGGAGGGGTTTTATTTTGCCACCTCCGACCCCCCATTTCTCCCCGATCGTCCGCTCGCATCCTCAACAATAAGCTCCTCAACAGTGACAAAACTTCCGCGGTTGAAGGTGCGGTGAATGACCTCGACAGGGACGGGGGCCGAGAGAGTTACGAGTTCGGGATCACCCTTTCCTGAGAGCACTTCTCCACCTTGAGTGTAGGCACCACGAGCCAACTCTTCATCAGTAATAAAGCTAACCGAGCAGCCTTCGGCAGGAGCCAGTGCCACGGCCTCGGAATACTCACTACTCATGATATCCTCCAGGTGAGCCTCGGGCGTAGTCGGGACAACTCCCACATCATCACTCGCGAGCCGCGCAACTAAGCAGGCGAGAGGCTCATTGGCAACGGAAGGAGAGCTCGGCAGCCCCTGTAAACGTGCAGACGCCTCACCACAAACGCTTCTCCAGCGTCGCTCAACCTCATCAAAAGGCTCCAAGCAGGTCGCCACCTCATCGTCAGGAGAACCGGATAAAAGCGAATCGGCTTCCTCGTCTATAAGGATCTGCAGCTGAGTTGTGATAAACTTCTCCATCCAGCGCGGATCGGCAATTTTCGCCAGGAGCCGGTGCAAATCACCTCCGGCAACCCCCTGCTGTCGGACAACCAAATTGCCCGGAGCGGGCTCCAATGAGAGCGGATCGCCACCACATCTGAGGTAGGCCTGGTAAGCACCATGCGCCTCGGCAGTTGGACGTTTTGGCGTCAGACGGACATAGCGTGGCTGCTGATCTTCCGCATGAGCCAAGTCGTCGGTGGGGAGGTCGAGTGGGCTCGGCCCATCAAAGGCGGCCAACGGGTTCTCCAAAGCCTCCATGCCCGGCTCGCCGAGACTATCGCCATTCTCATCGTGTTTACTGTAGGGCCGCAGTGAGTGAGCATAAGTCAGTGGAACCACGTGGGGCCGCGCCATGCAGACAAAAACCTCATCGAGGCCAACCTGTTCAGTAAGCACTTGTAGATAGAGTTCCGCCGGATCATCGACAAAGACAAACCCTTCACCATCGGCCCGATAGAGCTCGAGCTCGCGCAGGCGTGCGGGGAGTGCGGCGAGAAGCGTATCCATATCGGAAGTCTCAAAGATCGGACCGAACACTTCAACAGCCAGAGCGGCGTTGCGCTGCCTAATGGCCAGCTCTTCCGCCTCACTGAGCTCACCGGCGGAACCCGACCGCCCCTCCCCGTCGACATTTATTACAACTGAGCCCGACAGTGTGGGGGGTGCAAGTTGAGCGGGCGCAGAAGGCTCGATCTCCTCACTGCCCGGGGAATCGGGCGAGTCTGGCTCATCCACCGGAACAGCTTCATCTACCGCATCCCCAAGCTCCTCCGGGTCCGCGGGAGGTGGTGGCGGTGTATTATCGGCCTTAACAGCGGGGGCACGTCCAACCGAGCCATAGTGCAAGACCTCGAGAGCCAGCCGGTTGAGCTGGTCAAAAACGGCAGGCTCGATTCCTAATCGCTCAGCCTGCGAACGCCTCAGCTCAACAGGAGAATCCCCAAGGGCAACCAGATTGAGAATATGC
>PFRX01000009.1 GCA_002788775.1 Candidatus Peregrinibacteria bacterium CG_4_9_14_0_2_um_filter_53_11 | reverse complement strand
GAAAAGAAGGTGAATGTTCTTATCTCGAGCCTTATCTCACCAATCCTCTACTACAACCTACGCCTGAATAATATTAAAGTTTATCCTCACTTTAACGATGTGAAGGACGTGGAAAATACAGTAAAACTTATAATGCTCGACATCTAGCCCTCACGACCCGAGCTGAGGTTGACACACTACAAGCGAGTACAAAAAAGAGCCCCGTTCGCGGGGCTCTTTTTATGCGTATGAGATAGTCTCGGCTTAGAAGCGTCGGCGCTGTCCTCCACCATGTCCACCTGGACGAGGTCGTCCGCCTCCACCACCGCCTGGACGGCCACCGAAGCCCTCACTGCGAGGTCGCTCTTCGTAGCCTTCCGGTTTCTGGAGGAGTGCCTTACGTGAGAGGTTGTAGCGACCTTGATCGTCAACCTCCATAAGCTTAACCTTAATCGTGTCGTCAACGTGAGTAACATCTTCCATCCGTTCGGTGCGGCCCCAGTCCCACTCGGAGATGTGGACCAGTCCTTCCTTGCCCGGAGAGAACTCGACGAATGCACCAAAGTCCATAAGACGGGTTACGGTTCCCTCGAACTCATCACCGGCTTCCGGAATATACGTGATACGTCCGATCCAGTCGATCGCCTGCTTACCATTCTCCTGATTTGGAGCGGTAACGGTAACCAGACCATCCTGCTCGATATCGATCTCACAACCGGTCTCGGCCGTGATCTTCTGAATCATCTCTCCTCCACGTCCGATAACCTCACGAATCTGATCCGGTTGAATCCGAAGAGTGGTGATGAGCGGAGCGTAGGGTGAGAGGTGATCTCGAGTCGCGGGCAAGGTTGCCAGCATCGAAGCAAGAATCTCAGCACGTCCGGCCTTGGCCTGTTCGAGAGCCTCACGCATGATATCGAGCGAGAGTCCCTTAACCTTGATATCCATCTGAAGAGCGGTGATACCCTGCTCTGTTCCTGTTACTTTAAAGTCCATATCTCCTGCAAAGTCCTCCATTCCCTGAATGTCAGAGAGGATCTTGTAACTGCCGGGAGTCCCATCAAAGTCGGCCTTAGTGATAAGACCCATGGCGATTCCCGCAACCGGACGGATCAGGGGAACACCGGCATCCATGAGTGAGAGGGTTGAGCCGCAGACAGAAGCCATTGAGCTCGAGCCGTTACAGGTCAAGATCTCGGAGACGACGCGCATTGTGTAGGGGAAGTCTTCCTTTGAGGGGAGGACGGGAATAAGCGCACGCTCTGCAAGATCTCCATGTCCGATCTCACGACGAGAGGTACCGCGAAGGGGCTTTACCTCACCGACTGAGAAGGGGGGGAAGTTATAGTGGTGGATATAACGCTTGATCGAGTCCTCGTCCATTGTGTCGATGGTCTGAGCGGCACCCGGTGAGCCGAGTGTCGTAAGGCTCAGTGCCTGAGTCTCTCCACGTTGGAAGAGGGCCGAGCCATGAGTTCTCTTTATCAAACCAACCATTGAGGAAAGTGGACGAATCTGTTTGACTCCACGACCGTCGATGCGGACTTCTTTCTCTAGGATGTTGTGGCGCATGTGCTTCTCAAGAAGGTCGTTTAAAACGCCCTTGAGCTCACCTGCTCGGAAGGCGCCATTTTCGATCTCTGTGGCATAGGCCTCAAGCATCTTATCCTCGATAAGGTGAACCTTCTCCTTAACATCGTGCTTGGTCGTCCCCTGAACGCTGTCGCCCATCTCGGGAGTAAAGAAGCGTTTTACCGCCTCAACCGCAGCCTCGTTCTCTGCTCGGAAGATCATCTGGCGGGGCTTAGGAGCTACCTTGTCTCTCAGCTCGATCTGGAGCTGACAGAGCTTCTTAATCTGACGGTGAGCCAGATCAAGGGCCTCAAGGAGGACCTCTTCGGGAACCTCGTTACAGGCGGCCTCAACCATAGTGATCGCATCCATCGTACCGGCAACGACCAAATTCAGTCGTCCACCGTCGACCTGTTCGTAGGTTGGATTAACGACGAGCTGCTCCTTGCCTTCGCTGTCTGTGATGTATCCGATGCGAACGGCTCCAACAGGACCGTGGAAGGGCATGCCGGAGATCATAAGGGCAGCAGATGCGGCGTTGATACCGGTAGTCCCGGGATCTACCTCAAGATCGACGGAAAGAACCGTGACCATGATCTGAACGTCGTTGGTTACTCCCTTGGGAAAGAGAGGGCGGATGGGGCGATCGATCAGACGAGCTGTGAGTACAGCGTTATCCGAAGGACGCCCCTCTCGCTTAATAAAACGGCTTCCCTTGATCTTACCCGCTGCGTAGTACTTCTCTTCGAAGTCGACCATGAGGGGGAAAAAATCAACATCCTGTCGAGGTGACGAGGACATGAGGGCCGTTGCCAAAATTTGTGTGTCGCCCAGTGAGGCGAGCACGGCGCCATCAGCTTGTAACGCCAAAAGACCGGTTGAAAGCGAAAAATCGCGACCGGCGAGATTGAGTTCTACTGAGTTTGTAGGTCCCATTAGATTCTAAATGAAGAAATAAAGATGCATAGTCTAAAGAACGCATCTCCTAGAATCCAAGTTGGGGGGCACGTAACAAGAAGATGAATAGGGAAACGAAAGGAACTAACCTTTCTCCATTCACTTTCCTGTTAGGGGCCCAGGATCTAGGAGTTGAAACTGGCCTGCCACTACCGAGACAAACCACCCGCACTACTTGCGGAGCTTCAGTTTTTCAAGGAGCTCAGCATAGTTGTCTTTGTGAGCGCTGCCGAGGTAGCTTAAAAGTTTGCGACGTTTTCCAACCATCATAAGCAACCCACGACGTGAGTGATTATCCTTAGGATGTTGTTGGAGGTGCTCCTGGAGCTGATTGATTCGCTCAGTTAGGATGGCTACCTGTACCTGGTGTGACCCAGTGTCTTTCGCATGCTTTTTGAAGTCCTGCATTGCTGTTTTCTTGCTGTCTTTTTTCATATGCGACCAGAGTTTAGCAAAAGAACGAAAATCGTGCAAGGGTTAGTAAGAGGGGGTATACTGTGCCCGCTTTATGAATTCTCGTCGGATAATTGCAGAGGCCTGGGAGTTTACCAAACGAAATAAACGACTCATGTGGTGGTACGCCTTCTTCCCCTCCCTCGTTACAACTCTCGTGGGCGTCCTTTATGTGAGCTATCAGTTCTTGGCCTTTAAATACTCGGGACTTTTTTCGGAGCCGCACCGCAATATGATTGTGGAGCTCGGCAGGCCGGCGCTCGCATTTCTCAACGACCATACCCAGCTCTGGATACCGACGATCATGGTCCTCTTTATCCTTCTCATCTCATACACGCTCCTCCCCACCGTCTGCCAAGGGGCCCTCATAAGGATCATCGCAAAAAGTCGCCGCGGTGAAGAGGTACGCGTCAGCTCGGGGCTCTCACTGGGCCTTCTGGTCTTCCTGCCTCTTTTGGAGTACCACCTTCTGGTGAAGACCTTCTCGCTCTTTTCGATTTTAACCGAGTCGTCTTTTGTAGTAAGAAACCTGGGGCTCAACGCACTCACAACCTTGCTCCCCGTCATCGTACTCATCTTCATTGTGGGACTCTTGCTGACGCTTCTCTTTACCTACTCCGAATTTTTTATCGTACTCGAACGCCAGAGCGTCTTGAACGCCATGGGCCAGAGCGCGAAACTGGTCCTACTCAGCTGGCAGCACACCTTCTTGATCCTTATATTAATGGCGATTATCGGCCTCCGCATAGCCATTAATATCATTGCGATCCTCCTGATTCCCGCCCTGCTCTTTCTTTCGGCGGGCTATGTTGCGACGATCACTTTTTCGAGCTTGGGAATGGTCATCGGGGGCGTCATGATGCTGATCGCGCTCATTATCGCCTCCTACTTTTCAGGCATTCTAAGCGTCTTCGCCAATGCCGTCTGGACCTTCACCTTCCTTGAACTTCGAACCCAGACCGACATTGCCGAAGAGATGGCGTAGATCGCCCCGCGTAATGCGGAAGCGCCTGCACCAAACAAGTCGCCCACGTTTTTAGTGGTGACCCCAGCAGGAATCGAACCTGCATCTAGGGCTTAGGAGTCCCTTGTTCTATCCATTGAACTATGAGGTCGTTTAGCCCGTGATTGGTTCGAGAATGTGGTAGTCGGTCTGGTCTTGAGGGAGTGCGCCCGTCTCTGCAATCTTGAAAGAAGACTCGGTCTCGAAGGCTGCTGCGCCGACGGCTTTAAGGAAGGCGGCCGGAGAGCCACACTGCACGGAAAGACCGGGAGTGTCGTAGAGCATGGGGATGATAACGCGGGGCTCGATCTGCTCGATGACTTCTTGAGCTTTTAAGGCATTCAGCCCCCTCTCCCCTCCGACGGGGACCATCAAGATGTCGACCTCGCCGACACGCTCGAGCATCTCGGGAGTGAGCTTGTGGCCGAGGTTACTCAGATGACAGATTTTGAAGCGATCGACATTAAAGCGGAAGATCAGAACGGGCTGAGCGCCTTCGGCTGGGATAGGATTACCTTCTTCATCTTTTTCTTGAGGGCGGTCGAAGGCACCGATAGCGTCGATGTGAACGCCGGATGCCTCGAACTCGCCGGGCCAGTCGAAGACGTGGAGCTTTCCCTCAACAGCTTCCGGGCTGATGAGGAGATCGTTATCAAGATTCGTCAGGCAGACGTTGGGTGAGTTGTCGGGGAGGTTGAGACCCGTCTTCTTTTCATCATACGGATCGATCAGAACAGTCGCGTTCTTTCCCTTAATCGTAAAAGATGAGAGGCCGTGCCAGATAATTTCCATACGGGTGAATTATTACAGAGAGGGGGGAAAAGTAAAGAGCAAAGGCCGAACAGCCTTATTCTAAGGCGAAAAAATACCGCAATCCGGGCAGACTTGTCGTCTGGCCCCGAGTCGAGTAGGCTGAGGTCAAAACACCTTAATCAAACTTCACATGGCCACGAAAAAAATGGGCGCCACCAAGACCTCACCCCTAACGAGCATGCCCCGAATTATGGAGCTCCACGCACGTGAGCTACTCGACTCCCGTGGTAATCCCACCATAGAAGTTGTCGCCTCCTCCGCACGGATGAGCGCCTCGGCTATCGTTCCAAGTGGTGCCTCAACCGGTATCCACGAGGCCCTGGAGCTCCGGGATGGAGACCAAAAACGCTACGGCGGGAAGGGTGTTTTGAAGGCGGTAAGGAATGTGAACTCAATGATTGCCAAGGCCGTCATAGGAAAGCCGATCGCCGATCAGCGCGCCCTCGATGAGCTGCTCATAAAAATGGACGGAACACCCAACAAGTCCAAACTCGGTGCAAATGCCATCTTGGGCGTCTCACTCGCCTGCGCCAAACTCGCCGCCGCCGAGGCCGGACTCCCCTTTTATGACTACATCGCCCTCTGCCAGCCGGGAGCAAACAAAAGCACAAAGCCCAATCGCCTCCCGGTCCCCATGATGAATATTATCAATGGAGGTGCTCATGCCGACTCGGGCCTCGAGTTTCAAGAAATGATGATTGTTCCCCACGGTGCGAAAAACTTCCGGGAGGCCCTCAGGATGGGCGCGGAGATCTTCCACACACTCAAAAAACTTCTTGCTGCGAAAAAGCTCCCCACGACTGTTGGTGATGAGGGTGGTTTTGCCCCGGCACTCCCCTCTCACGAGGCCGCACTCGACCTTATTGTGAAGGCGATCGAGCAGGCCGGCTATAAGCCTAAAAAAGAGGTGAGCTTGGCTCTCGATACCGCCTCATCCGAGTTTTTCGACAAGAAAAAGAACCTCTACTCGCTGACCGTTCGTGGGAAGAAAAAGAAGCTGACCGCCGCCGAGCTGATCGACTACTTCGAGGTTCTAGTTAAGAAGTATCCGATTAGTTCGATTGAGGATGGCTGCGCCGAAGACGACTGGGTAGGCTGGCAGCTTATGAACAAGCGGCTCGGGAAGAAGGTTCAGATCGTCGGGGACGACCTGTTCGTCACCAACTCAGCTCGCCTCCAGCGTGGAATTGACGAGAAGGTCGCCAACTCGATTCTGATCAAACTAAATCAGATCGGCTCCCTAACCGAGACGATCGATGTGGTTCACCAGGCTCACACGGCCGGCTATACGGCTGTCGTCTCTCACCGAAGTGGCGAGACCGAAGATACGACGATCGCTCACCTGGCAGTCGGCCTTGAGACCGGACAAATTAAAACGGGCTCCCTCTCCCGTACAGACCGCATTGCTAAGTACAATGAGCTGTTACGAATAGAGGAAGCCCTGGGGCGAAAAGCCCGGTTTGGCTAGGTGGAGCTTGCGATCTGGATGATCTGCTGAGAAGCAGCAACCGGATCAACGCCCTTCTGTGCCAAAATCTCAACCTGAGGGTAAAGGTCAGCCCACTGAGCATCCGAGAGTTCGACACTCGCCGGGTCCAGCTCTACCGCCGCCAGTACCAAGGCCGCGTACTCCCAAGCAAGCTTCATGGGACTCTCGAGCTTGGCCTTCTCTACTTCGAGGTAGGCCCCAAAATTAAGGGTGGGGCTCTTGATTCCCCGTGGAGCTGAGGCCTCGTCAAACGGTAGATCCGGGGCAAGGGGCTGAATGCTGCGAGCTGGATGAGAGTAAAAGTTTTCGCTGCCTGCATGCGCGGCCTCGTCAAAAACTACTTCGGGGGCACGGGGCTCGGGCTTATGTGCCGAGTAGGATTCAACGATGTCCTCATCATCAACCTCGAGGTAGGCCTCCTCGGTGAGGTCTTCGGGCTCAAGTTCAGCCTCGTCGGTCATGTTTGGCAGGTTTTCAATATAGAGGTCATAGAGGTCTTGAAGGTAGGTCTCGGCACGCTGAGTGATCGCGTTGTGCCACTCTGAACCCGGTGCCTGGCGAGCTGCATCATTAACGAGCCCGGTAAGAATATCTCGCTCGCGGAGTGTCATAGAGAAAGTGGAAAGATCCATGCCCTTACCGCGCAGTGAGCCGGCAAGACGGGCCCAGATATTCCCCACGGCCGGGACCGGAGTTCCCTCCTTATGTGACTCGTGAATCTGATAGGTGAGGAAGTCGTTAACGGTAACCGTGAGAACCTGCTCAACCGGCGTGGCATGAGGAGTGAGGTCGGGAAGCTCGGCAATTGCGGCACGACGAACCTCATCACTCGTTTGGAGGGCGAGGCCGTTAGAAGAGGTGCTAAAGATATGAGCAAGCTCAGCGGCGAGTGTCTCAATATCAGACTGGGCATCCCTCATTCCTTCAGGTCCCTCCGCCATTTTGGAGGTGGCCGATTCCATTCCACGCTCGATCATCTCAAGGACGTGAGGATTAAGACGCATCTTATCGGCATCCCCTCCGGTACTCTGAACGACGAGTGACTCGAGGAGGGTCCAGGCTACGGCCAGATCCTTCTTCAAGGGCGTTGCATTGGGCTCGTTACGACCCGTAAAGCCGTCAACGAGGGCCGCGAACGAGAGGGTTCCCTGCTCGTGCTCATAAGCTAGCGGCTGTGACCAAAGGTGTTCTGTAGTACGTTTTGTAGACATAGGTTTCGGGGTTAGTGACGAACTATTTAGAATGTTGTGTAGTGAATAAAGTAGCTCACTATAACATAATATAAATAAAAAGCAAGCACTAGGAACGCCTTTAGCTAAAAGACAGATCGGGAAGTGCACAAAAACGACCGAAAGTTATCGGAAGTTCCCTCGAGTTAAGCTCAAGGAGCTAACAGTGGCCCTATTATCGCTGGCTCTCATGAATCACCGCCAAGACCTCCTGGATATCGGCCCTCACGTTTTTCGCAAGCCGCTCAACGAGCGATCGCCCTTTACCAAAGTTCTCCGGATCTTCATTATAGACTGCATCCAGGAGCTCGCGCGCAGAGCTCAAAACGGCATCCAGCTGGCTCCTCTCGACTTCATGAAGATTTAAACGCGTACGCATCAGCTCTCCTATGGTGGACCGGTAGCGATCCTCACTTCTTCGCAGCGCATCAATGCGTGCTACGAGCTTCTGACGACTCCCCATAAGCTCCTTCGCCGTCTTAGCGTTCCGGCCACGCGTCCTGACAACTTCAGCTGCCCACTCAATAAAAGTATCGAAATAACCCGACAGTTGAGCATTGTTGAGCACCTCCGCACCTTCAAACTCAGTTAGATCTCCTCGCAACTGTTGCAAGGGGCTTCTTCGTGGTCGAGCGCTTCTTTCTTCAAACTGTGCCATAGGAAGGTCACTTTACGATCCTCTTGACATATCGTCAATCCACAGCTATTGTCATATTCACACTTTTATGTCGCAATCTAACTCTAGCCACCATGATTCTAACGCATAATCGTCACAATAGCTTTAGTGTAAAGCCACAACGTCTCTGCTATGAGCAAGAGCCCGCTGAGGGTACTTTCACCTCTTCTCGTGGCTTTGAGGCACTCCCCTCGGTGGAGACTCCACTCCCGGAAGCAGCCCATGCGGAGCGAGCGATGCTCATTACTAAGGTCGCAACTGGTGTTTCTGATGTAATGCGTGGTGTTGAGGAGGAAGATCGGGCCGAGGAGCTCCATGCGACACTCCAAGAGCTTCTCGCCAACACCCCGGCGACACTTGTCGTCTCGGTCCTCAAGCGTGACCCCGCTCTTTTTGCCGAGGTCCGCGAGACGCTCGTCCCCTATGCGATGCAGGCTCTTAATGAGTATGCCCGGACGGTCGCTCCTTCAGACTGCCCCACTCCATCGAGCATCCTCAATGCCGAAGAGCAGCTCTACATGGCTCTGCTGCACAGCAAGGATCCCTTTACCGCCGAGCACTGTGTCGACGTTCTGGTCGGTGCACACCGCCTTCTTAAGCACCCAACACTCGCCGCCGAGATTGATCAGGAGCAGGCCGCCATCTTTCTCCGCGCCTCTCTTATGCACGACTGCGGAAAGTGTCAGCTCCCCAATATCGCCCTGCTGAATCCGGTTCCCCGCGAGATGATGCCCCAGATCTACGCCGACTTTGTCGCCTCAAACGAGCGAGAAGGTGTCGTGACCGTTCCCGCAAAACTCGTAGGAAAGCTTACTGAGGAGCAGCAGGCTCTCTTTGACGGAACCGGTGAGTTCAGGGATGAAGACCGCACTCGACTCGCAGCAGAGCTCGCCGAGCTTTGCGACAAGAACCGCGTCGACATGCGCCAGGAGATCCCGATGCACGCCCTCCTTAAGGCAACTCACGCACTCGCCGAGAGTGGTACCGCGACCGGCATGACCGCGCAAATTCTTGAGGACCAGCTCCCCGCACTCAGACAGTTTGAGCAGATTGCACGCCTCAATCATATCGACCCGAACCTCTCATTCAAAGACTGGCTCGACCTTCACGAGGCCGGCGGTGTCGCCATTGTTGCCGCAGCAAACAACCTTGTAGAACGTGTCGGAGAGGCTGAGAGCCTTGACGAGCTTCCCCCGGAGGTTGCACAGGCGCTCCGCGTCGTTCAGACGATCGCTCGACACCACAACAACCCCATCACCCGGACGATGACCGCCGAGACTCCGGCCCTGAACCGCATCGCCCCACCGGAGCGCGACTCAGTCCTGCACGCTCTCATTACGATCGTCGATATTATCGCCGCCCTCAATCAGAAACGCCCCTACTTTGCCGGCCAGCAGCGCAAGGCACCACCCATGATCCGCAAGATAATGGGCTTCACCGTTAAAGATGGAGAGACGGATGCCCTCCTAACCTCGCTGGCCCTGGATACGCTTATGCGCTTCAACTCAGCCGAGGCCGTTGTGGAGGATGAGCGCGTCGTCATCAAACTCGCGATGCCCGTCACACCTCATGATGTGGTTGGGACGGCCCAGATACGTCTTGTCGATGACGTTATCAACATCGAGCTTCCTGTGGGCCCTGCAGAGTTCGTTGATCAAGATCAGCTCGCAGCCGCGGCCCGCACTGACGTTCAGGATGTGACGCTCCGCCTCTCTCAAGAAGGACTCGAGCCGGGCATCCGGTATAAGGTCCACGTCAATGGCGTCCCGCTTACAACCTTCGAGCTCAGCAGTTACGATGCCTAGCTGAGTCAACACTCCACTACACGCCTCAAAATATGCCGCCGTCTCATCGTGAGATGACGGCATATTTTTTACTATCTCGCCACAGCTCTCCGGCTTAGCCTCTGGCAAAAACGCAGGTACCAGCGTAGTATGAATGGTATGAAAAAAATACAATCCCTCAACCCCGCAACAGGTGAACTTCTCGCCGAATTTGAGACGCTCGACCTAGCCGGAGCTCAGCACAAAGCGCAGGAAACGCGAGTTGCGCAGCGAGAGTGGCGCCTCCTCCCCATGAGTCAACGTGCCACCCTTGTTAAACAGCTCGGGGAGGTACTCAGAATGAATAAAGATGAGTATGGCCGGCTCATGACCCTCGAGATGGGGAAGCCCCTAAAAGAAGCGGTAGCAGAGGTTGAAAAGTGCGCCCTGCTTTGCGACTACTATGCCGAAAACGGCCCCACCTTCCTGGCCCCTGAAGACGTCCCCACGGAAGCGAAAAAAAGTTATGTCCGCTTTGACCCTCTAGGCGTCGTCTTGGGAGTTATGCCCTGGAACTTCCCTTTCTGGCAGGTTATTCGCTTTGCCGTTCCGGCCATCCTCGCGGGAAATGGGGGGCTCCTCAAACACTCGAGTAACGTTCCTCAGTGTGCCCTCGCACTCGAAGAGTCCTTTGCAAAGGCCGGCTTTCCCCGACACCTATTTCAAGCACTTCTTATCTCGGGCCCGGACGCCAGTGCCCTGATAGGAACACCTGCCGTTGATGCCGTGAGCCTTACGGGTTCCACAGCTGCCGGCTCCCATGTAGCAGAGGCTGCCGGAAAGGCCCTGAAGCCCTGCGTCCTTGAGCTCGGTGGCAGCGATCCTTTTATTATTCTTGACGATGCCGATGTGGAAAGGGCGGCTCAGGTTGCCGTAGCGGCTCGCATGATCAACAACGGTCAGAGCTGCATCGCGGCAAAACGGTTCATTATTCAGAAAGGTGCCATTGAGGCCTTTGAGCGTGCTGTTGCAGAGGAGTTCAAAAAGCTGAAGATGGGCAATCCAGTTGATGAAGGCGTGAACATTGGCCCGCTCGCCGCACAGTCGTTTGCAGATGAGATTGAGCGACAGGTAAACGACTCGCTAAGTAAAGGCGCCCAGGCCGTCTTTGGAGGTAAGAAGCCCCAAGGCCCCGGTGCCTTCTTTGAGCCCACTCTCCTAAAAGGTGTGATGCCGGGAATGGCCACCTGGGATGAGGAGGTTTTCGGGCCGGTTATGTCCTATATTGCAGTTGAGAATGTTGAGGAGGCGATCGAGATTGCGAACTCGAGTGAGTATGGTCTGGGCTCGAGCCTCTGGACAAAAGATCTCGCACTGGCAGAGAGCGTAGCTCCTCGAATCGAGGCGGGCTTTGTCGGCATCAACAGCATGGTGAAGAGCGACCCTCGCCTACCGTTTGGTGGAGTAAAGCGCTCGGGCTTTGGACGAGAACTCAGCCAGTTTGGAATCCGCGAGTTCGTCAATGTTAAGACCGTCGTCGTAAATGAATAACTCAGTAACCTTAATCCAACCGTAATGAAAGCAGCAGAACTTCTAGTGAAATGTCTGGAAAATGAGGGCGTACGCTTCCTCTTTGGCCTCCCGGGTGAGGAGAACCTCGATATGGTCGAGGCCCTCCGCACCTCTAAAATTAAGTTTGTCGTCACTCGACACGAGCAGGGTGCCGCTTTTATGGCGGACATCTACGGCCGTCTTACAGGACGAGCCGGTGTCTGCATGGCGACACTCGGTCCGGGCGCCACGAACCTGATCACCGGTGTTGCCGATGCCAATATGGACCGTGCTCCGGTCGTCGCAATAACCGGACAGGCCGACCGCAAAAAAGAGCACAAGGAGAGCCACCAGTTTATCGACGTGGTCAACGCCTTTGCCCCCATCACAAAGTGGAACACCTCGATCATTCATCAGGACGTCATCCCCGAGGTCGTTCGCAAGGCCTTCCGCGTCGCAGAACTTGAGAAGCCCGGAGCAACGCACATCGAGCTGCCCGAGGCGGTCGCGGAGAAAGAGATCAAGAGCGCAGAGTACGGCGAGCCCATTAAAGCCGGCCCACCTCCCGTCTCACATGCCGACCATGCCAGCTACCACAAGGCGGTCGAACTCATTAAGGAGGCGAAAAACGTCCTCATCCTTGCAGGTAACGGAATCATCCGGGCAAAGGCGAGCGAGCAGTTAACAGCCTTCGCCGAGGCCAACAAGATCTCTGTTGCAAATACCTTCATGGCCAAGGGAGCTCTCTCGGCTCGTCACGAGCTCTTTATTGCCACAATCGGAATGCAGGCCAAAGATTTTGTTATGTGTGGATTTGACCGCGCCGACCTGATTATCACGATCGGCTACGACCTCGCGGAGTATGCTCCAACCTACTGGAATGCGGAAAATAAGAAGAAGATTATCCACATCGACTCCCAGCCCGCCGAGATCGACCAGTTCTACGTGCCCGAGGTTGAGCTGATCGGAAACATCAAGACCAGCCTCCTGGAACTCACCGAGCTCACCGGCTTCGACAAGCGTTTTGAGTACGTCGACAAGCTCAAGGATCTCCATCGTGACGAATACCGTATCCACAAAGACTCGACCGACTTCCCCATCAAACCTCAAAAAATCCTTTACGACCTTCGTCACGCTCTCGCCGATACGGATATCGTTCTGAGTGATGTGGGTATGCACAAACTCTGGATCGCTCGAACCTACCCCGCCTACGCTCCCAATACTGTTCTTATCTCAAATGGTTTTGCGACTATGGGAATCGCCCTCCCCGGAGCACTTGCCGCAAAGCTCGTTCATCCGGAGCGAAAGGTTGTTGCCGTTATGGGCGATGGAGGCTTCCTTATGAACAGTCAGGAGATCGAGACGGCAAAACGCCTCGGACTCGCCTTCGTCATCCTCATCTTCCACGACAACAAGTACGGCATGATCGAGTGGAAGCAGATCAATCACTTTGGCGGCCCGCCCTTTGCGATGGAGTTTACCAACCCCGACTTTGTGAAGTATGCAGAGAGTTTCGGCTGCACCGGACTCCGCGTCGAGCGCACCGAAGACCTCCTTCCGACTCTGAAAAAAGCTCTTGAGATCGACGACGTCGTCATCGTTGACGTACCCGTAGACTACTCCGAGAACTTCGAGCTCACCAATAAACTCGGCAAACTC
>PFRX01000037.1 GCA_002788775.1 Candidatus Peregrinibacteria bacterium CG_4_9_14_0_2_um_filter_53_11 | reverse complement strand
TGCTTAGGATGTATGCAACGATAATTAAAAACCCCACGCTCATTTTTAAAGGATTCGGTGAGGTAATGAAAGATCTTTTTTATGAGCTGCCAAAATCCTTACTGAGTAGGAATGAAGATACAGAGCCTAGACCAGTGGCAGAGCAGTTAGCCACAAAATCCTCTCAGGCCTTGGCATTGAGCGAGGCAATGACCGTAGCGGGATCACAGTTAGGAGTCCTTGCAGCAACTAAATTACTCTAGTTGGACCCACTGACATCAAGTACGGCCGGAGCAATAACGGGAAACTACCTTGCGGGTGTAGTAGGGTATTTAGGAGCCTATCTTCTGCTCACTAGAGGTGTTGAAACATATACCGCAAAAAATGCGGCAAAGGATGCGTATACATTAATGAAAAAGTGTCTTCCGCTTGCAGTTTTTGCATACGCTACGCACGCGCCGATTCCGGCAGCGTTGGTCTCACTCGGCCTCTCCCCTCAACTGGCAGCGGCAATCAACTCACTCTGGGGAATACTCCTCTACACAGGCGTGGCCAAAGTTGCCGCAAATGATACGATAAAAGAGAATAGATCTTAACACACCGCCTCACTGTATGAGCGGATTAGGTTGAGGAAGCCGTGCGTCCTTGATGGATAGAGCTTTTTATGTTATAGTATAGTTTAAGCTTTCACTACCTCCCCCATGCCTGAGCAGCCCCCAGAAAATCCGGAGTACACTGCTCTGACGAAAGCCCTTTTAGAGCTCTGGGAGGCAGGCCATCTTGTAGACCCAACGACCCACCCGGAAGCTACTGCTCTTATCCAAGCCCTTACCGAGAGACTTAGAGGCATGGCCCCGCAGGGCACAGTCGCAGCTGCTCCTGATGAGCTTCTGCAGGCTGCAACTGCTCAACTAAGTGGTGCTTTAGCTGCTCCGGCTGGAGGAGCTGAGCTTCGGGCCTCCACCTTAGAGATCCCCCATGAAGTAGCCCCACTCGTCGCTATGATCCATGGGATGTGGGATACATATACTGATGGACTCAAAGCTAGAGAACTCAAGGACATGCCCCGGTCATTTAGAGATTTAAGCCAAGATATATCCCAGCGCAAACTGCCCCCGCGGCTTGATGTTAAGATCGATATGACCACACATGAGCTCAGAGGAATTCTGACACCATACATAGAGGCTACGGATGACTTTACGCCTCTGGCAGCCGCAGCAGGTGAACAAAGACGTCCGGGTAGATTTTGTGCGTATGCAGAGGGAAAGGAGGGAGAGTGGAGGCTCATGTACAGTGATGCTGAGCGCGTCTTTGAAGAGACGTCTCTACTTTATGTATGCCACTGCCTTGATGGCACCTTGAGCCTAAGATCGGTTCTCGGATACGCCCCGCTGCGAGAAATCATCGACCCACCAAAGGGCCAGCCTTATTTTGTTGGGCCGATAGATCACCACTTCGAACATCGTATTTCCTTTGCTTCAGAGCCTTGTGATCTAGATCGCTCAAAAAGGATGATCCGTAGCTCGGACAAACCTCCTCTCAAGTTTACGGACCTTCATGCGTGGAGCAGCTTCCTGGCTGGCATCGTCGCAAGTACTGTCCCTCTTAATAAAAACTGGGCGGGAGAAGGCAAGACGCAAGGAGGATACCCACTCATCGACCTTACAGAGCTCGGTTATGTAGAGGCCATCGATGCCCTCCCCCAAGGCTACGTTACCGAACCGGGAAGGAATGAGGTCCCCGCTGAAAAGAGCATGGCGATGCTTTCCATCATCCTATGCAAAGATGGTCAGTTTTGTCTGGAACCATATTCTCTACCTAATGGACAGCATCTCATCTCTCTGACCAGGCGCCCCTAATGCACCGCCTCGCTGTATGAGCGGATCAGGTTGATGAACTCGTCGCCGAGGCTCTCGAGTTTTTGGGCGCCAACTCCATTGATGGACAAGAAGTCGTGTTTTGTTTGTGGAAGGTAGTGAGCCATTTCTTGTAGACTTTTGTTGCCAAAAATAACGAAGGAGGGAACACCCCGCTCATCGGCGATGCGTTTTCTTAGAGCACTGAGCTCGCTGAAGAGAGCCTTGTCATACTCGAGCTCGACCGGCTTTCTCCGTATAGATCTCGTACGACGTGCGCTCTTTTTTGAGGTACGTTTTGAAGTGCGTTTTTTGCGTGGACTTTCAGTAAATTCAACCGGCGAGATCCCCTCAAAAATAGCCGACAGGTCGAGACAGCGATCGCACCCCTCACAGCTCTCCCCTTCCATAATCAGCTCTTCGCCAAAGTAGTCCAGTAGATAAGCACGGCGGCAGCTCTCAAGCTGGCAGAAGTCGACAGCTTGAAGAAGTTTTTTGTGTGACTGGGCCCGCTCCTCTTTATCCTTAATCTTTTTAATGAAAAACTCCTGCTTGAACTTGTCGGCGTAGGAGTAGAACAGAACGCAGTCGCTGGCTAGTCCGTCTCTGCCGGCACGTCCCGTCTCTTGGTAGTAGCCCTCGAGCGACTTGGGGACGGTGCAGTGAATGACGAGTCGAATATCCGGCTTATCGATGCCCATTCCGAAGGCGATTGTGGCGACGATGACGCTCACCTCGTCACGAGAAAACTTGGTCTGGGTCTCACTCCGCTTTTCGGGTGAGAGGCCGGCGTGGTAAGCCTGCGCGTTAATCTTATGCTCCCTCAAGTTTGAGGCTATGGTCTCGGTGTCTTTCCTGGAGAAGCAGTAAATAATTGCGGGCTGGCCCTCGTATTTATTGAGGAGTGTGAGGATTTTGGGGAAAAAGTCCTTCTTATCCTCTACCTGGTAGGTCAGGTTGGGGCGATCGAAGCTCGCGTGAAAGGTCTTGCCGCTCAGCTTGAGCTGCATCTCAATATCCCGCTGAACTATGGGCGTTGCGGTCGCCGTGAGGGCGATAATGGGAGTTGTGGGGAAGTCGCGTCGGAGGCTCTTGAGGTTGCGGTAGTCGGGACGAAAGTCGTGTCCCCACTCGGAGATGCAGTGCGCCTCATCAATCGCAAAGAGCGAGATCTCCAGAGAGCGCATCATCGTCTGAAACTCAGCGGTAGCGAGCCGCTCGGGTGCAACGTAAAGAAGCTTGAGCTCCCCTGCCTCGGCACTCTGCCTCACCTCCATCATCTCCTGAGGCGTGAGCGAGCTGTTCAAAAAAGCCGCAGAAATTCCATTCGCCCGGAGGGCGTCGACCTGGTCCTTCATCAGTGCGATCAGCGGGGAGACGACCAGTGTAAGGCCGGGGAACTTGAGG
>PFRX01000027.1 GCA_002788775.1 Candidatus Peregrinibacteria bacterium CG_4_9_14_0_2_um_filter_53_11 | reverse complement strand
ATAGCGGAAAAAGCCATGGAGGCTGTTATAGTTGGAAAAGCTTTAGATGGGCTGGGGGGAACAGCGGCGAAAGGCAAATTAACCGATGAAATTGTCACCAACCGTGGAACCTTTCAATTATCCGACCATGCATTAGGCGGACGCATGGCTGAACGCGGTATAAGTACCGAGCAGGTGATCAATACTATAAACAACTCAGATCCATTTAGGTACTTCCACGACGGCACGTGGAAAACAGGATTCTACAACGCAGAAACTCGAATCTTCGTAGGAAAGGGAACAAGCATAACAACAGTCATCAATAACGTTGGTGAGAAATACATCCAGAACCTAAAAGCTGCTCGTCCAAGAGAATGACCAATGGTATTTTAACAACAAGAGTATGAATATAGTTTATTCTAAAAATGAGCAAAAACTTACCCTGGAGCTGCAAACCCATGGCCAGAGAGGTGCATCAAAAACAGTGAAGGTACCAAGGGGGGAGCTTCCACTCCCCACCCCTTACTTTACATTTATTTTCAGTGAAGACCGTTCGGTACTCTCAATAAGTTTTGATAAGGCGGACACAGTTTTCGGAAATGATTTTCTCAATAAAAGAGACATCCATATTCACTACGATGCGAAGGAGGATATTGCCGCAGTTAACTTTGGTGCAATAAGGGGAGGGGAAATAGCTCTTACTGATTCATTCTCTATAGATAATTTAGTACCATTTGGGGCAATCAACTTGGATTTCGATGAAAACAATAAGCTTCTTGGTATGGAAGTATTTAATGCAAAAACTTTTCTCCCAGCTGACCTCTTAAATAATAAGCTAAAATGACACTAAATTTATAGCGCGATGGCAGGTACCCCATAGAGTGGACAGGCAGTCTGAAGAGAATGCATACTGTATCCATTAACCAATGGCTATAGGGCATACAAAGGAATCTCGCACGCTGAGATGAGGAAGTTGTAGCTAGTCCTTATTCCAGTAAAAGGCATAAAATTAGAATAAGAACCATCCTTAATCCAGTCACTGGATTAAGCGGTTCATAAATAGTTCACGATTATCTGGTAGAATTGGTTCGATCTATCCCCCACAACATTTATGAAAAAATCCACCATACGAACCAAAGCCGAAAAGGTTCTCTATCCTATTGCGCTCATCTTTTCGTTCATTTTCTGGGGCAGCTTTGTTTTTGGTTTCGCCTACATATTCACCACTGAACCGGTAGCGGTCGAGCCGTGCATTACCGAGGACGATGAGAGGTACTACTTCTACTCTCCCGACGAGCTCACTCAGTATGGCATCCCACTCTCCGACTGCATAGCCCGGTCGGATCTTCCCGAACATGTATACCAAGAGGCGCTTCTCGACTCCGAAAAACAGTCCCGCGCCAGCCTTGTCGCCGCCTCGGGCGGACTGGGGCTCATTCTCTTTTATGCCTTCATGATCATCTTTTTCGCCTACTTCAGCACCGGACTCTTCATGGGCTACATCCGCCTCAACGGAGTTCGTCTGAGTGAGAAGCAGTACGGCGTTTTCTACAAGATCTACAAAGAAACGGCAGAGCAGTTGGGGCTTACTCAGGTACCTCATGCCTATATCATTCGCGCCTCGGGTGACGTTAATGCATTTGCCGTGAAGGTTTCACGGAAGAAGATGGTGGTGTTTTTTGCCGAGCTGATTGAGACCCTTGTTGACGGCGAAAAATATGATGAGCTCAGAGCTATCGCGGCTCATGAGCTGACCCACGTATACTTGAATCACGTGAACTACTGGATCTTCCTGCTGCCGATTCATATCATTCCCCTCTTCCCCTCAATGCTCTCACGTGCACGGGAAAACTCCGCCGATCGTGGAGCCGTCTTGCTCACGAAGAATAAGGAGACTGTCACCCAGGCGTTAATTAAGATTGTGACCGGCAAGTATGTGGCGCAACATGTCGATGTCGACGAGTATATCGAGCAGCCAAAAACCGAACGTGGATTCTTTACCTGGCTCGTGAGGATTACCTCCAGCCATCCGCCCATTCCACATCGTCTAAAAAACATCCGCGACATGCAGGACATTCAGATTGAGGCCTAAACCTCGGACTTTGGACTCACCAAAAGAACTGAGCGGTAAGGGCCCAGATGTCGTCACTTTCCTGCCGTTGAGTAAAAGCCTAAACCCGGTCCGTCTCCTCGGCCTGAGTCTGGCCGTTTCGGCGACGAAGGGCTACCAAGGGGCCTCCAAGGGCCAGGAAGACGAGAGGGGCATCTGATGAGTTGCTGTCACCCTCCGGAGCTTGCATGACCGAACAGCCACCACCGCTGCCACCTTTCTTTTCGGCAATTCGTGTGTCTTCTTTATCTCCAACCGCGGTGTCAACACCGCCATCTTTTGTTGTTGAAACTTCCGCATCAACGGCCGACGGGACCTCGGCATCGACTGCAGCTCCATCAGGAGCGGCATCGGACTCACAAGGCATCGGAGTTGGGGGGATGAACTCACCATCCATACAGACTCGTTCGATCGGATTTCCACACTCATCACGCGCATCAATCTTGAGCTGGCCGCCAAGCGGACCCTCATCGGTCTCACCGTCACAGTCGTCGTCTATTCCATTACAGCGCTCATTTTCGGGCGTTATCACCGCACTGAGCGGTCGCATCTCACCATTACGGCAGACGGTCTCAAACTCGCCACAGGCGTTGGTGACAACTTCGGTGAGATCTTCATCGATTCGACCGTCACAGTTGTTGTCGACGCCATCACATACCTCTTCCGAAGGAATGCAGGTAAGGCCCATGTCGGGCTGAACGGGTGCTGCGTCGACGAGAGGGGCTGCTGCATCAACCTGCTGCTCTGCGGCATCAGGCGCGGGAGCCTCGGCATCCTCAACGGGCTGTGCGGCGTCCGGGGCAGGAGTCGCGTCGGGAGGTGGAGGAGTCGCGTCAGGATCTTGAGCGGCATCAGGATCAGGGAGGGCTGCGTCCGGATCCGGGGCGGCATCGGGAAGAGCTGCGTCCGGGTTCACAGGGGCTGCATCGGGAACGCCGGCATCGAGCCCAGCGTCAGGATCCTGGGCTGCATCTGGATTTGGAGCTGCATCGGGATCGACAGGAGCAGCATCGGGAACTCCCGCATCGAGCTCATCACTGCCGGCATCGGGAAGGCCTGCATCCTCAACAGGTTGCTCATTGGCTTCGGCAGAGGCACGGAAACTAACGGCCGTACCCTCAAGGGTGGCGACCATACCGCGGGTCAAGTTGTAGTCTCGAAGTGCGATCCAGTCCGAAGGGCCATCAAAGACGACCTCAACGGGCTCACCGAACGGATCAAAGCCGTTTACAACAACACGTCCTTCATTCCCATCAGGGTCGGTGACGGAGTGAACCTTAATCTCAGTGGAGTGATCGTCGGGAAAGGCAAAATTCGGGCTGGCCACAGTATCCTCAGTATCAACACCGGCGCGACGGCTGTGAGCGTAGAAGACCTCTTGGCCGGGCTTAACCATGACGACACCATTCACAACCGTCAACTCTGCATCCCCATCGGGGTCGGCATTGACGTGGAAGGTCGAGCCATCTTCGCGGCTGTATGCGGCATTGTAGCCGAGCTCGCTGCGACAGACACGGAGATCGGTACCCGGAAGGACCTCACCAAGAGGCTGACCGGGGAAGTTCCCCTCGCAGTTAGCCTGAGCAACATCACCGATTCCATCACCGTTAAGGTCGAGCTGATCAGCATTTGCACGTCCGGGAGCATTATCTTCGCTATCAACAACACCATCACCATCCGAGTCCAGCTCACCAAAAACCTCCTCAATGCGCATAGGAAGCTGCCGGAACCGAGGCGCCTCACCCTGGCCACTGATCTTCTCGAAGGCTATGAAGCGGACGTCGCTATCGTCTCCGCCCGCTGTGACATCGTTGAGAACCACTAGGACTACTTTGCGTCCGTCTGGAGTAGTCCGCTCGAGCATATCTGATGGTCCACCGATCGAGCTTCGATCATCTACCCCATAGGGTGTCTGAGAAGGCTCAAGCTCCCAAATACCACCACCAACATCACGGAGATGCTGCCAGCGCGAGGGGCTACCTTCGGGAGCACGAACAAGAACCTGCGAGGTTACCGCATGAGTAGTGAGGTTTCGTCGCTGGACCACTCCCAGATCGCCGGCTTCAGTCATAACGAATTCGTCATCGGCAGACGACTCTACGATATCGAGAACACCAGCCTGGAAAGGGTTTTGTCCAGATGCCTGGGCGTCCGCGAACTGTTGCTCAATACTTGCAGGCCAGTTGTTGGAATCGAGGGGGATACGGACAGGATTATCCCTCCATTGGGGATAACCAGTAGCAGTTAGGGCGATCAGCTCATTTCCAGAGCTCGCCCTCCCAACATTACGAAACATTATGCCTTGATCAATATCCACCACGCACTGGCCATCAACAGCCGCGAAACAGCTTTCGTTCACCCCAAAATCAACCGTACGCATCTGTCCATCACCACGATCGATGCGGATTGGTGGATAGCTCAGCGCGGGCGTTACCGTCTTCTCGCCCCACACCTGAATTACCAGACCTGATGGGGCGTTAGGATCTGAGACCAGAGCCATCTGATACTCATTGATATCAGCATTGTGTCCCTCGATATTCGTATTGAAGTCCAAGGTGAAGGAACTGGGAGCTGCTCCCGGATTAATCCTAATTTCGTCAGCGAAATTCCCCTCTTCCCCATCGATTGTCAGATCGGGAGAAAAAGGTACCGACTGTGCTTTTGAAGGAGTTGGCGCGAGTGCGGCTGCGGCAGCCAGAAGAGCCACTCGAACACCGGTCGAGGCGGAGGATAAGCGCTGCATAAACCGACCTGCAGGTGCGCTACGAGGCGCATCCGGAGAAGGGCTTTGAGCGAGGCTGTTTGACAATTGATCCATATAAGTGCCTATATTATTAGAAATACACCGAAAAAGTCAAGCGCAAGCGCTTGCACAAGCGATGAGACGGGGCCTTGTTCATCGAGAAGGTCGACGAGTGGGCTCTTCAGAGATTCTCGAGCACGAAGCCGCCCAAGACCGTGGGGCGCGCGCGCCAGGCAGTGCTCTGCCTTAAGCGGCCAGCCACGGTGGCGAAGCCGTTCATCACGGCCTTGCTGTCTCCCATCGGCTCCGAGGTGAGGAGCTGGTACTCGAGAGCGGGGAGGTCATACCGTCTATCTTCGTGTTCCTCAGGCGTGGGATCGTCGGCACGGCGCGGGCGGTTAACCACCTTGAGGCGAAGTATTGAGCGGTCGAGAGGTGAGAGAAAGTCGGCAATAGTGGGCGTGTCAGCTGAAACTGTGCTGCCGGAAAGATGCTTCAACAGGACGATAAAGTCGTGCAAAAACCAGGCGGGATCGGAGAGAGCATCATTGGCCTCGTTAAGGCGGCCGGCGGAGAGTTGGGAGTTCAACCTAAGACCTTCATTTGGATTAAATTGATCATCATTATCTGGCACCGGTCGCGAGTCTGGATGGTTCTGATCAGTCCCCTCCCGTGCCAAAAGCACATCTTCCCCGTCGAAGCTGCTTATGAGCCACTGGACTAGGACCTTATCTTGGTTGACGTTTAGGTAGGCTGTGTCGTAGCTATTGGCGAC
>PFRX01000044.1 GCA_002788775.1 Candidatus Peregrinibacteria bacterium CG_4_9_14_0_2_um_filter_53_11 | reverse complement strand
GCTGTGAGCGGAGCAGGCAGCCCTATAATGATCATAAAGAAGATACTGATAAGCTCACCGATATTTGATGAGAAGATGTAAAAGATAAACTTCTTCATGTTCTCGTAGATGGTTCGGCCTTCAATAACTGCGCTCACAATCGTCCCAAAGCTGTCATCGGTAAGCACGACATTGGCGGCTTCCTTACTGACATCGGTTCCGGTTATGCCCATTGCAACGCCAATATCTGCGCGTTTTAGTGCCGGTGCATCGTTGACCCCGTCACCCGTGACGGCAACGACCTCGTTCATCTTCTTCAGGTTATTAACTACACGTAACTTGTGCTGAGGGCTGACGCGCGCAAAAATCGTATGTTGTCCGGGTTTTAGTACGTCGCGGAGCTCTCGATCGCTCATTTTATTGAGCATCTCACCGGTAATAACGTTAACGCCCTCTTCGGGAACGATCCCCAGCTTTTGTGCGATGGCACGAGCTGTGAGTCCGTGATCTCCCGTTATCACATAGGTTCGAATGCCGGCACTGTGAGTGAGCCTTACCGCCTCTTTGACCTCTTTACGTGGTGGGTCGATCATCCCAAATACTCCCAAAAAGATGAGCTTGCTCTCGACTTCCTTAACCTGGTACTTCTCCCGTGGACGTCCCGGGAGCTCCTTGTAAGCTACTGCGATCGTGCGGAGCGCATCTTGGGCCATCTCTTCGGTATGCTCAATAAATTGTTTTTTCTTAGCAGCTGTTAGGGGAACCACCTCGCCGTTCTCAAGAGTATGTGTGCACAGACTGATCATCGAGTCCGGTGCTCCTTTTACATAGGCAAAGATCTTTTTACTTTTAACCTCTTGCACAACTACGCTCATGCGCTTTCGCTCCGAGTCAAAGGGAAGTTCTGCCAGTTTTTTTTGTCTCTCTTGAAGCTCACTGAGTTTCAACCCTGCCTTCTCCCCGACGGTAACAAGTGCCCCTTCGGTCGGATCGCCCAGAACCGTCCAGCTGCCTGCATTTTTGCTCAGTCGGGCGTTGTTACAGAGGAGCCCCGCTTCGAGCATGAGCTTAAAGTGGTGGTAAAGCCCCTCATCACGTTCCATGAACCCTTTGATCGTATCTTTGGAAAAGTGGAAGTAATCTGCGCCGCCTTTCTTACTGGCTCCCGTTAGGGTGAACTCGCCTGTAGGCTCGTATCCCACTCCGTCCACACTGAGTGTGTGAGAGTCGAGCATAAGAGTCTGCACAGTCATCTCATTTTTAGTCAGTGTGCCCGTCTTGTCGCTACAAATCACGGTGGTTGAGCCGAGTGTCTCAACTGAAGAGAGCTGTTTCACGATTGCGTTTTTACGCGCCAGGCGCTGTACCCCAAGGGCGAGTGCGATCGTAATGGTCGTCGGGAGGCCCTCGGGAACAGCCGCAACTGCAACGGATACGGCGAAGAGGAGGGTGTCTACGAAGGAGCGTCCCTGTATAAACAGGCCCACCAAAAATAGTATACCCGAGATGACCAAGGTTATTTTGCCCACATAGCGACCAATATGTTTGAGTTGTTTTTGCAGGGGGCTCAGGTCTTTTTCAGTCGCGGTTGTAAGAGTCGCAATCTTTCCAAACTCGGTTTTCATACCTGTTGACACCACGAGCGCTCGTGCTGTTCCGTGCGTCACGCTCGTTCCCATAAAGATTGTCTTATTTTTGTCGAGGTCTTTGCTTACGGGAACAGACTCTCCCGTAAGAATCGCCTCGTCCACCTTGAGCTCGTTCCCTTCGATAAGTTCGGCATCTGCACTAATACGATCGCCCTCATTCAAGATCATCACATCTCCCGGGACCAGTTCTCGAGCATCGATCAGTACCTCTTCTCCGTCGCGCATGACGCGTGCCTTTGGAGCCAGGATTTTCTTGAGCGCCTCGATCGCTTTTTCAGCCTTATATTCTTGGACGAAGCCAATTACCGCATTGAGGATGACGATCCCGAAGATGATAGCGGCATCGGTCCGCTCGCCCGCAAAAAAGGCAAAAACCGAGGCGACGATGAGGATCAGAACCATCAGATCCTGAAACTGCCGCAAAAAGGTAAGGACGATGGACTTCTTCTTAATGCCCGTCAGCTCATTTTTGCCGAACTCAATGAGGAGCTTTTCCGCCTGCTTTTGGCTGAGTCCCAGTTGAGGAGTTTTTTTATTTTTCACCACCCTATAATAGCAAACTTTAGTTTAAGGAAAAGCATAGCCAGCCTATGTGTTGACAATTATATTCTTATGTATTATAGTACTACTTCACTTGGGGTGTATCCCTCTCCCCACCTACCCTTATAACCCTCGATTGCCATGGCTCGACGTATTATCAGACCGGAATCAGCTTTATTTGAAAATGCTACTCCCGCTTCCGCGAGTCACGAGGGGAGTCTCGTCCAGAGACGAAATCCTAGAATGCTCGCACCCCAGTCTTCCGAGGCAGAGCGGGCAGCCGCACGCGCAGTTGCGGGAATCATGATTCGGAATGTTCAGGCCGTTTTGGAGGCTCTCGGGCGTAGTGATGTTGCAGGGGTGAACAGCTTACGTGAAGTCCCGGGTGTTAACGAGGCACTCAAAGCTTTTGGGCCTATTACCGGCCTGCCCCAGCTTGGTGATAATGGGATGATGTCTATCAAGCACCTCTCCCTCGAAGGTCGCCAGCTTCCCGGGGTCGACCTAAGCGGTCTCTGCTTTGTTGGAACGGATTTCCGCAATGCTAACCTCGATCAGGCCCACTGTCTCGGAACACGCTTTATTCAGTGTGATCTTTCGGGTGGTTCTATGAATGGTGTCCGTGGAGCCGGATCGCTATTTAGGGAGACGAGTATGCCCGGCTCAGCGATCCGCGGCGACTTTAGGGACGCCACCTTCGAGAGGCTCAGCATCGCCGGTATGAGCACCGCACAGGCTAAGTTTGGTGGTGCGACCTTCAGTGGTGTTCACGGAACCGAAAACCTTCCATGGAAAACAACCCGCAACATGAATCTCGCGGGGGCTCCGGAGGAGGCTCAGGCCTGGTTCTAGGCCTTAGGTCAGCTTGTCTTTCCGCCAGCGTGCAATATCCGCATGATTGCCTTTCTGGAGTACCTCCGGCACGGCCAGCCCCTTAAAAACGGGCGGGCGGGTGTAGTGGGGGTACTCCCTTTTTCCGTCCAGCGCCTCGGTGAAAGAGTCTTCATGTGCTGAGCGCTCGTCGCCCAGGGCCCCGGGAAGCAGTCGTGTCACCGCCTCGGCCACAACCAGTGCGGGGAGCTCACCGCCGGCGAGGACGTACTTCCCGATCGAGATCTCCTCATCGATACAAAGCTCTCTAATTCGTTCGTCGATGCCCTCATAGCGTCCGCAGAGGATGATGAGGCCCTCTTTACGTGCCAGGCGCTTGGCCGTCTTATACGTGAACGTACGACCTCGTGGGGCCATGTAGATGACAGGAGCCTTTGGGTTGAGCTTCTTTACTGCCATGATGCAGTCGTAAAGAGGCTGGGGCGTCATCAACATGCCGGCGCCACCACCATAGGGTCGGGCGTCGACCTTGTGATGCTTGTCCTTAGAATATGAGCGAATGTCGTGAGTATGTGCCTCGATCGTGCCTTTAAGAAGCTCACGCTTCATAATGCTATCGCTAAGGTAATCCTCAATGAGGCGTGGAAAGATCGTGATGAAGTCTAAGCGCATACGTAAAGTAGAGCCGACATTTTAGCGTTTTGAGAACTGCGGTGCACGGCGAGCACGCTTGAGACCGTATTTCTTACGCTCTTTAATGCGTGAGTCACGTCGGAGGAAGCCAACGTGTTTCAGTGTGCTTCGAAGTCCCAGGTCTGAGTCTGTGAGTGCGCGTGAGATTCCGTGACGGATCGCCTCGGCCTGTGCGCTGAGACCTCCACCTTGAACCTTAACAGTGATGTCGAAGCTCGTTCTCTTTTCTGTTATACGAAGAGGGGAGAGGATTACCTCCTGCTGTGAGGGTACGGTGAAGTAGTCTTCAAGTGAGCGACCATTAACGGTAATCTCACCAACACCTTGGGTGATAAGACGAACTGTTGCAACTGCTCGTTTGCGTTTGCCAACTGCGTAGAAGTAAGGGTTCTTTGGCTGTTCTGACTCCATCTTCTGAACTTTCTTTGGAGTAGGAGTTGCTGCTTTAACTACCTTTGGTGCCTTGGTTGCCTTTGAGGCAGCCACCTTGGTCGTAGTCTTCTTTACTGCCGCTGCCTTCTTGGCTGGAGCAGCTTTCTTAGTAGGTGTCTTCTTAGTTGTACTTGCTTTAGTTGGCATAGCTATTAGAGTTCAAGAGGTTTGGGAGATTGAGCTGAGTGAGTGTGCGCTTCAGTAGGAAAGATGCGGAGTTTCTTGATGATATCCTGGCGGAGACGGTTGCGGGGAAGCATACCGCGGACGGCATCAAAGAGAACCTGCTCGGGCTTGTTCTCCATAATCTCGCGGGCTGTGCGCTCGCGGAAACCTTTGGGGTAGCCGGTGTGCCAGCGGTAGAGCTTGGTATCCATCTTATTTCCTGCAAGGCGGATATCTGTTGCGTTAATGACTACGACGTAGTCACCACAGTCGTGCTGGGGAGTAAAGTACGTCTTGCCTTTTCCTCTAAGGATGTCGGCAATCTGCGTAGCCACGCGACCAAGTGTCTTGCCTTTTACATCGACAATGTACCACTGCTTATCATCCAGCACTTCTTGGCTGGGGACGGTCGTCTTCTGATTGGATTTGATTCGAATAGTCATGGGTGTGTTCTATACAAGTTCTATTTGTACAAGGGTTGCACTGTCACCGGCGCGAAGACCAATTCCAGTAATACGGGTAAAGCCTGATGTTCGGTCTGCATAGCGAGGTTTGAGCTCCTTCAAGATCTTCTTTGATGCCTCTTTGATCGTGAGGTACTGCCCGAGCGTGCGGATCGCCTCTCGGTCATCCTTCCTCTGGATGAGACTCATAACACGGTCGAAGCGCTGGCTCAGGGCCTTTGCTCGTGACTTGGTCGTGCGGATCTTCTCGTGAATAATGAGTGATGCTGTCAGGTTGCGGAGCAGTGACTCGCGGTGGGGACTGGGAAGTCCAAGAGTTTTAAGTCTATTCTGATGTCTCATAAAAAGGGTTAGTTATCGTCTCCGAGGGTGAGGTTACGTGTTGCGAGAGCTGCCTTCACCTCGTTGAGCGCCTTTTTACCAAAACCGCGAAGGTTAGTCAACTTACTTTCGGTGCACTTGGTCAACATTTCGATTGAGCCAATCTCCCCGTTAATAAGTGCGTTCAGCGTACGTGGTGAGAGACCGAGAATCTCGATAGGAGTGTAAGACTCCTGAGCGGGCTTCTGTGTCTCCTCTTCCTGTGCCTTTGCCGAGATCTTGGCGATATCGGTAAGGAAGTCGGGCTCGACTGCGACGTCGGTTTCGTTAAAGAGGTTGAAGTAAGATTTGAGAACGTTTGAGGCGAACTTGAGTGCATCTTCGGGGCTGATGGCACTGTTCGTCTGTATCTCCAGAGTAAGTTTGTCGAGGTTCGTAATAGCTCCGACACGAGTTGCCTCTACGTCGTAGCGAACTTTTTTGATAGGTGAGAAGAAGGCGTCGATCCAGATGATCTCTGCTGAATCCTCATCTTTTGGTGCGAGGGCCACCGGTCGGTATCCAACTCCCTTCTCAATTCGGAGCTCCATCTCGAGCTTTCCGCCCTTGTCGATGGTTGTGATGTACTGATCGGGGTTGAGGATCTCAACATCGCTGGGGACCTCGATATCCTTGGCATAGACGGGGCCCTCCTTGCTGACCTTGAGTTTTGCCATGGTGACCTCTTTGTTCGTCTTCTTAAGCTGGACGAGCTTGAAGTTCAGCATGATATCCAAGACACTCTCCTTCACTCCCTTGAGTGTTGCGTACTCGTAAGTGATTCCAGGAATCTTGATACCCGTTATGGCAGCACCGGGAACAGATGAGAGGAGAACCCGTCTAAAGGCGTTTCCAACAGTCATACCGTAACCAGTTGGCAGCGGCCCGACAGTGAAACTCGCATGCATATCTGAGTGACGCTGAATTCGAATCATTGGAATCCCAATTTCTTCTTGAATTTGATGCATGAGTGGAGAGGTAGGAGATAAGAAGGTAAGGACGATTTATCGAGAGTAAAACTCGATGATCATCTGGGAATCCAGAATAGATTCCAGGTCACTTTTTTCTGGTTTACTGAGAACTTTTCCGGTGTAGGCAGCAGCCTCAACAGTGAGCCACTGAGGTGCGTTTGCACCTGCCTTGGAAAGGTTTTCGAATGCGGGCATGGGGCGATTTTTCTCTCTAACAGTGAAGCTGTCTCCCGTCTTTACCTGAATTGAAGGGACTGTGACTCGCTGTCCGTTGAGCGAGAAGAGCCCGTGGCTTACAAACTGACGTGCCTGACGTCGGCTCGAGGCGAAACCTGAGCGGAAGATGACGTTGTCCAGGCGGCGCTCCATCTCTTCGAGCATGCGAGGACCTGACTCGTCTATACTTGTGACGGCAGTCTTGTAGTAACGAAGCATCTGGTTTTCAGAAAGACCAAACTTGCGTCGGGCTTTCTGTTTCTCTCGGAGTTGGCGTGAGTAGTCTGAAGGTTTGCCCTTGCGACTCTGACCGTGCTGGCCAGGTGGAAAGTTGCGCTTCACAGTGGCGCACTTGTTCTTGTCGCATAGTTTCACGCCTTCTCGTCGGCAGAAACGGCAGACTGGTCCTGTATATCGTCCCATAAATCTTGAAGTAAGTTAAACGAGTATTGTAGTCTTTAAACGCGTCGAGCCTTGCGTGGTCGGCATCCGTTGTGTGGAACTGCCGTCACATCCTTAATTGACTCTATTGAGACACCGGTTCCGCTTACTGCGCGGAGTGCCTGATCTCGGCCCGATCCAATACCTTTTACAGTAATGTGAACCTTTTCTACACCGAAGGACTGGGCCTTGCCCATAGCTGTCTCTGCAGCGACCGAAGCCGCATAAGGAGTAGCCTTGCGGGTTCCTCGGAAGCCGCAACCGCCGGATGAGGCCCAGCAAACTACATCTCCATTAGTATCTGCAACGCTTACAATTGTATTGTTGTAGGTCGCGTTAATGTAGACATTTGCTTCTGTAAGTCGGCGCTTTTTGCTCTTCTTGCGAACTGGAGCTGCTGGCGCTTCGGTTGTTTTGGTTGCTTCCTCGGCCATAGGTTAGGGTTAGGTTACTACTTGGTTACTTTCTTCTTATTGGCGACTGTACGTCTCTTACCCTTTCGAGTTCGAGCATTGGTCTTTGTGCGCTGTCCGCGTACGGGGAGGTGACGTCGGTGACGCTGTCCTCGGTAACAGCCGATCTCTTGCAGTCGTTTGATATCCAGCTGAATCTTGCGTCGTAGATCGCCCTCAACCGGCATCTTGGCGATGTAGTCGCGGATCTTGTTTAGATCGTTTTCGCTAAGGTCCTTCAGAAAAGTGTCTCCATCAATCTTGAGATCCTCGAGAATCTGCTTCGCAATAGGCTGACCGATCCCATAGATTAGGGTTAGACCAGCTTTGATGCGCTTGTTGTCGGGGATCATTATCCCGGCTATACGTTCCATACTAGTAGGTGAGTAAGATAAGAATCGTTGGGGTGCGAAAAAACAGCGTTCGAGAGGCTCAGGAGCCTATCCTTGGCGCTGTTTGTGCTTTGGATCGGAGGGGCATTGTACGCGCACTTTCTTGTGGCGGATGATGACCTTACACTTATCGCAGATACGTTTTACAGATGTTCTAACCTTCATTATGAGCGTGGCGCCTGTGGCGCTTTATAACGATATACAATGCGTCCTTTACTGACGTCGAGAGGGTCAAGTTCTATCCTGACCGTATCTCCGGGGATGATGCGGATATAGTTCATACGCATCTTTCCGGCAATATATCCCCGGACAATAAAATCCGAGGGAAACTGCTCGTCTGTTATGCGAACCATGAAGGTTGCATTGGGCAGCATTTCGGTAACGATGCCGTCTACGGCGATTTTGTTACCCTTGGGCATAAGCAGAGGGATATTACCAAAATATTCTGGCGAAGCAAAGCTAAAATCTAAAAGCTATTGCGGAAAGACGTTATTTATGTTCCCATCGCGCGCAGTGAGAACTTCATAACCTGTCGGTGTTATGGCAATAGTATGTTCTATCTGGCAGGCTGAAGTGCCGTCTCGGCTTACGACGGTCCAGTCGTCGGGGAGAGTCTCTGTGAAGCGTTCCCCCATGATCGTGATGGGTTCTATTGCGATTGCCATTCCCGGAGTGAGGAGGGGGCCCTTACCTCGCTGTCCGAAGTTAGGTATCTGCGGATCTTCATGCATGCTTCGCCCGATACCGTGCCCTACGTAGTCTCTCACTATGGAGTAGCCACGCTTCTCTATATACTGTTGCACTGCAAATCCTATATCTCCAACCCGTGCGCCGGGTTTTAGTACGGTAAGAGCTTTTTCAAGTGCTTTCTGGGTCGCATAAACGAAGGCTTTTTTAGACTCTTCCACATTTCCAATAAGTACCGTGATGGCGGAGTCGGAGTGGAATTTCTTGTAGATTACGCCGCAGTCGATGGTGACGATATCTCCATCTTTGAGAACGTAGTTAGTGGGAATACCGTGGACGACCTCACTGTTTACCGCACTGCAAATCACCGCAGGGAAGCCGTGGTAGCCCTTAAATGAGGACTGCACCTTGTGTTCCGCCATCAGTGCCTCCGCCTTGTCGTTGATCTCCAGAGTGGTCATCCCGGCCTTAGTGGTTCGCCCGAGCTCACCTAAGATGGATCCCAGTATGCGACCGCTGATTCTCATTAGTTCAATCTCCTCGGCTGTTTTGATTGTCATCATGCACCGGTTGCTTCAAGAACTTCTTTTGTAACCTCCTCTATGGTTTTGCTCGCGTCGATATTGATAACTGACCCTTGGTTCTCCCATGCTTTGATAACCGGGAGCGTTTCACTTTCAAAGATATCGAGTCTTATTTTGATCGCCTCCGCGTTGTCATCAGTGCGTGTGACCAACTCTCCTCCACACTCACATCTTGGGGCCGGGTAGGAGTGAGGGTAGACGATTTTGCATACTGAGCAGACCCGACGATTGATGAGCCGGTTCTCCGCTTCTTCACGTGAGAGCACGAAGTGCAGACCGACAAAATCACGCTCATGGTGAGCGAGGATTGAGCGGAGAGCGGCATCTTGTTCCGCATTGCGGGGTATACCATCAAAAATAATCGTCGCCTCGCCGCCGTGGGCGCTGAGGGTCTCTGTAAGGTAGTTCTCGACGATCTCCATCACCACCGAGGTTGGTACCAAGTGGCCGGATTCAATTATAGTGCGAACCTTCTGGCCGAGGGGGGAGTCTTCTTTTGCCAGACGTCTCAGCTCAGCTCCGGTCTCAAAGTAACCTGCCTGGAGTTTATCGGCGAGGATCTTCCCTTGAGTGCCTTTTCCTGCTCCTTGAATACCGAAGAGAACGTAGTCCATGGTGGAGAGCGCTAGGGGTTGTGAGCTAAGCAAGCTTGTCGTAGTCGTGCATTATCAGCTGCGCATTAATCTGACGTACGAGCTCGAGCACAACACCCACGATAATGATCATCCCGGCACCTGAAATCAGATTAGAGACGGAGTTTGCTCCGCTTGAACCGAAGAATACCTGGTTGAGAACGACAGGTGCTATAGCGATGAGGCCCAAGAAGGTACCACCGAAGAGGGTTAGTCTTTGTGAGATTCCTCCAATATGTTCAACGGTCTGTGAGCCTGGACGAATACCGGGAACATAGCCTCCACGTTTCTGAATATTCTCAGAAACTTTCTCTGGATTGAAGGTGATACTTACGTAGAAGTAGGTAAAGAGGACGATGAATATAAAGTAGAGAGTGAGGTAGAGTGCTGAGTCAGGTGTGAGCGATGTGATCAACGTCTCGCCGAAGCTGCGAATGCTCTCATTTGCGGAGCGCTGCATGAACTGGCCAATCAGACCCGGGAAGTTGATGAGCGAGACGGCAAAGATAATCGGGATCATACCTGCCTGATTGATCTTAATGGGAAGGCGTGACTGGTCCTGTCGTATCTGAGTTTTATGCCCGGCATAGGTAATCGGTATCCTGCGTTCGGCCTCTGTTACGAGCACGATGACCACGAGCATGATGATCGTGAAGAGGATGTTGGCAACAAAGGGGATGAAGGCCGAGGTGTCAGCCGCTCCCAGGTAGAGGTTCTGTGCCAAGATCTGAGGAATACTCGAGATAATACCTGCGAAGATGATGAGAGAGATACCGTTGCCGATACCTTTTTCGGTGATGATCTCACCAAGCCACATGAGGAAGACTGTTCCCGTTGTGATGGTAAGCATGATCGGGAGGATCACGGTTGGGTCGGTAATATTGTCTACAATGGGAATCTGTGACTGGCTGTTGAGGAGTATGATCATTCCATATGACTGAAGAACGGCCAGTGGAAGGGTGAGCCAGCGAGTGTATTTGTTGATTCTCTTCTGCCCTTGCTCACCTTCTTTGGAAAGTGCCTCGAGCTTTGGAATAATAACGGTAAGAAGTTGAACGATAATCGAGGCGTTAATATAAGGTGAGACACCCATAAGAACGATAGAGAAGTTCTCCGCGCTTCCACCTGTGAGGGCCGAGAAAATTCCCAGTAGGTTGTTCTGTTGGAAGATGGCACGTATGGCATCAAGATTTGCTCCCGGTATGGAGATCTGGGTTGTAAGTCGGAATACAAGAAGAGCCCCTATGGTAAAGAGAATCTTGTTACGCAAATCGCGCGATCGCCATATTTGAGAAAGATATTTCATACGGTAGGTTATTCTTTAGGAGAAGCTTCACCCTTGGATGGTACCATAACGGAACCACCTTTTGCCTCAATTTTCTTACGAGCCTCTTCTGAGCAGGCATCAACTTTGACCGTGAGCTTCTTGTCAATTTCTCCATGACCTAGAAGTTTCACCGGGCGGTTTTTGCGAGAGATGAGGTTTCTTTCGTAGAGAGCAATGAGGTCGACAACGGCATCAGCCTCAAACTTATTGAGAGTGCTGACGTTAACAACCTGATAGGTAACACCGGTTGGGTTGCGGAAGCCTTTCAGCTTAGGCAGGCGGCGGGCAAGGGGAGTCTGTCCACCTTCGAAACCTGGACGAACACCACCGCCGGTACGTGCATTTTGTCCTTTTACACCGCGTCCTGAGAACGAGCCGCGGTTTGAACCATCACCTCGTCCGAGACGGCGCTTTGCTTTTCTTGATCCCGGAGTTGGCTTGAGGGTATTTTGGCTAATCATAATACGTATGTGCTAAGAATCTTGTTTAGTGGTTTGAAGTCGGCTCAGTGCACGAATTGTTGCCTTGGCATTGGTAATTCGATTGTTTCCACCGACCATCTTGCTAAGGAGGTTCTTGATACCAGAGAGCTCGGCAATCTTGCGTACGGCTCCACCGGCGATGATACCGGTACCTGGGCTGGCAGGCATCAAGATGATGCGGGCACTCTTGAACTTCGTCTTAATCTCGTGAGGAATTGTGTCATTTATAAGCGGGACGAGAACCATGTCTCGTTTTGCCTTGCGAATAGCTTTCTGGATAGCACCAACGACTTCATTTGACTTGCCGATGCCAATGCCTACCTTGCCCTTCTTATTCCCCACAACAACTGTTGCACGGAAACGAAGACGACGACCACCTTTTACCACACGGGTAACTCGGTCAATCTGAAGTACTTCTTCTTCGTACTCAGAAGGTTCGCGCTGTTTTCCCCTTCCGGGACCGCGCTGTTGGCGACGTGAATCATTTGGATTCGGCATAACGAGACGTTGTTAGAATATTATGGGGTAGTTAGAACTGAAGACCACCTTCGCGAGCACCCTCAGCGAGGGCCTTAGTGCGTCCGTGGTACTTGTATCCGTTTCGGTCGAAGACACATCCTTTAACGCCCTTTTCCTGGGCCTTCTTTGCGATCTCAAGACCTACCTTGCGGGCACGCTCCACCTTAGTTCCTTCTGATGCGAAGGCCTTGTCTGAAGCTGCCGTCATAACTACTCCGGCCTCATCATTGATGAGCTGAGCATAGTTGTGCTTTAGGCTTCGGAAGAAGAGGAGTCGTGGTCTCTCGGCAGTTCCTGAGATTCGGGCTCGAATGCGAATGTGTCGTCGCTGGCGCTTTTCTAGTGGAGTAGTATTTTTCATAGTAATTGAAGTAGTCAGTATGAGTTAATCAAGGCTCTAGCTGGCAGATGTCTTACCTGCCTTGCGTCGTACCTCTTCACCCAGGTAGCGAACTCCCTTTCCTTTGTAGGGCTCGGGTGGTCTTAGTGAGCGAATGTGAGCTGCAGTCTGTCCAACAACCTCCTTGCTGATACCCATGACATTGATAACGTTCTTGAGCTCAGGGTCTAGCTCAAAGGTAATTCCCTCAGGAGCTTTAACGATAACCGGATGAGAGTAGCCGAGAGACATGTCGAGGTCTTTGCCCTTCATGGCTGCACGGTAACCAACTCCGCGAATCTCTAGAGCCTTTTTGAAACCCTGAGTGACCCCAGTGATCATGTTTGCGATGAGAGAGCGGGTAAGCCCGTGAAGACTGCGAGCCTCTTTTTCGTCGTTAGGACGAGTTACCACGACCTGCCCCTCATTGAGCTCAACCATCACGAGTGGGTGGTGAGCAAAATTCATGGTGCCTTTGGGTCCTTTGACGGTGATCATGCGATCTGAGATGGTTATCTCAACGCCGGCTGGAACGATGACTGGTTGTTTTCCGATACGTGACATACTAGTTGGTGTAAACTTTACAAAGATATTCTCCGCCGATACCGGCTTTGCGAGCCTCGCTGTCGGTCATAACACCCTGTGAGGTTGAGATGATACCGATACCGAGTCCGCTGCGTACTGGTCGGATTTCACTGTGGCTGACGTAGATACGCTGTCCCGGCTTGCTTACGCGAGTCAGGCTGAGCGTGCGCCCCTCGTTATTAAGCTTTACTACGAGGATCTTATTCATTCTCTCGCTTGATTCTCCGCGGGCCTTTTCCTCAACCACCTTAACATCCACCACGAAGCCCGTTTTCTTGAGAACGCTGGCTATAGCGAGGAGGAGTGAGGAGGTGTAGGTCTTTACTGTCGACTTGCCGGCGCTGCTGGCATTTCTGATTCGAGTGATAAAGTCTGCAATTGGATCGGTAAGCATAGTAGTTTGAAGAGTAGAGTAGGGGGGAAGTAAATAGTATTACCAAGAACTTTTTCGTACGCCTGGCATGAGGCCGTTTGAGGCGTTTTCTCTCACACAGATTCGGCACATCTCGAACTTTCTAAGGTATGAGCCGACCTTTCCACAGACTCTGCATCGGTTGTAGGCGCGTGTGGGGAACTTAGGTTTTTTACCGTTGGCGATAGCTGTTATTACCGAGTTCTTTTTGCGCTGCTGACTGACGATGATTGCTTTACGAGCCATGAAAGGTGAGTGTAAGTGGTTTAAAGTTAGGCGGCGTCTTTGACGACCTCCTTCTTAAAGGGGAAGCCAAGGGCTTTCAGAAGTTCCAATGCTGTTGCATCGTCTTCGGCACTTGTCTTGATAGTAATTTGTACTCCGTGAATCTTGCTGACATCTTCGGACTCGATTTCCGGGAAGACGGTATGCTCTTTGATGCCAATAGAGTAGTTTCCGTTTCCATCGAATGACTTAAGGGGAATTCCTCGGAAGTCACGGACGCGGGGGAATACTATGTTTACAAGCTTATCAATGAAGCCGTACATGCGTGCACCACGGAGTGTCACGGTTACTCCAACGGGCATATTGATGCGTAGCTTGAAGTTAGAGATGGCTTTCGTCGACTTGCTGATCATAGGTTTCTGCCCGGTAATTGCCGCAATATTTGCAACGATCTCTTCCGGATCTCTTCCCGATGAGACGGCGCTGCCGATACCTACATTAATATGTACGGAGAGTAGGCGGGGGATGCAGTGCGCATTGGTCGTCTTCAGGCTCTTTTCGAGGGCCGGTACGATCTTCTCGTTATAGTCTTGTTGTAGTGACATGTATCTAGTGAAAGGTAACTAAAGGAGTGTTCTTGTTATCGTTTCTTTGCGGTCTTCTTAGCGGCTGTATCCAGACTCTGATTGCACTTCTTGCAGATACGCTGCTTTTTGCGCCTGGGCTCAGTAAGAATAACGTGAGCTACTCGAGTCTTTTTTGAACAGTGCGGGCAGATTACCATAACATTTGAGCTGTTGATAGGGGCTTCGTAACTAATACGTTGACCCTCCTGACCAGCCTGTTTCTTGATGTGCTTTGTTCGGAGATTAACCTTCTCCACAACCAGTACATTCTTCTTGTTGTTGCGGCGCACGACCTTTCCGGTCTTACCTCGATCCTTGCCCGCAATAACAACGACGTTATCATCGATGTGAATCTTCATAATACATCTTTAGCTAATGAGATAATTTTCTGGTAACCCTTCTCTCGCAGTTCACGGGCAACTGGTCCGAATACACGTGTTCCTCGAGGCTCACCGTCTTTAGTGACGATGATGCAGGCGTTGTCGTCGAAACGAATGTATGAGCCATCCTTACGTCGGATCTCCTTACGGGTTCGCACGATAACCGCTCGCTCAACGGCCTTCTTTTTGACCTGGCCGCGTGGAAGTGCCATCTTAATGGTGACGACGATTAGATCGCCAACGCGTGCATAGCGACGCTTTGAGCCACCGAGAACCTTGATACACTGGGCTACCTTGGCACCAGAGTTGTCGGCGACGACGAGTTTGGACATGTGTTGAATCATGGCTGAGAGGGGGAATTACGGGACTTATGCTACTGATTCGTCGTTGTTCATTGGAGGAACGACGGTCCAGCGTTTAAGTTTAGAGAGAGGACGGGTTTCGTATACAGTTATCTTGTCGCCAACCTCGTGGGCGTTTTCGGGATTGTCTACGTAGACTCTTTTTGAGGTGCGGACCTGCTTCTTGTACTTCGAGTGGGCCTTGAAGTCATCTACTTTGACGACGAGGGTCTTTTCCATTTTCTTGCTGACGATGATACCGGTTTTGCTTCTCATGAAGGTAAGTTATTAGTGTGTGATTCGAGCTCCATCTGCATCATGCGCTGCATTGTTTTAATACGAGCGAGATATTTTCGCAAGCCCTGAAGTTTAGCCGTATCTTGAGTCTGGCGTGTTCTGACGGTTAGCTGGAGCTTAACGAGGTCGAGAGTGACTTTTTCTGACTCCTTGCGGAGCTCTTCACTCGAAAGCTTTTTCAGTTCTTCAATAGTTAACATGGATCGGGAAGTTAGGAGTGACTAGTGATAAAGCGTGTGGCTACAGGGAGTTTGCTTCCTGCAAGGTACATGGCATGTCGTGCCGCCTCTTCAGTAACGCCTTCAACTTCGAAGACGATATTTCCACGACGTACCTCTGCAACGTAGAGCTCAACCATACCTTTACCTGATCCCATGGGGACCTCGGCTGCTTTCTTAGTGATAGGTTTGTGAGGGAAGACGCGAATCCAGATCTTACCTCCACGTTTGAATGCATGAGCAATCGCACGACGTGCAGCCTCGATCTGGCGAGAGGTAAGCTCTCCACCTGTTGTACACTTGAGACCGAACTTACCGAAGGCAAGTCGAGTTCCAGAGGTTGCTACACGCTTATGCGTATCACGCATTCGGTGCCAGCGGCGGTATTTCATCTTCTTAGGTTGAAGCATGGCTGTGGGGAGAGATAGAGGTCAAATCAATTAAATACTTTTCCACGGTAGATCCAGACACGGATACCGATGGTACCATAGGTCGTGATCGCACGGAAGTAGGCATAGTCGATATCTGAACGGAGTGTCTGTAGGGGGACTTTCCCGGCAGTGAAGAACTCACTTCTTGAGATCTCAACACCATTGAGTCGTCCTGATACACGGATCTTAATTCCCTCTGCACCTGCCTCCATTGCACGCTCAAGTGTGAGTTTGCAGGCTCGGCGGTAGGGGATGCGTCGCTCGACTTGCTTTCCAATCATATCTGCAACAATGTAGGCATCAAGATAAGGTTTTTTAATCTCCTTGATGTTTATGTTGAAGCGTTCTTTGAAGCGCTCCTCAAGAAACTTGCGGAGTGACTCGATATTTGCCCCCTGTCCGCCGATAACGATACCTGGACGTGATGTGTGCAGGT
>PFRX01000036.1 GCA_002788775.1 Candidatus Peregrinibacteria bacterium CG_4_9_14_0_2_um_filter_53_11 | reverse complement strand
GACATTGACATTATTTCATTTATATTTTATTATTATACATAAACGTTGTGTTTTTAAACAAAAAAATATGATACACCAGCAGATTCTTTCACGTCGTGAAAAAATTCTCTCGATCGCTGCTGCGGCCTTTCTCATCGTCATGCTCATCGTCGGTTATGCAAAGAGCGGCCAGGCCAACTCTCTTGCTGCCCTTGAAGATGACGTTGCCAACCAGCAGGATCATTTGGAGAACCAGCGGCAGTATCTAAAAAATCTTGAGCGTGAGATTGAGACTGTCGCCAAGACGCCCGAGGTGGTGACGGATGAGGCTGTCTCCCGCCTCCGTGAGTTTGGAAGCTGTCTCGACTCGATGGAGCCTCTTGTTGGTAAAGATAGCTTCTGGCATGAGCAGGAGCGCTGTACCAACTTTAGTAAGGCTATCGAAGAGACTTTGTCTGATGAGCTCCGGCCTCGTCTTGAGTGTGTGGCGGCCCTGCTCACTCTTGAAGATAAAAAAGAGGAGAAGCGTCGTAAGCTCGATCGTGACCTTGCAACTCTCCGACGTCTCAACCAGGCCACCGAGGCTCCCGCTGACTTTTCTGAGCTCGATAGAGTCGTGGCTGATATCAACGTGCAGTTAGCGCGGGCTGAAGACCTAACCGTCGATGACTGCTCTGGAGAGACTATTCTCAAGCTGAGTGAAGTTAACACCAAACTTGATCTTCTTTTTGAGGAGTGGCTGAGTCGTTCGCAGGAGCTTGGTGATCTTTTGGCCTTAAACCATCGTTTGAAGGATGGAGTGCGTGAGTACGAAGAAACGTATACGAAGCAGTGTAAGAGCTCGATGACACGGGAGTTCAAGCGTTTTGAGAGCGATCTGCTCCGTGCACAGCAGAATGGTGTGAGTGTAGATGGCGAGCTCGCTGAGACCATAGATCGGATCCGCCTTAGTTACGCCACTGTCTGTGAAGAGCTTATTCGTGAGTTAAGGCAGGCCCTTGATGACGACGATCTAGATCACTTTGATTTACTGAGGGATAGGTTTAACGATGAGCAGGCAGCCTTTTGGAGTCCCATTGGAGATGTGAGAGAGAAGCTCTTTGAGGAGCGTCTCAGAGTGCGCTCTCTCAATGGAGTGATGCGTGATCTAGATAATCACGACCGTGAGCTCACTCAGCTCAACCAGAAGATCGAGAGGCTCAGAGGTCAGGACGCTCAGTTGGAGCGGGATTTTGGTAGTCAGGGTTTACACCGTTCTTCACTTGACCTGGTTAAAAGCTTGCTTGCACAGGCCGACTCGGTTCTGAGTACCTTAAAGCAGCGTCTCGCCTCTCTTCGTGAGACGGTTGTCGCCGACCCGGATGCCTACTGGGACAAGGACGCAGACGAGCTCATGCAGATGGAGGACTCCGTCTATATACTAAAGGACCGGATTACCGGCTTGATCGATGTCTTTAGTGCTCTACACCGAGCTGCCGACCAGATCACTCTGGCTCAGCGAGATCTTGAGGTGTTTGAAAAGCGGGGAGGTCTTCCCGCGACAACCTTGAGTCGGCTCAAAAGTGTCATAGAAAAGAGCACGGCCGTTGTCGATAAGACGTGGGAACGTGCTCTTGATGATATCGATTCGGCCCGTGACTCAGTTAGCTCCTTGGATGAGCTACGCTTTCAGTGGGAGCAGCTCGTCGACGAGCTGCATCAGCCGGTCTCTATCTAGTTCTCCGCTTTTTTCTCCGAGTCGTCTGTTTCCTTCGTCTCGTCTGCCTCTTCTTTGACGACCTCGCCCTCGACGACATCTTCTTCTTTAGTCTCCTTTTCTCCACTATCTCCGGTTGCTTCAGTTGTGGCCTTTCCGGCCTCTTCTGTCTTGTAGAGTTCTGCTCCAACCTTCTGAACTTCCTGGGAGAGCTCCTCGGTTGCCTTTTCAATCTCTTCGGTTGAGGCCTCTTTATTTTCGAGGACCTTCTTGAGAGCGTCCACCTTTTCCTGGACGGGCTTCGTCACCTCTTCACTAAGCTTTTCCGCACTCTCCTTGAGGGTCTTCTCAGTCTGGAAGACGAGAGAGTCGGCGTTGTTTCTGATCTCGATTTTTTTGAGCTTCTCCTTGTCGTCCGCCTCGTGCTGCTCGGCCTCTTGGCGCATCTTCTCTATCTCTTCCTCACTCAGGCCGGAACTTCCCTGAATAGTAATGTGCTGCTTTTTGCTGGTCGCCTTGTCGTGGGCGGTGACCTTCAAAATACCGTTGGCATCAATATCGAGGGTGACCTCAACCTGAGGGACCCCGCGTGGTGATGGAGGAATCCCATCGAGAACGAACTTACCAAGTGGCTTGTTGTCTTGCGCAAGCGCGCGATCTCCCTGAAGGACGTGAACCTCAACTGAAGGCTGATTGTCCGCCGCTGTAGAGAAGACCTGTGACTTTGAAGTCGGGATTGTTGTGTTGCGTTCGATCAATTTTGTGAAGACTCCACCGAGTGTCTCGATACCGAGTGAGAGGGGAGTGACATCCAGGAGCAGAACGTCTTTGACGTCACCCTGCAAGACACCTCCCTGGATGGCGGCACCAACGGCGACCACCTCATCGGGGTTGATTCCCAAATGTGGCTCCTTCCCAAATATCTCCTTGGCTTTTTCGTGAATTGCCGGCATGCGGGTCATTCCACCCACCATGACAACCTCATCGATATCGCTGGCGTAGATCTTGGCATCTTCAATAGCCTTTTGGCAGGGAGAGACGGTTCGCTCTATCAGGCTGCTCGCCAAATCTTCGAACTTCGCTCGGCTTAGCTTAACGTTCAGGTGTTTAGGCCCCGTATTGTCTGCCGTGATGAAGGGGAGGTTGATCTCTGTCTCGTGAGTGCTTGAGAGCTCGATCTTGGCCTTTTCCGATGCCTCGCGAAGACGCTGAAGGGCCATCTTGTCGCCGCTGAGGTCGACACCCTGGTCTTTTTTGAACTCTTCGATGAGCCACTCGACCACGACCTCGTCGAAGTCGTCTCCACCCAGCTGTGTATCTCCGTTCGTGGAGAGAACTTCATAAACTCCTTCTCCCAGCTCGAGGATCGAGATGTCAAAGGTTCCACCTCCCAAGTCGTAGACGGCAATCTTCTTTAGCCCGCCCTTTTTGTCGAGACCATAGGCCAGTGAGGCAGCCGTCGGTTCGTTGATAATTCGTTTTACGTCGAGGCCCGCAATCTTACCGGCATCCTTGGTCGCTTGGCGCTGTGAGTCGTTGAAGTAGGCCGGAACGGTGATAACCGCCTCGGTGACCTCTTCTCCCAAGAATGCCTCTGCGTCCTTTTTCAGCTTCATGAGGACCATTGCGGAGATTTCGGCAGGTCGGTACTGTTTTCCATTAATTTCAACCTCAATCTCACCCTTCTTGCCGGCTGAGGTCTTGTAGGGGAGGCGCTTGAGGGTGTCTCCACACTCCTCGGGTGTTCGTCCAATGAGACGCTTAGCCGAGAAGACCGTATTTTCAGGGTTTATTACCGCCTGACGCTTTGCGGTGATCCCCACAAGACGCTCATCGCCCTTGAAGGCGACGACTGAAGGTGTTGTTCGTCCTCCCTCGCTGTTTGGGATGACGACGGGCTCACCTCCCTGCATGACGGCAACGCAGGAGTTCGTTGTACCAAGATCGATTCCGATAATTTTTGACATAGCTGTTGAGGTAAATGATTAGTGTGGCTAGTAGTTAGCACTCATTATTTTAGAGTGCTAATTTTAACGAGTCAAGATTAAGAATTGTTCCGGGCTTCTAGCTTTGTCCTTCGCCTTCCGCTGCTGTACCATCCCCCACTTGAACCTTGCTGGGACGGAGGAGCTGATCTCCCAGCATGTACCCTTTCTCGTACTCTGCAATAACAACTTCACGCTCGCCCGGCCCTACCGCGACTGCCTCGTGGAGATTTGGATCGAGAGGGGAGCCGACGGGGCTGGTAATCTCTTCCGCCCCGTGCCTTTTAACCAGGCCGACAAGCTGCTGTTCTATCTGCATAATGCCTTTCATCCACTCCGACTCGCGCACTTCTT
>PFRX01000018.1 GCA_002788775.1 Candidatus Peregrinibacteria bacterium CG_4_9_14_0_2_um_filter_53_11 | reverse complement strand
AAAGCGGGGCTCGTTTCGCGACCACCTCGCTTCGCTCGGCGGTGCCCGCTCGCTGCGCCGGTTCGACGCTTTTGGTGGAGATGATGGGAGTCGAACCCACGACCTCTTCCATGCCATGGAAGCGCTCTAGCCAGCTGAGCTACATCCCCACAAGTGCTTTTGGGGCATTCCTGCCCTTAGCCGCCCCAGTATAGCAGGGTTTTTTCTCAAATAAAGAAAAATCTTCTCTCAGCTTAGGCATCTATGACGACCCAGTAGTTCTGGGACTCTTCTTCGCTGAGTGTGTTTTTGCGCGGGACTCCTTTTTCTTGGAAGAAGGTCGTCCAGTCGGTGGTCTTGAACTCTGTTAAAAAGGGCGTGCACATCGTGCCGAGGTAGATGATGGGAGGAAAGGCGTTGTCTGTTGCCGCTGCGATAAGGGCCTGGTCGAGCTCCTGCTTCTCGTCGTATCTGTAGTTGAAGCTCATCAGGTTGGGAATTATGTGCTTGAGGTTGTTGAAGCGGAAGCAGCCGACAACCTCTCTCTGCCCCATATCAAATGAGGCTCCCATCGTCCTGCAGTCGTGATTGCGAAACTCATAAACGGTGCACGAGCCCTCGGCGCGGTTCGGGTCAAGTGCCGGGCAAGAGGCTGTTATACCGTGCAGAAGACGTGCAAACTCCGCATGGGTTCGGAGGGCGGCGGTTCGCTCAACGCTAGTTTTTTGCAGCGCTTCAGGCGAGCGCTCAAGAATTTTTGCTCTCTGCTCCTCGGCGGCTCGCTTGCGCTCGCGCCTTAGGGCACGGGGAAGGGTCTCGATGCCATTACTCAGAGCCCAGGCCTCGATGAATGTTATGGGAAAAAGTTGCTCACAGCAGTCGTAACACTTGTTACCGCAGGGAATATCCGGTGCGGAGGCGTAGACACGTTCAACTTTTCCGTCTATGTCGCGCATCAGCTTGTCGTACTGCAAAAGAAGGTCGTTAACAGTTGGCACGATCCTACTCTAGCGTAGAGGGCTCCTTGGCGGCAAGTGGGCGTCTTGAGAGTTTAGGGCGTTGCGGCTGAGCTTTATACCTCCATTTCGGGGAGCATGTACTCCCGAGCCGTCTCTTCGGAGACTACTCCCGCCTCGATCAGCCCCAGAAGTGAGCGTTTCATCGTCTGCATGCCCTCATTAATACCGGTTTCGAGTACCGACGGTATCTGATAGGTCTTATTTTTGCGAATCATGTTCGCGACCGCGTGATTGTTGAAAAGTATCTCGTAGGCTCCAACCATACCCGTCCCGTCTTTTTTCTTGAGAAGATTTTGCCAGATAATGGCACGTAAACTTTCCGAAAACTGAGTTCGGATCTGGTTCTGCTGGTTTGGAGGGAAGGCGTCTATTACGCGGTCTATGGCTTTTGCTGCGCCGCTCGTATGGAGTGTCGTTAGGACCAGGTGGCCCGTCTCTGCTGCGGTTAACGCAAGTGACATCGTCTCCATATCGCGCATCTCTCCAATTAAGATAACGTTGGGATCTTCACGGAGACTGGCACGGAGCGCTTGTGCAAAGCTGCGCGTGTGTGTTCCCACTTCACGCTGATCAACCACACTCATCTTGTTGTCGTGAACAAACTCGATCGGATCCTCAATCGTGACTATGTGAGAGCGCTCCGAGTTATTGATCTGGGCAACGATTGAGGCCAATGTTGTAGACTTTCCCGAGCCGGTAGGCCCCGTCACCAGGACAATTCCGTTCGCGAACTGAGGTATGTGCTTGAGCTGCTGAGGAAGGTTGAGCTCATCCATCGACTTGATCAGTGTGGGGATGAGGCGGAAAATTCCCCCGATACCGCGGCGCTGCCAAAAGGCGTTTGCACGAAGACGAATGATACCGGGCAGTTCGATGGCGTAGTCGATGTCGAGTTCTTCGGCGAAGATTTTTTTCTGAGCCTCGGTCATCGTCTCATAGATATACTCCTCGGCGGCCTGCTCACTGAGTACCTCATGTTCTTGAATCTCCACGAGCTCTCCGTGAAGCCGCAAAAAAGGTCTGCTGCCCGCGTTGATATAAATATCGGAGGCACCATACTGAACGGCGGTGTGGAGAATCTTGTCGAGCTTCATACGTAGGGTAAATATATTTTTGTTTCATGTGATTATATCACAATTGGCCTTATTGTGCCACTTCTACGTGGGGAGAAGGGGAGGGGGCCCTAGATTGACTTCTGGCCGTAAAAGGTGTACAATACCCTAATGGTCTCGATTTTATCGGCCATTTAAACGCAAGACTGCTAATACAAAACGCTCATGAAAAAACGTACTTTGCGCACACTGATCCTGAGTGGCGCGGCACTCATCGTCGGCTTTATTCTTACTCTTCAGATCAACGGCAATGGCGGTCTTAGTTTTCAAACCTATAGTGGTGGTTCAACTCCCATTGATGTTAATGATCGCCAGTTTTTCACCAATCCCAATGGTGATTTCCCCCAAGAAAATATCTGGGGCTGGTCTAATTATGAGTATGCTAGGAGTGAGGCACTAAGGCATCAGGGAAAAGTTATTTTCCAAACTCAGACCGATCCTTCGGGGCGTCAGTACTATCGCACTACCTCGGGTGGTAACGATGCTACCATCTACAATGGGACTCTCTTGAGGGATGCGGTAGTGCACTGTCCTGCAGGAGCCACAGTTAGTGGGCCTTACAAAAATCACATCTATTCGAGTCCCACAGTTGACGGTGTCTATGATGCACGGAACCACTACTCGTGCGAACTGAATGGTGTTGGTGTAGATCCGTTGCCCGGCCCGGAACCCGGTACCTCTATGCCCGACCAACAACTGAGCGGGGTCTCGAAAATGACGAAAGAGACGGTTGATGGTGTGGACTATTACAAGTTTGCGGGTGTTTCAAGCTACCGTGATGAGCACCGTAATCTTGCCGAAAACAATGGCGGATATGTCGCGTGTTCTTATTCGGTGAGTGGCCCCTATGGCGATGATAATCACTACTACTGTTTGTCTCAGGATGGTAGTCGCCAAGTGGATGTTCTTTTTGGTGGCCAGACAATGATGGTCGCCGGTCCTCGTCCGCCAACATATGATTATACTTTCTGGGTGAGTGCCACTGCGGGCGCTACCGGTAAGGAGCAGAATGAGCCAGTCCGCACTATTATGACTCTCAAAAACGAAGGAAATGTAGATGCGACCTATGCTCTTTCATGTACCAACGATCAGAGCCTGCCGGCCTCATATAAGACCTTTAATCCGATCTCAGATCTACCCTCGGTCAGTCCGACCTTAGCGCTTGCGGCCGGCCAGAGTAAGGAATGGTCATATAATGTCGCTATCGGTACGGCCACGGAGAGTCAGGCTACAATTCGCACTAACTGTTCAGTATACAACACGGCTCGTCCGGAAACGGTTAAGAGTGTTGCCGATACGGGAACAGTTACCGGCTTCAGTTCCGGTGCAACAACAAATGCGACGCTCACACTTAATCCCAAGTTCGTTGGCCAGTACAACAACACAAAGTTTGGACTCACGGTGAGAGACCCCGATGGCATGACGAGCTTCAGCGTCAAAAAAGCTAATGGCTCGAGTATTTATTCAGGTACTCCTCCCGGCTGTATGACCTCGAATACTTCCGGAACCGTCACGCTTTCCGCATCTGACGGGCCGCTTTCTCTTACTGTTACCGATTGTCTGGGGACAACCTCAAGTGTTACGGTCACCATTCCCGCAACTGCGGGACAGTCCACGACCGGTCCAGCCCCAACGCCCAACTCGAGAATCACTCTCAATCAGCTCCTCCCGGGGCAGTACAATAATACCAAGTTTAATATTCAGCTTCATGATCCCGAGGGTGTTCAGGAGTTTTCCGTAAACAAGAGTAGTGGTGAGAGCGTTTATAGCGGTTACACCGGTGCCGCTTGCGTCTTCACACTAACTTCAAGCAATCTGACGCTGGTAGCGGGGGATGGTCCCCTTACGGCGACGATAACTGACTGTGCCGGTAACGTCGTCACCCTAACTGCGACTGTTCCGGCAACTGCGGGAGTCGTTGAGGGCTCAGTTGATACGACGACAACAACCCAGAGCAGTACCACAACGGGGAGTGAGACGACACC
>PFRX01000035.1 GCA_002788775.1 Candidatus Peregrinibacteria bacterium CG_4_9_14_0_2_um_filter_53_11 | reverse complement strand
ACAAAGGCACGCTGCATCTCTTCCCAACGGTCCTGGAGCATGGCGATAACCTCTCCGCGCTCGCTCACAACCTCATCCCATCGCTCAAGGAGCGCTTCAGTTAAGATCTGGCCGTGATGACTTACCTGTGAGATCTCACCGCGAATCATGCCTCCGATCTTTGAGGTGACTTCCTCGTCCAGCTGAGGGTGGGCCTCGGTTTGAGGAGCTCCTCCGGCTACATTGTTGAGAAAGACAGTTATAAAGCCGATACGGTAACCATAGGCGAGCAGCCCCTTAGAGATCCCGTCGAGTTTGATGAACGTCACATTGGGAGCCTGAACAAAAACGTGAGGGAGCATCGTCTGCTTAAGGCCTTTTTCGTCGTAGACGTAGCCCTCGTAGGCGTCGTCGAGAATGATGACGAAGGAGATATCCGGGCGCTCGAGAGCGAGCTCTCGGAGGTGCGCACCGAGCTTTTTGACATCATCCTCGGAGGGCGTAAAGCCCGTCTGATTGTGGGGGAAGTTCAGGAGGAGAGCGACTTTTTTGGAGTGCTCGGCGGCCGCTTTGCAGCTCTCGATAAGACTCTCGACGTTAAGGCCACCCTCATCGTTGAACAGCGTAAAAGAGGCCATCTTCAGGCCCTGTAGATCGACGAAAATCTGGTGGTAGTTTGCCCACGACTTCTCGGCGGTAATCAACGTGTCGCCGGGGGCGAGGACAAGGCGTGTAGCCAAGGCGAGTCCGTGAGTAATGCCGTTTGTAACAACCGGCAGCGTTGCAAATGGCGCGAGAGCCGGCGCCGTTTTTAAGATGCTTTCGAGCCATTTTTTACGGAGAGAGGGGCGGCCGGGGATTGGGGCGTAGCCAAAAACGGCGCCGTCGGGAGCCTTGGCCATAACCGCCGCACCCGCATACTCTTCCGCTACGGAGAGGTGGGAGATCTTGCCGTCGTCATTTTGGGCCACGCCAATGGTGCCGTCGATCTCGGCCTCTTGCTTGGCCCGACCACTCCAATAAAAGATGCCCTGAGGCGTAACGATGCTCTGACCAAGCGGTGAGAGAGCCTGCCATAATGATGTTTTTTCGAGTTCGGGGAAGAGTTTTTCCATAGTAACTTCACGTTACTTCAGCCCTTTGCAAAAGGCAATACGTCCTTATCTCAAAGGCGCCGTCAGCGGCTCCGGTTCATATTTTTTTCACGACCACAGCTCCATAATCCTCTCATGCACTCACGTATGACCGGAGACCACGGCGAGGAGGTCGCGGAGCAGTACCTCATTGGACGAGGCTACACCATCGTTTCCCGCAACTTCACTATACGAGGAGGCGAGATCGACCGGGTGGTTCGTACCGGCGACACCCTCGTTTTTGTTGAGGTAAAGACGCGGACGGGCGAAGCTTTTGGTAGAGGCGAGGAGAGCCTGACGCGAGCCAAGAAACAAGCACTCCGCCGAGCGATCCGGCACTACCTGACCCACGAAAACTCTCGGTCACCTCACTCGACCTCTTCCTATCGCGTCGATCTCATTGATATACTACTGAGCAGAGATCACCGCCGCACAGAGAAAATCACACACTTCATCGACATCCCCTTATGACTTCCCACCAGCCTTCTCGCCGCCAGGCCTTCCTCTTCTTCGGATTAATGCTCCTCTTGTCCGTGGGCATTCTTCTCTGGTCCTTCTTTCTGAACCGTGGAGAGCTCCTCGTCAGCTCGGCTCAGACGCCCTTCAATCTCTCGGTTAACGACGAGGAATATATCTGTACGAGCTCACCGTGTAGCTATGAACTGGTTCCTCGTCGCTACGCAATTACCTTCGAAAAAGATGGCTACTTCGACCAGACCGAGACGGTGAGCGTCAGGCGCTGGGAGACGACCGAGCTCACTCCGGGCTTCATCTTTATTCCTCACCTTAAAGCCCAACCCGATCTGCAACTCGCGCTTCCCGGGGGCCCACTCAGCTCACTCAACTTTGGAGAAAAACCGGCGGGTCTTCCCACTAATGCTAAGACCCTTCAGTTTTCACCCTCGGGGCAGCAGGTTTTACTCACCATCGGCAAGGAACGCTACCTTTATAAGCGCGACGAAGGAGCGACTCAGGAGCTCAGCTTTGGTGCATCAACACCGGCAACATGGGTGGGCGAGATGCTGGTCACACTGGAAAATGAAGGAGCGATCCAGCTGCTAAAAACTCAGTCGCCTGATGGAGCCAACGTTGTCGCACGTTTTCAGCGCCCCCTCAAAAATGCCCAGCTGTTGGGCTCGCCAACGGGAGAGTATCTTCTTGCAACTGAGGAAGACGAGACGGGAGGCCAGACGCACTACCTCGTTGAGTTGGCTAGTCAAAAGCGCCAGCGACTCGAACTAACGAGCTCAAACAAAGCGATAAAGTGGACTCACCACTCACTCATCTTCAACCGGATCGACGCTCTCGGCAAGAGGAGCACCGTCGCCCTCAGCCCCTCAACGATGAGCGAGACGATCCTTCCGACCGACCAGTCCGCCTTGGTTGAAGAGATCGAGGCCGGTAGGTTTATCTTCACCTCGCCGATACCCTTTTCTGAAGAAGGGCCACAGATCAGTATATCCATCGAAGAGGTGATCGAACGTGCAGGCGCAGAAGAGGCACAGACCCAAGATCTTTCAGAGCTCTATTTGATAGAGTATTCCGGAGTGACGGGGCGCTCCATCACGTTGACCAAAGTCGGGCTGGCAGCTGATGAGACTATTACGCGCATCGAGTACAGTGCGGTCGATAAGAAGCTCTATTTGGAAAAAGGTAGCCAGATTTTTGAGCTTGTCCGAGAAGGGTGAGTCGCTAGAAAGATGAGCCGGCCGGCGGAGCTTGCTTGAGGCTGCGGAGGCAGCTTAGCGGCTTCGGGGCGTGCCGTTCATAAAAATGTCATCCGCACGGTGTATGCATGAAGCATGCCTTCAACTGTTTTTTCCGCCTCAGTTTTTGGATACGAGTGCCGTATCGTAGAGGTCGAGGTCGACATTCTCAACGGAACCTCTTCGTTTAGCATCGTCGGGCTGGGAGACGCCTCTGTCCAAGAGGCCAAAGAGCGCATTCGCTCGGCACTTAAAAATAGCGGCGGCGTCTATCCCCAGAGGAAAAAAATTATCAATCTTGCCCCGGCGGATCTCAGAAAACACGGCCCGCTCTTCGACCTCCCCATCGCCTTGGGACTCTTGGTAACTTCGGGGCAGCTCTCCGCTGAGACACTCGCCAAAACACTCGTCGTGGGCGAGCTCTCGTTGGATGGCATGGTGCGCCCCATCTCCGGCTGCCTCGCCATCGTAGAAAAGGCCCGGAGTGAGGGGTTCGAAAAAATCATAGTGCCCGCTCTGAATGCTCAGGAAGCCCAACTCATTGAGGGGATTCAGATACTCCCGACTCCCAGCCTCCAGGCGACAATCAGCTACCTTAAAGGACAAGGGCCACTCCCGCGCGCAGCACCTACAAAGAAGGTGGAGTCACCCGCCGAGCAGATCGTTCCTTGGGATTTCGCCGACATACACGGCCACGAACAGGCTAAGCGAGCCCTAACCGTTGCAGCGGCCGGCTTCCACAACGTCATGATGTTTGGTCCACCAGGTTCAGGGAAGACTCTTTTGGCACGAGCCTTTTCCGGCATCCTCCCACCCCTTTCGCATGAAGATGCCATTGAGGTTACAAAACTCTACTCCTTGGCGGGCGAGTTTCAGGAACGCACCGGACTGCTCTACACGCCTCCCGTCCGCTCGATCCACCATACCGCCTCGGCGAGCTCACTGGTGGGTGGGGGCACACTACCTCGGCCGGGTGCGATCTCACTGGCACATAACGGCGTACTCTTTCTGGACGAGCTGTGCGAGTTTCCACGCTCAACACTCGAAGCTCTCCGGCAGCCTCTCGAAGATGGAACGATAACAATCTCACGGGCAGCCGGGGCGAGCACCTTCCCGGCACGCTTCATTCTTATAGCGGCAACGAATCCCTGCCCCTGCGGCCACCGAGATGACAAGGAGCGGCGCTGCCTCTGCACACCACATGATCTTAGGCGGTACTACAAGAAGCTCTCGGGCCCCCTTCTGGAACGCATAGATATAATAATTCACGTTCCTCGTCTTCCTTACAAGCGCTTCCGAGAAGAACCGGGCGGCGAGCCGACAAACCGTCTCAGGCACTATGTTGAGGATGCTCGGCAGATCCAGACGAACCGTGGTGGTCTTAATGGGAAACTTTCGGCACGTCAGGTGAGCCGGCACTGTACACTCACGCCCTCTGCCGAACGACTCATGAATAAGGCCT
>PFRX01000031.1 GCA_002788775.1 Candidatus Peregrinibacteria bacterium CG_4_9_14_0_2_um_filter_53_11 | reverse complement strand
CACCAATAAACTCGGCAAACTCGTATGTCCTATCTAAAGGACGAAACCGTGATGACAAGAACAGTGAAGCTCGTGCTTATCCTGCTGAGCCTTCTGACACTTACTGCTTGTAACCCTCCATCAATGAGTAACGCATCGACCATCTCACTTACAACGGTTGATAACGTAAGCATAGTAGGCAGCTGGAGCCTGCCCGAAGGCGCGAAGCGTGCCGTCCTCCTCCTCCACATGATGCCGGCGACACGTGAAAGTTGGGACGGTCTCGCAGCCGCACTCAACGAGGCCGGCATGGCAACTCTGGCACTAGACCTCCGCGGCCACGGGGCGAGCACCACAAAGATACTCGCAAGCGGCGAGAAGGAGCTCCTCGACTACAGGGACTTCCCCGATGAGCGACACCAAAAGAGTCGTTTGGATATTGATGCCGCCCTGAACTTCCTGAAGTCTCACGGCTTTGATGAGGAGCACATCTCACTTGCCGGCGCCTCGATCGGCGCAAATCTCGCCCTCGATGCGATGCAGCGCTACTGCTGCCTTCCCCGCGGGGTCCTTCTCTCACCGGGCCTCGACTACCGTGGTGTCACCGTTCTGCATGCACTTAAGGGACTCCGCAACGATCAGAAGATCTGGAGTATTGCCGCACGCGGAGACAGCTACTCTGCACAGACCACCGAGGAGTTACAAAAAGCCGACCATGGACGAGTAACGATCACGATCTTCGAGGGAAGTGAGCACGGCACAAGCCTCTTCGCACCACACCCCGAGCTCATGGAACAGATCGTCGACTACCTCAAGGGGTCTTAGTAAGGCGTTCCTAGTAGCGAACCGGCAGTACGCTCGGAGCATCTCCCGGAAGCTTATCAAGCTGGGGATCCAGTGTGCGGCTGAAACAGTGACGACCCGCTTCGTGATCCCAATTTTCAACTTTTGAGCCGTAGTATCCATAATAGTAGTCCGGCGCAGAGGGGTCGTTGGGATCGCTGGCCAGAGCAAAAGTAGCGCAGAGTTCAAAACTGTTTTCGCCTTTTACCGAGTACTCATAGGAGGAGCCCGTCTCGGGGTCTACCGGTGGCGTGTAGCCCGTGACCGCACTATTGAGCTCCTCGAGTCCCACGGGAAGATCGTTCTTTGACGACCAGTAGGCGATGATCTGGTACTGAAGAGTTGAGAGGTCGCTCACACGACGCTCATCAAAACGGCGCATGCGCTGCTCTGAAGGTGAACCTATTATTACGAAGCCGCTGAGAACCGTTGCGAGAATAAGACTTGCGGCTCCCCAGAGGAGGATCTTGGAGGGCTTGGAGTCGACCGGACGTCGAAGCTCCCACAGGTAGTAGGCAAAGACACCACCGGCGACAAAGAATACCGCCAGTACTTTAAGAACAAACCGCGTAGTCAGCTCCCCCTCAAGAAAGTTATTGAGCAAGGTAATAAGATCGATTACTATAACGAGTGCGGCTATAAAGAGGGTCATGTTGTAGAGGAACTTTCGGAGCGCGAACTCCTTTTTTTCGGGATGCCGAACCAGATCCTTCCTCAAAAACCAGCTGATGCCAAGGAAGGCGGGAAAGACCACGATCAACATCGACATGGTCGTCCGTACACTACTCAGTGAGGCTCCCTGAAGGTAGCCGAGGGCGTCGGGGAAGAGCTGATTAATATACTCAAAGAGAAGGGTTATCAGCGCCCCCACACTAATATAGAGGGTGATAATAACGAAAAGGTACAGGAAAAAATCTCGAGCGCTTGAATGAGAGTGTGGGTGTGTTGTTTGCATACTTTCACTCTACTCTCACACCTTTGTTTCAGCAACTGGCTAGGCATCCTTAACCTGATCGAGGACGAAGGTGTCCCACGGGCCGAGTGGCTCGCCTCCATCGCGGGAAAAAACTTTCGAAGAAGCTCTATAGAGCTCTTGGAGAGCATGAACGGCAAGGAGACCGAAGTCGGCATCCTGCCCCACGGTGACATGGGGTTGGTTACCTGCTACGGCCTCGGTAATTCTTTCCGCATCGCCACGAGAGGATCCTGTCAAAAACTGCTGAGGTATATCTAAGCCGGCGCGATCTCCATTTCCACTGGCGAGGATGCCCTGAAGGCGAGCGGTCTGAGTGAGGCGCTCGAGGGTAGTCCTGACGCTATTATCATCTAACAAAACGGGGATTGATCGCTCAATTTCATCTGCGGCCGCAAGGTGAGAATCTCGTCTCATAAGCGACTGATAATCTTTTGATCTTAGACAAGCTAAAGCGCTCGGCAGTGCTCCACCAGTAGCTGTTTCAGACTCACACTCAACAAGTGTTCTAAGATGAGACGTAAGGGCTTCTCCTCGTGCGTCCAGCCACGTTTTGGGACGGAGTGGAGCATGGTGAGCCAGGTAGGTTCGAGCGAGTGCCAGAACTATTCTCGCAGCAGGATCTTCATCTTGATGAGCCATCTGGTGAGCCGTCTCCAGAAGTGGTTTTGCGACATGCGAGGCCAGGAGTGCCCAGTAGTAGTTTATGGACATGGGGCGGGCAGGTCGTTCCAGCTCGGCTCCATTCGTTTGGAGCAGCTGACAGATAGCCTCGGCAATGGGATGCTGGGGATCAATGGAGCGACCGTCGGGCTCACCATCACTCACAAGCTCTCTTGAGAGACGGTGGAGATCTACCAGTGGAGGCAGCATGTGGCGGGCGGGGTCGTGTCCCTCACGGGGCAGAACTTGAAAAAGACCGGTCTCCTCATCCGACACAAAGCGCCAGAGAGTTGTGGCGGCAGAGACTCCCCTACCTTTGAGCCTAACCTCGAGCTCACCGTCGTGGTGTGGATGTGTCGACATGCCCAAGCTCCCGCGAAAAGGCCGCGTGAAGTGAGCATCCGCAGGAAGAGCCTCCTCGGCTGAACGTTCATCACCAAGGCTGCTGACAAGAGCCAACAGCTCACCGCTCGTGAAGCTTACGGCGGCCAACGGATTAGTTCCGGGAGCGATCGCCGCGATCTCTGTGCTATCGATAAGACCTTCAGGGAGCTTCATTGGGGAAAATCGTAACACATTACGACCATAAAGCAATGGACTGGTGAGGAAGGTGGTGGTACAGTAACCTGCCAGATAATCCACTCCATAAATCTATGCTCTCACTAGACGAGGACACACCCGCACACACCCCGCTCAGCGATGCTGAGCTCCACGAACACGCTGGCTCCCTTCAGTTTGTTTAGGATGCCGACAAGAGGGCTCTCCTTGGAATGATTCAAAAAATAGAGAACCTTCGCGACTCACTCGACCGGCCCAACCCGGGAGCGGTTGCCGCACAACTGCTTAGCGCCTTAAAGAAGGAAAAGTTCTTCGCCCCACGCACCGAAAAAATCGAGAAGATCCACGCGGCGATTCAGGCCGACCATATTACCCTCCTCAATCGGATTCAGGCCCAGGTCCCTCCCCTGCTCGAGCTCTACAAAAAAGTTCAAAAGCATGGGATGAAGGAGACTCCAACTCTAGAAGAAAACGAGAAAGAGCGCGTTCGTGCGATGGTGCAGGAGGTCCAGGGGAAGCTTACCGGAATTACGTTTGAACCCTTCAAGAGCCTGGGCGAGCGGATTAACTTCCACCTCGATGCCGTAATAAAACTGATGGACGGAAACCCCGCCGTCTCCCTCATGCAGGGGCGCCCAAACAAAGCCGACTTACAGAAGCGCCTCGAGGTTATGAAAGCCGCCATCTTTGAACGCGAAATAGCGGGCAAGATCTACACTTCGGAGTTTACCGCTCTCTGGAATCAGATACGCGACGCAACACACTCCCCAAGACGTTCCATGGACTTGGCGAACAGTCCTAGACTGCCGTCTTTTCAAAAGCCGCCTGAGCTTTTCGAGCCGCGTTGCGGACGATCTCGGGAAGGGCCGGGTGGATATAGATCATGCGGAGCAGATCGTCGAGTGTTGCGTTCATAGTCATAAAGGCGACGAGCATGTGGATCATATTTGACGCCTCGGCTCCAACGATATGAGCGCCAATTAACTTTCGCGTTGAGCGTTCGAAGAGAACTTTGCAGAAGCCGTGGTCAGAGCGGAGAGCATCACCCATCGCACTGTTTTTGTAGTTACTGAGGCCGACGATGTAGTCGACTCCCGCAACCTTCCCCTCGGCCTTGAGCTCGTCTTCTGTCTTCCCCACACCGGCAACTTGCGGGCTCGAGAAGACGGCGTGCGGCATGGGACTGTAGTTGATCGGCTCGTCACCGGGTGAGGTAAAGAGGGTGCGCAACAGATACTCGCCCTCGAAGTTCACACTGTGCCTAAAGAGGAAGTTGCCCACACAGTCTCCCAGAGCATAAACACCCGGAGCGGCTGTCCGCAGGTGATCGTCCACCTCAATAAAGCCACGCTGATTGAGCTTGATCGAGGTGTTTTCCAGACCGAGTGTGTCGGTATTTGGCCGAACTCCGGTCGCCACCAGAAGAGCATCCCCACCCATCTCAACCTGCCTGCTGCCGTGATCCTCAACGGTCACCGAAAAGAGGCCGTTTTCGTAGGCCACCTTAATCGGATTTATTCCCTCGTGTACGTGGTACTTTTCTTTAAAGACCCGCGAAAACTCCTCGACGACCTCACTATCTTCCCGAGCAAGTAGGCCTCCGCGAACGAGCAGGTGGACCTCTGTGCCGAGCCCACCGAAAAAGTGACCGAGCTCGGCGGCGATGTAACCGCCTCCAATAACAATAAGTTTTTTGGGCTGACGCCTGCCGTAGATCGCCTCTGTGCTGGTCATGTAGGGCGTTCCCTCGAGCCCCTCGATCGGTGGGATGAGCGGGCGGGCGCCGACGGCGATAAAGATGTAGTCGGCGGTAAGTTGCTCGCCATTAACCTCGATCACCTTGTCCTCCACAAAACGTGCCTCGTGAGGATAAAAGTCGATCATCGGGTCTTTGGCATAAGCCGTCTTGATCCCCTCCGACTCGGCTTTGATGGAGTCAGTGACGCGTGTGACGAGTGCTTCAAAATCGACCTTCGGCTCAGCGGAAACGCTCAAGTTAAAACGTCCCGCGTGACGAATCTCATCGGCGACGTCGGCTGGGTGGATGAGCATTTTCGAGGGAATACAGCCGCGGTTGAGACAGGTTCCGCCGAGTGATTCACGTTCAATAATGGCCAGCTTCTTACCAAGTTTCGTAACGGGACGGAGCTTGAGTCCACCGCCTCCACCGATGATAATCACGTCATATTTTTTCATGAAACGATTGTATCACAGCAGACAAAAAGTCCGACCCTAGCCGGGACGGACCTCTTGTACTGCGTAAAAGCTTAGGCTCGGACTGTTACTCTGCAGAAGTCTGAGGCTGATCTGCCGAAGCTCCGTTCTGGCCGGCCGCACCCTGCTGGGAATCAACTCGACCAAAACCGAATCCCCGGATCATGCCGGGACGGAAGCCCTCACGGCCACCGCGACCACGCATCTCACCTTCCTCCTGGCCTTCCTGGCCCTGACTCATCTCACCACGCTCGGGACGCTCTCCCCGGCCGGGGCCTTTGAGACCAAGCTCCTCTGCGAGAGTTTTTGCCGTCTCACGGTCGCCGGCCTTCATGGCGGTGTGAAGTTCTACAAAGGTTGAGAAGTTGTCTGAGTTGATCTCCTCAAGAATTCTTGGCTGCTTCTCAGCTGACTCTGCGGCTGCACTTACTGCGGCCTGCCAGGCAGCGTAGTCACCACTCTCAAGAGCGGCATCGATAGTGGCACGAACCTCCGGATCGTGGCGAGGTCCATGGCCCTCTTCGCCCTCCTCACCCTGACCGCGGCCTGGGCCGTGGCGTGGGGGCATCTTGAGGTCGAGTGAGTCGGCGATGGTCTTGGCCGTCTCACGATCACCACTCTTCTGAGCCTCGATCATGAGTACAAACTGATCGAAGTTCTCTGCGTTAATCTTCTCAAGAATTGGCGCTGTGTTTCCATCCACTGTAAGGGCGGCTGCCCAAGCGGCATAGTCGTGACTTTCGACGGCTGCCTTGGCGGCCTCACTAGCCAAAGCTGGTCGGGCTTTATGTTGGAAGCTCATCCGAGCTCCTTGCTCATGCTTAACAGCTGCCGATGTTGAGGCGGAAGACTGAGCGGCGGCAAGTCCGGTGAGCCCGGCAAGACCAACAACGGCAATGCTGCCGGTTACGAGTGTGCGTTGAAGTGTTTTGTTCATCGTAGAAAAATTAAGAAAATTAATGAGTTAGAAGATAGAAGATGTGCGCGCTCTTCTGAACCTAATACAAACCGTCTCGTTTTTTTCTTTCAGTTTTTTAGCGCATCGGCGGAGCTGGCTGTGGAACAAGCTCGGGAGCGCCTGGGCCTTCACGATTAAAAGCCTCACCATCGGGTGGAGGAGTGTTCGGCGCAAAAGCGCCTGGACCTTGACGATTGAGCACGCGGGCATTTGGGGGAGGAGGAGTCCCCCGCTCAAAAGCACCTGGGCCTTCCGCCCCTGGACCGGGTCGCCCCGGCTTACGCAGAGGCTCACCTCGTCGCCACGGACGAAGCTGGCTCGCCTGAAACTCATCATCCTCAACTGCCTCTCCTCTCATAAGGAGCATCATCTCAACTCGAAGCTCAAAGGGAAGTTCGAGTGCCTGGCCGACACGCTCCACCTCCCACTCTTTGCCGGCAAGATCGTCCACCAAGAGCATCTCTTCGTTGGTGAGTTCCTTAACGCGGCCAACGAGAATCCCCTTTTCGGGAGCGACCCACTGTCCCTCAACCGCCTCTCTAAGACGCGCGTACTGAGGAATCGTCTGGCGGATACCGTGCTCGAAGCTGTCGGCGGTTCCGGCTGCAAAAAAGATCAGGCCGGTGAGTCCCGAGAGAGCGACCGTCCCTCCGGCTATGACCCAGGCGCGGTAGCGGTAACCGTGGCGCGTCTTCTCAAACAACTTGTACGCGAGGAAGATACCCAGTGCCGTCGTCGCAAACCAGATGTAGGGAAGCATAATAATAATACCGCGAAGACGTGAGCCCGCCACGTACTCGGCAAACTCCCACTCGGTTCCAAAGAGATCGCGGAAGACGACACTCATCGCCAAACTTCCCGTAATAACGGAGAGCAGTAGCAGTGTCCAGACCGCACAATGCAGAACGACAAACTGCCAGCGTGCACGAGGCGCGATCTGCTCCTTTTTTATCTTATCCAGTACTGATTGAGAAAGTTTGGACATACGTTACGAGGCGAAGTGAAGGGTGAGATTATTTTTCTGAGCGAGCTGCTTAAACTGTGTCTTTGCGCGATTGAGCAGTGTGGCGATCGTTCCCATTGGCTTTTGGAGGATGTCGCTCATCGCCGCGTAGTCTTGATCTTCAAGGTAGCGGAGGATGAGGGCGTCGCGGTAGACCGGTTTGAGGGTGTAAAGGATCGAGCGGACCAGCTGTGCCTGTTCTGCGCGAGCCGCCTCATCGGGGAGGTCGACCTCGCTGGCCAGTATATCCGCAAGGTTGAGGCTGTCCTCATCATCGGTCTCGATGGGGAGCGTCTTACGACCGTTATTGGAACGTATGTAGTTCATCGCCTCGTTATGAGCGATGCGGTAGGCCCAGCTGGAGAAGGCCAGCGCCTGATCGAAATTATTGAGGTTGCGGTAGATTTTTATAAAGACCTCCTGAACGACATCCTCAACACACTGCTGCCCCAGGCCCGTCAGTCGATGGACATAGCGCAGCAGTCGGGACTCGTAGCGCTCCATCAGATGAAGGAGCTCTTCTTGATCGCTCAGAGCACGCCGGACGAGCTCAAGATCGGTGGACTGGGGAGGTGTAGAATCAGACATAGCGTACTCAAGATCGGTCAAAAAAATCTCGTCCCTGAAAGGTATACACCTGCTGGATTATTTTTCTTTCACTTTTTTTCACTCAGCCAGAAATGCCCCTGGGCGTCTTCCTCAATTCGGCCTTCTGCAAAGGCTAAAATAACTTTTGGGTACCACTCTTTTTCGAGCAGCTGAACTTTTTCTTTAAGGGAGTCGGGCGTCTCACCCGGCTCGACCTCACACGCTTTCTGCAGAAGAATTGGCCCGGCATCGACCTCCTCATTTACAAGGTGGATCGTGCAGCCGGTAACCTTTGCGCCGAAGTTCAAAACTGCCTCGTGAACATTTCCGTCGATCGCACCGGGGCCGGAAAAGGCCGGCAGGAGTGAGGGGTGGACGTTAATAATTTTCTCGGGAAAGGCGGCGATGAAGAGGGGCGAGAGAATGCGCATATAGCCCACGAGGACGACGAGGTCGACCTTCAGCTCCTCCAAAACTGCCAGCAACTCGGCATCAAACTCTTCGCGGCTCTTACCAGCAGCATCGAAAGCGAAGGTGGAATAGCCCGCAAGACGAGCGCGCTGAACGGCAAAGCACTCTGCCTTGTTACTCAAAACACCAGCCAGCTCTACTCCGGGCAAGAGGCCCGACCTCAGTCCATCAATAATGGCCTGGAGGTCGGTTCCGTTTGTGGAGGCGAGGACGGCGATTCTATACATCTGAGCGTCGATTAAAGTTCAAAAACTAGAAGACCAGCGTCTCACCTGCCGAGAACTTTCCGCGGCTGACGATCTCAACATGATCGGCTCGGTCGGTAACTGTGCCAATAAGCTGCGCCTCGATACCATACTTGGCCGCAATCTCAACCACGACGGCGGGCTCAGTCGAGACGACCATCATACCCGTTCCCATATTCCAAGTCCCATAGGCCTCTTGATCAGAAACCTCGCCGAGCTCTTGCAACTTGAGCATAACACTGTGGGGCTCAAACGGACGGTCCAAAATGGCACCGAGCTTGTTCTTTTTCAGAATGCGCTTAAGGTTGCGAACGCCTCCTCCAGTGACATGGGCGACTCCCTTTACCGAAGCCTTTGCCGGCTGCCCATAGCGGCCGACCATATCCAAAATACATGAGGCGTAAATACGTGAGGGGATGAGGACGACCTGCCCCCAACTTCGCTCGTCATCAAAGGGCTGATCTACCCACGACTCACCAAAGGCAGTCGTCAGAATTTCGCGGACAAGCGAGAGGCCGTTGCTTCTGAAGCCGTCGCTACGGAGACCGACGATCGTATCTCCAGGTTTTATTGCGGAGCCGGTTATAACCTTATCTTTCCCGACCACGCCGACGGCCGCAGCATTCCAGGTGAAGCCGTTTATCAGCTTGTTCAACTCCGCGATCTCGCCACCGGCAATAACGACTTTATGCTCAAGACAGGCGGCCGCGAGCCCTTTCATAAGGCCATCAATAACCTCCTCCTCTACTTTCTGAATATCGATCGTGTTGGTGATAGAGACCGGCTCGGCGCCGAGGCAGACCGCGTCATCAACAACCATCGCGAGCAGGTCATAACCGAGTGTGTCGTACTTTTTCATTGCATGAGCGACGGCAACTTTTGTGCCGACGCCATCGTCATTTTGAACGAGATAGTACTCCCCCATGTCGAGGAGCCCCGCAAATCCGCCTTCAAGAAGAACAGGCTCGCCGATCATACCAACGCGGCCTGGGAAGGTTGACTGTGCGTGGCCATAAGCCATTTTCGAGCAGGCATCGCCGAGCTCAACATTCACACCGGAGTCTTTATACTGTGTCATCGGGCCTATTGTAAGGGAAGAAGTAGAGAAGGGGCAACAGCAGTAGGATTGAGAAGACACCAAAAGCATGCGCGCTCCACACGCCATAGAGAGCTCCCGCGATCAGTGGCGCGACACCGTTACTCCCCGCAAGGAGAGACTCATCGAGCCCGGTAATCTGCCCCTGACGCGACTTGTCGACCGTCCCCGTGAGCAGCGACTTAAACGTGGGCATGCTCAACGACATACCAAGGTTGGTGAGATACATAAGAACGATGAAGCCAATCAGCCCCGGACGAAGGGCCAGCCCGGCTATACTCAGCATAAGGACAAACTGCCCCAGATTAAAGGTGGGATAGTCCCCCAGCCTCTTGGCCACACGATGGGCGATCATGCTCTGATTGAGGATTGAGAAGAGGCCGATAAAAAGGAGCAGGAAGCCGAGGCGCTTGGCATCGAGCTCCAAAATATCTTTTGCGTAAAGTGCGAAGGTCGAGGTAAAAGCGGCAAAGGCGAGGGCGAAAAAGATGCGGCGAATGAAGAGCTGCTTGGTGAACGTGTTGCCGGTGAACTGACGAAGTTTTGCGAAAATATTCAGCTCTTTAAGAAGGTGGATATTGAGTTTGTGGTTGAGTTCATCGTGCGTCAGAGACTCGGTAAGGTAAAAGTAGGTCACGACCAACGTTATGAGGGAGATGACAGCGGCGGCAATAACGGTTCCCAGGTAGCCGATTGAAAATGAGGCGGTGTACCCTCCAAGAGCCGGCCCCACGACAAAGCCAAATCCCATCACAGCACCCAGTAGTCCAAAACGACGCGTACGCTGCTCGGGTGGAGTTATATCGGCGACGTAGGCGTTGGTGACGGAGATGTTCCCGCCCGTTATGCCATCAATAACACGCGAAAAGGCGATGACGACAAGGGGCAGCGAGAAGGCCGTGAAGGAGGCGGAGACATTTTCAGGAATGAAGTAGGCCGCGCCAAATATGAGCCAGCTTAAGAAGGTTCCCAACTGACTGAGTAAGAGAGTAGGCCGGCGCCCGAACTTATCGCTGAGTGAGCCGATCAGCGGCGCGGCGAGAAACTGGCACAACGAGTAGGCCGAGAGCAAGACACCATACATAAACGGAGAACTCCCATAACGTTCCACAACAAAGGGCAGAACTGGAATTAAGATCGAGAAGCCAATCGTGTTGACGAAGGTGAGAAAAACAATCGGAATAAGTCGGCGTGGCATAGGCCAGAAGAATAGCAGGTTGGCCTCAGAGCAGACAAGCACTGCAGCAACCATGAACGAACCCTAGACAAAAAAGACTCACATGCTATTATCGCCGCCTATGGAAATTCAAACACTTGGCGTCGCCGTTTACGATCTTGAAACGACGGATACCCTCCCCAGAGGCTTTGTGCCCGAACAGGATGATGAGCAGGCACCTCATATCGCGCAGTTTGGTGGCCAGCGCCTCTTGTTTTTCAAATCTCCGGATGCCCCTGAAACAATTCGCCACCGTGTACTGGAAGATCTCGAGTTTATAGTCAGGCTCCCCAGAGGCGTCACCATGCCCGCGGAGGCAAGTAGAGTCAACGGCCTGACAGACGAGAAACTTAGAACCGGCCCCTCACTTAACTTGATGACAGGGCGGCTTCGTGCGTTCTTCCGAGACAGCGAGGTCGTGAGTGGGCACAACATCCGGGATTTTGACAACGTCGTACTCGCGGCTGAACTTCGCCGCCTTGGCATCGACCCCACGACGATTCTCCCGGGACATACTATTGACACGATGCGCGCGGGGCGCGACGTCTGCAGGATACCCTTCCCGACGGGAGACGGCTTCAAGCGGCCAACACTCGCTCAGCTTCATCAGAAACTTTTTGGTGAGGGCTTCAAAGGCGCGCACGCTGCACTCAACGACGGCCGTGCCACCTCACGCTGCCTGATAGAAATGGTGAAACGAGGAGACGTCAATCTTCCTTGGGAACTGGCAAAGCCCCACTAACCTCTGGCGGGAGGGAGTCGGATGGAGTATAGTCGATGACGCATGTCGTTTTTTTCGCTTCAAACAGAAACCCCCACCTTTACTCTCAAAGTCAGCAGTCGAGCACGGCGACTTCGACTTATTGTCAAAGAAACCGGCGAGGTCATCGTAACCTGCCCGCGCTGGATAAGTCGGCGACGTGCGACTCAGTTTGTCGTGCAGCATGAGTCCTGGATCGCGGTCCAGCAGGAGAAAGCTCGACGTCGGGAGGGTCCACGCTACTCACTCTCTGGAGGCTCGCTTGAGGAGTACCAGGAGAATAAGGAGCGGGCCCGCACAATTGTCACGGGGCTGATCGCCGAGTTCAACGCACACTACACCTTCAGCTACGGAACGGTCCGGATCAAAAATACCAGTTCTCGCTGGGGGAGCTGTTCGGCAAAGGGAAACCTGAACTTCAACTACCGCATAGCCTTTCTTCCTCGCCACCTGGCCGAATATATCGTCGTCCACGAGCTCTGCCACTTGAAAGAGCTCAATCACTCAAAACGCTTCTGGGAGTGCGTTGCCGAGACGATCCCCCACTACGACCTCTGCCGGGCCGAGTTGAGGAAGTAGAAGCCGGGAGCGCACAAAGAAATGTTTGATAATATCGTCAAGGCCAGTGGCTCCACCACCCCTTGCTTTTTCCATAGGTTTGTTTAGGATTTTTCCAACTTATTTTTTTGCTTCCAAGCCTATGCCCAAACAATACATTGTTGCCAACTACATGCAGTCAGACGTCAACACGATCTCCGAGCACAGCACCGTGCGTGAGGTTGTAGAAGAGATGATTAAGGCTCACACTAACGGACTTGTCGTCGTAGACAAGCAGCATAAAGTTGTGGGAATGCTCTCCAGCTGGGATATCATCGCCTACGTGGTCCCCGACTACCTTGAGGAAGATAAGCACCTTGCAGCTTTCGAGTCCGGAGATGTTTTTGCGGAGCGCATTAAAGAAGTAGAGAACCACCACGTCTCAAAGTTCATGTCCACACACGTCCACACAACAAAGGCTTCTCATACCCTGATGGAGGCGGCAACTCTGCTCTCGGAGTTCCACATCCGACAGCTCCCAGTGGTAGATGATAATGGAGTTCTTGTTGGCTACCTCAACCGAACTGACCTCAAGCGTGCAATCGGTGACGTTCTGGGGCTACAGGAATAGCTGGCGCTATCCGACAGTAAGCCGTGCTTCTTTGCTTAACTCTTAACCGCTCATAACTCTTAACTCACATGGAATCGAATCTCATAGCCGCAGTTGCGGTCTTCGTCCTGACCTACGTCCTCATTATCTCTGAAAAAATCCACCGCACTGTTTTGGCGCTTGCCGGTGCCGTCTTGATGATCCTCCTCGGGATCATGACTCAAGAGCGCGCGATAGAAGGAATCGATTTTAATACGCTCGGCCTGCTCATCGGAATGATGATTATCGTCGGTATTGCAAAAGATTCCGGGATGTTTCAGTACGTTGCGATCTGGGCCTCCAAGGTTGGAAAGGGTAAGCCGATCCCCATCTTCATTCTTCTGGGGTTGATTACGGCTGTCTTCTCCGCCTTCCTCGATAACGTTACGACCGTTCTGCTCATGGTTCCCGTGATCTTAGTCGTTGCCAACAACCTCAAGATCCATCCGATGCCCTTCTTGATCGGGACGATCCTTCTCTCGAATGTTGGTGGAACAGCCACTCTCATCGGAGATCCACCCAATATCTTGATCGGTAGTGCCGCAAATATCTCTTTCAATGACTTCATCGTTAATTTGGGGCCGATCATAGTCGTAATTACGATTGTGACTCTGGGACTCCTTCTTCTCTGGTACCGCAAAAAACTGGTAAGCACTCCCGAAGCTCAGGAGGCGATCATGCGCTTTGAGCCCAAAGAGGCACTGAGCGATATGAAACTTCTCTACAAGTCTCTCTTTGTTATCGGTCTTGTACTCATTGGATTCTTCACACACAGCATCACACACATCGAGGGAGCAACTCTCGCACTCGGTGGAGCGGCTCTGCTTCTCCTCCTCACTCTGAACGATCCGGAGCATCACCTTCGTGACGTTGAGTGGACGACGATCTTCTTCTTTACTGGTCTGTTCATACTTGTTACCGGACTTGAGGAGGTTGGCGCCATTCGCTACCTTGCCGAGCAGCTGATCGCCTTTACCGGTGGAGAACCCGCAGTAACAACCCTCGTTATTCTCTGGGGTGCAGCGATCTTCTCAGCGGCCATAGATAACATTCCATTCGTTGCGACTATGATTCCTTTGATTAAGGACATCGGCGTCATCACCGGCCTTCCTCTTGCTCCACTCTGGTGGGCTCTGGCTTTGGGAGCAGACATCGGAGGAAACGCCACTATCGTTGGAGCTTCAGCCAACGTAGTAGTCTGTGGCATGGCCGAAAAACAGGGCCACAAGATCAGCTTCCTAGGCTACATGAAGGTCGCCGTCCCCATGACCGTTGTAGGACTCGTCATAGCAACGATCTACGTCTACTTCCGCTACTTGGTCTAAACCTGAGTGCGTGAGAGGGGCCGTTTGCCCGCGGTACCGGCGCCGCTTTCTCCTGCGGAAAGCGGCGCCTACACCTCGCTCGGCTGCTTCAGCGGAGCCGAAGACCTAGCCAGCCTGCGCTCCGGAGTTACCGCTCTACAAACGACCCCTCTCACGCCAAATCATTGTGTATACAAACTTGCCAGTACGAAGATCCGGCTTTGCCGGTTGTGAGTCGAAGGGAGCTTAAGAACTTAAGAAAAAACAGGCGCGGGCTATAGAGCCCGCGCCTGTTTTAGTTTGTTTCTAACTTCCTAGAACCCCCTGTAAACGCCCGGGTAGGTCTCCCCCAAACGACGGCCCTTATTGATGATAACTGCTGCCTCGGCAAAGGTGACGGGGCGGCCCATCTGTGCCTCAAAGACACCGGGGCGAACCTCCAGTCCCTGGATCATGTTGTTCACAACAGCAAAGTAGAGGTAGCCGTAGAACCAAGCACTTCCATCCGAGATATCAGAAAAGCGTGTGATCGGGTTGCTTGCAGGCTGAGTCGCTGTGAGGGGTGAGAGCTCGTAATCCTCATTCAAAAAGTAAGGGGCGGTGAGAATGGTAATGAGCTCGGCACGATTAACGACCTCATCTCCACCGAACTTACAGCCAATAACCAAATCTCGGCGAGCACATCCTCCTTTTCCACTCACCAAACCAACCTGGTAGGCCTTAATTACATAACGAGCAAAAGGATCATTTTCATCCAGGTCTATAAAGGGATTGGTAACTGTCTCAAGGTCGATATCCAGAGCCGCACGAGCATCTTCGGGGCGGGTCATCGCAAGTATCCAGGTTGTTACCATCTTGCGGACAATAGGATCGTTGGGGCGGCAGTTCACCGCATCTCCAACAACAGAAACCGGGTAGATATTTTCGGCGAGCAGACTACTGATGAGCTCCTTAGACCACTGCCCCTCAAGGTCTGAACAGCTCAGAGGCTGGCTTCCCTCACCAAGGCTGAGGTTTGAGTTCTGCTGACGTGCTCCATCGGCATCAAGGACAAAGGCCGGCAGAGGTGGAAGCTGGGCCGGTACGGGTAGAGTCCAAGGCTCAGGAGGAGTTGAGAACTGCTGCTGACCTCCCTCGGTTGGCTGAGCCTCAGGTTGATTGGACTGCTGGTTGTTACCAATTTGATCAAGATCGGCACCATTCGTTGAAGCGCCGGTATCTTCAGGCTCCAAAACGGGGGGAAGCTCATCGGACTGAGCAGGCTCGGCGGGATCTGAGATAAGAACCTCGCCACCGGTTGCGGGAACATTGGCAACTTTAAACTCACCCGCATCCATCGTCACACGAGGGCTCAAGTTGCGGAAAAGGCTTACGGTATAGACGTTAGGATTACCTGCAACACCCGCACTATAGGCCGGTGCGGTCACTCGATAGACTCCCTCGCTGAGACGCTCAACTTGCTCTGCTCCCTCACCAAAGTTGCTCGCGATAATCGAGGTACGACCGGTGGTCAAAAAACCAAAGATCTCAAAGTAAAGATCGGCGCCCTCTACATCCAAGGACGCTCCGTTCTCATTAAAAACACGCAAAGTCACATACTGGCCGGGAACGGCCGTCGGAGGAAAAACGGTCACAAAGGGGTTTGTGCTGGCAACCGTAAAGGCTTTCGTAAGGACGGTCGAGCCCTGAGGATTACGGAAGTTCAGCGTGTACGTTCCGTCCTGACCTGTGGGAGCAATTCGGTACCAGCCATCGGCGCTCTGAGCCAGATCGTCACGAGTGAGGATTGAGACCTCAGCATTACCACGCAGCAGGCGGATGGTCCAGCCCTCCGGAAACTCAAGCGGGGTGCTCTTATTCTGGGCATTATCATACAGACCGAAGCTCATGCCATAGTTGGCGACGACCCGGTTACTCTCAAATGCAACTGAGACGGGGTCTCCCTCAACAGCCTGAACGGTAAGAACTGGCGCAATAAGGCCAATAACGAGTGATGAGACGAGAAGGCCAACGGCTCCTCTACGAAAAAAGTTCATCATGGGAAAAAATAAAAGTAATAAAGAGGTATAAAAGGGATACAACTATAACCCGATTAGGCTATTCTGGCTAGCGCGAGCTGCGGAAAATCCTCTATAATGGGCCACTATGGCCCATGACAAACTACATAAAGGTACCGAGCCGCAAACAGAGGGAACTGATGCCGACCTACTCCCTTTTGGAATGGTCCAGCACGACCCCTCACTTGCCGACTACTGCAGCGCCCTGGGCCCGGAAGCTTTCGGGTTGGAGATCGAGCGCAAGATCACCACAGCACTTGCTCGCTTCACCGAAGCCGGCTTCATGGTGGGGTCGGCACGACTTGGGAGTGAGCTGGGGATCGAGGCAACGCATGTATACACCCACCTCCGGCTGATCAGAGAGAAGCAGGCTCTTGCACCACTCGGCCTTGAGATACATCAGTGGATAGCGTCCACAAACTCAGGCTTCCCGGGCACATCGTTAAGGAGGAAGGAGATTTTTTCGGCACTCGGCTGGGCGGGCGCTTCACTTGACCCGGGGGCACTTTTGAAAGAAGCAGCCGCACTGAAACGTGGCCGACTCCCCCTTCAAAGAAACGTCCGCGAAGAGACTACGACGGGTCGTCCCCTCCCCTCGTTCAAAGAACATGGGGCTCAGCTCGGAGAGACCAAGCTCGCGTCTAATAAACGTCGGCTCATTAAGCTTCTGTGCGAGTATACTGACGAAGGCGAGCAGGTGACCCTGGACTTCCTCTCGCAAAAACTTGAGCTTAATCGAGGAATAGTCACACGCCTCCTCCAGCAGCTCCGCGATGGCGAAACCCTCCCCTATCATCTTGAAATTACAGAGCAGCCTTTCAGTGGATTAACTGGCTTGCGCTCATCAAAACTCTACTCGGTTGCCTATCCGCAAGGCCCGGTAGAACTCACTCGTCAGACGATACCCGAGCTAATCTCTCGACCCGACCTCTTCCCTAACCCGGAGGAAATTTTGCGCCGCATTCGTGTTGCTCACCCACCTCATGTGTTTAGCAAAAAGAAGCTCGCTTCCACCAGCCACCGAGTAAAAAGTGAGATCCTCAGAATTCTGGGCGAGCATGCACAACGAGGTGAGGTAGTGAGCCGGCCCCAGATACAAAGTGAGCTTGCGAACACCACACGCCATAGCATTGAGGCATGCCTCCAAAGCCTCATCGATAACCTCCCCTCCTCAATTCTTCAGCTCCGCTGGATCGACCTGCCCGTTGGTCCCAACGGCCAACAACGCCTCGGCTACTACCTGGTGGTGCCGTGAGGGGAACTCACCTCACTCCCTCACAACAAACTCGCACCAGGGCAGATTTTGATGCATTTTGAAGATGAGATCGTCATAATCACGATGTGCCGCGCCGCGCTTCTCCCATGAGGCGAGCCTCAGATGGGCCATTGAGGGAAGTGCGGTGAAGGCCGAAATCAGCCCGGCCTCACCGGATTCTGCGATCCAAAAGCCTGAAGTCCGGGAAAGTTACTCAAGAACCCTGCATCAAGCTCAAACTCCTGGTCATCCCGGGGGAGGTCGAACCAGAGCTTGAGGAGAGTGAACCTAAGACGCCTCAGCTGCTCCGAGGGACCAAGAG
>PFRX01000046.1 GCA_002788775.1 Candidatus Peregrinibacteria bacterium CG_4_9_14_0_2_um_filter_53_11 | reverse complement strand
GTCCGTAATCATCGGCAAGCTTGACCACGTCGTCAAGTTCAGCGGTTGAAACTTCAAAAATCCGGGCGTCTTCAAGGGCCTCAGCACGGTGGATCAGTCCAACCGGAACGTGCATTTTTTGGCCAGCTATCAAGGTTTTTGAACGAAGCTTCTTGGGGTCGGTACCGTAGGTGAACTTTACCTTGCCGCTGAGAATATACTGTGTCTCGGTTTTCTTTTCGTGGTACTGCAAAGAATAACGGTGGCCCTTTTTGAGCTCGAGTATTTTTCCTGCGTACTCGGGAGTCCAGGCGAACCAGATCTCTCGACCCCAGGGTTTTAGCTTTTCTGTAACCTTTTTTACTCTGTCTTCAGACATTTCAGGCGACATAATAGCATGGAATTCTTCAAGGGCACAGTAAAGGCCGCTTAAAGATAGCGCCCGCGTTTTTTCTCCCTAAGTTCATTGACAATCTGCTTCACCTCGCCGGCGCGTTTTTTATCAATGACCAAAAGGGCATCCGGTGTATCTATAATAACAATATTTGAGAGGCCGAAGGTTGCTATGAGCTTCTTTTTCTGGCCCACTACGAGACATCCCTCCGTTTCGATCCCCAGGTGCTGGCCAACGGCGAGTGTCTCGTCGTCATGGGCGGTGAGCTCTTCGTGAAGGGCGCGCCAGTTGCCTATGTCGTTCCAGCCCAGGTCGGCCGGAATCACAAACATCTTGGAGGGGCCGAGCTGTTCGATTACGGCATAGTCGATCGAAATCTTTGGTGATTTTTCGTACTGCCTGTGCGTTACGATAGCCTTGTAGATTTCGGGAGAGAAGGTCTTAAATCCCTCTAAAAAGTTCGAGACGCCACCGACGTAGAGTCCCGTATTCCACAGGTATTTGTAAGAGTGGAGAAACTGTTTGGCCTTTTCAAGAGTGGGTTTCTCAACAAAACTGTCCAGCTGATAGATATCGACCGAGCGGTGTTTCTTGAGGAGCTTTCCCATGCGAATGTAGCCTAATGTAGGATTAGCGTATTTGGCACGAACGCCGATAACACCGAACATCCCCGTACTATGGGCAAGCTCGGCCGCCGCATTCAAACTTGAGCGAAATGCCTGTTTGTTTTGTATCAGGTGGTCTGCATAGATGAGGGCCATTACCTCATCGCCGTGTCCCAGCTCGTTGAGTACGTGAGCCGTGTAGCATATTGAGGGGCCTGTGTCGCGCATCGCCGGCTCTATGATGATGTGTGAGCGGGGAAGGTCTGGGAGCTGCTCGCGAACGACTGCGACGTACTTCTTATTCGTTGAGACGAAGATGTCTTTTTTTGATAAAAATCCCAATCTCTCGTAGGTTTGCTGGAGCATCGTTTTTTCTCCTACAAAGGCTTGGAACTGTTTCGGCTTGTTGTCTCGGCTGAGGGGCCAGAGCCTTGTCCCCGTGCCTCCCGCCATGATTACTGCTTTCATCCAGGATAGTATCGCATGGCCTCTCTCACTCTGCAACGATCAGTGAGTTCCCGCTCATCTCGGCCGGTTTGGTAACTCCCATAATATCGAGGATGGTGGGGGCGACATCTTGAAGGCCGCCGTCAGTTCTGAGCTTGAGATTTTTGTCTGTGGCTCCGGCAATGATAAATGGGACGGGATTCCTGGTATGGCTCGGCTTTGCACTGCCGTTCTCGTAGAGCATTGACTCGATGTTCCCGTGATCTCCGGTAATCAGCGTCGTGTAGCCTGCCTTTTCTGCGGCGGGAAGAATGCGTCCAAGGCAGGAGTCGACAACCTGCATTGCCTTAAGCGCGGCAGGGAGGTCTCCAGAATGTCCCACCAGGTCACAGTTGGCAAAGTTTACCACTATCAGGGCATAGTCGTCGTTCAGTTTTGTTAAGAGCGTATCGGTGATTTCCGCAGCACTCATCTCCGGTTTTTGCGCATACGAAGGGCACTTTGGAGAGTCTATCATCAATCGATCTTCCTTTGGTAACGGCGTTTCAACCTGGCTGTTGAAGAAGTAGGTTACATGCGCATATTTCTCAGTCTCCGCTAGCCTGAACTGTCGTAGTCCGTGCTCCGCAATCACGGTGCCCAGGTTGTTGCGAATGATCGGGGTGGGGAAGAGGACCGGGGCCTGCTTGCTGTAGTCTCCGAAGCAGACAAAGAAAGGGCGAGGGCGTTCTCCCACAGGCTGTGTTAGCCTTATGAGCTCATCATGTTCTCCGGTGAAGGCCCACGTTAGTTGTCGGGCTCGGTCGGTGCGAAAGTTGAAGAAGATGACCGCATCCTCACTTCTTATTGGCCGTGCGCTCCCCACTACGACGGGGCGTATGTAGTAGTCGGTCTCGGCACCCATCTCATAGCCCTTGTCGATGGCCTCGGCACCGGTCTCGACCTGCTGTCCCTCGCCTTCAGTATAGAGGTCGTAAGCTTTTTGTAGCCGATCCCAGTTTGAGTCCCTGTCCATTGCATAATAGCGCCCGATGACGCTTCCGATGCGTGCAATTTTTTGCAGTCCCAGCTCCTCGATCTTATCTTCGATCTGTTTGATATACTTCTTGGCACTGCTCTCGGGAACATCTCGCCCATCGGTAATCGCATGAATGATTACCTCGGGAACGTCCTGTTCTTTTGTAATCTCCAACAGAGCGAAAAGGTGAGCGATGTGGGCGTGAATGCCTTGGTCCGAGATCATTCCCAACAAATGCAGTGCCGCACCCGGGGTCCGTTTAACTTGAGTACAGGCCTTTATTAAGGTCTCGTCATAAAAGAACTCGCGATTTTTGATCAGCTTGTTGATCGTCTCAAGTGTCTGGAAAACTATGCGACCGGCGCCCATTGTGAAGTGACCTACCTCTGAGCCTCCCATAGTTTCTTCGGGAACACCAACGGCTTCGCCGGAGGCTTGCAAAAGCGTCCACGGAGCTGTTTTTTTGAGTTCGGGAAGGGTCATTAGCTCGGCCCTGGTTACCGCATTGCCGGGATAGTCAGCTCCCTCTCCCAATCCATCTACAATTATGAGCAGCGCTTTTTTCATGCGGGCCCATTATACGTCTCAAAAGGAAAAACAGAAATTTTTGGCACGCTCTTCTTTAAATCAGGACTCCCAGATACCAGCCGAGTATCCTCTCTCCCCAGAAAAGTGAGATCAAGGTGCCGATCACCAAGAAGGGTCCGAGAGCTATTTTAACTCCTCGTACTTTTTTTGTTCTGGCGACGATCACAAGAGAGGCGATGCTTCCGATAATGTAGCTTAGAAACAGCGCGACGATGACCAGCTTCCACCCCAGAATAACGCCCATGAAAATACCGATTCGCAGATCGCCTTCGCCGAGCCAGCGTCCTCGCGAGAGCAGTATCTGTAGTCCAAAAAAGATTATGGCAACGGCCGCCCCCAAGAGGGAATCAAAAATATGGGGCGTCTGTGGCGCCATTGTGGCGATCAGACCCACGAGAATTCCCGGCAGTATTACGCTATCGGCTACGTGTAGATACTGGAGGTCATAAAAGAAGGTGAAGATCAGAATAATCAGGTAAAAAGCATGGAGGAGGTAGAGCCCGAGAAGGTCCATTGAAAAGAACAGATCCGGAACCACAAAAGGAAAGTGGAGGAAGAGCAAGACGAAGGCGGCTCCGGTTATGAGCTCCAAGAGCGGGTACATGAAAGAGATCGGTTCGGCGCAGTAGCGGCAACGGCCTCGCAGTGTGAGATAGCTGAGTATCGGGATGAGATCCAGTGCTTTGAGCGGTTTTTCGCAGGTCGTGCACTTCGATCTACCCTTCACAATGCCCTTGTGGTCGTGATGAAGTCGATAGCTTAGGACGCTGATGAAGCTGCCCACGGCGGCTCCAACGATAAAAAGCAGTAGTGCGATCAGTATGAGGGGAAGTGTAAGCTCCATATCTGTCATTGTACCGTGATCTTAAAGACTAAGACAAGTCAGCTATTCGAGTGAGAAGCTGGGGGCCGGTCGCGTTGACTGTGTAGGTGTTTGTGGAAGTGTTGGTGCGATGCCCGCCTCACTAAGTTCTCCATTGGGACGGTCTCCCAGTTCTTTGAGCTTGCTCTTCGCCTCTTCACTAATAGTAAACTCAAAGTTCGCCTCCCCATAACTGACGGCTTTTTTGTAGGCCGCACGAGCTCGATCGTTCGTTCCTATGCGCTCCTCAAGTTGCCCCATGTTGAGCCAGGCGTCGGAAAGGTTGGGGTCTAGAGAGAGGGCCTGTTCCAGCTCTTGGCGAGAGGCAGCAAGCTCGTTGTTCGCAAGAAGTGCCCAGCCGAGCAGTGAGTGAGCTCGGGCTGTATCCGGATGTGTGTCGTAAGCGAGCTGGGCCATGGCACGAGCCTCTGCCGGCTTATTGAGCTGGTTTATGGCCAGTGCGATTGGCCTGACAAAACGGTTTACATCTCCCGGATCGGTCGTCACGACCTCTCTATAGAGGGCATAGGCTTTCTCGATATCGCCCAGTGCAAAATAGCTCTCTGCCATCTCGTTTTGGGCCAAAATCTTCGGCCGCCAGCCGAGTGTGACTGCCTGCTCGAAATCCTCAATTGCTGAGCGCTGCTTACCCAAGTTTTTTTCCGCGACTCCCCTGAAAAAGAAGGATTCGGCCCGTGAGGCGTCGAGCTCGATGGCTTTTGTAAAAGCATCTTGAGCATCAAGCCATGAGTACTCCGTCAGATAGGCGTGGCCAAGCACTATCCATACGTCGCGGTAGTTATGTTCGGCTTTCAGGGCATTGAAAGCTATCTCTATGGCGAGGCCCTGTTCGCCGATCGTGTTGTAGGTATTGGCCAAGAGGGCCTGTAGAAAGTAGAGGGGGGCCTCTTGTGCCACATCGAACTCTTCATACAGAGTGAGCATCTTCTGGGCTTTGGCTCTGAGCCCCTCATCGCTCCCGACCTCAGTGCTTTTTTTGAGGCTTTCTCGTGCTGTCTGCTGCTCATTTAAAAAGGAGGCGAGGAGGCCCGAGTAGTAGAGGGTTTCCTGCGCCTCTGCCGGCATCTCGGTGAGGAGTTGTTGCGCCCCGAGAATCTTTCTCTGCCCCAGACGTGACCGGAGTCGCTTAAGTATGAGATGGCTTGCGCCCGGGCTCAGCTGTTGTGCCAAGAGGTAGCTCTCTTCTGCAGACTGATAGTCTTTTTGTGCGAATAGGATGTCGCCGATCTTCTCGTAGGGGAGGGCCTCGCGTGGTGCCTGTTCCGAGGCACTTTGATAGCGAATGAGTGCCTCCTTAAGAAGGCCACGCTGTACGAGCTGGCTACCTTCTTGCAGGAGTTCGGTGTAGCTCTTATTGGCGACGGCTGTGGGGCGACGTACTTTTAAAGGCGGCTGTTTAACGGTTGGTCCCGGCTCGGTCTCATCGTTGAAAAGGACTGATAAGTTGAGTGCTCCGCTCTTGCTCAGTCCATAAATACCTCCGGCGACGACCAGGATTATCACGAGTGTTGTGAGTATGCGTCGGCGCGACATCATAGAGATACGTGAGTTCGGTTATAGCTTGATAGCAGACAGATCCCGCAGGCAATGGCGTCGACGGTATCATCATTTTTTAGGTTTACGCCCAGATGGTAGTCTACCATCTTCTGCATCTGTTTTTTATCAGCTCGCATATCGCCGGTTACCGCTTGTTTGATTGTTCCCGGATTGAACTCCATCATTTCGACTCCATGATCTTCCAGTGCCTCAAGTATAACTCCGCGTGCGTGGCAGACGGTCAGTGCTGTCTTAACATTTTTTGAAAAGAAGAGCTGCTCGACGCCGGCTACGCTGGGGCGCCACTCTTTCAGGATGCTCTTCAGGTCCTGAGAGAGCATGTTCAGTCGGCGTGATAGGTGTTCCGAAGAGGGCGTGTAAATGCAGCCGCAGTCGAGAAGTCGTATGATGTTTTTCTGTTTTTCCAAAATGGCAAAACCCATCTTCTCAATACCCGGATCGATGCCGATGATTCGCATGCACACAGCATACCCTAGATCATCGTTGTTGTAATCAGCTTCTCTTTTTTGCCAAAGCCCGCGTTGCAGATGACGATCTCATCGCCCTTTTTAACGAGCTTCTCTTTCTTGAGGCTCTCTTTGATCTGTTTGAGTGGATCTTTGAGGTCGATCCACTGTACGAAGGTTTTTTTGACCCCGCGTACGAGCGTCATCTGTCGTGCTACGTTTATATCCGAACTAAAGACCACAATTGGGATAAAAGGCCGGTACTTCGCAATCTCCCGAGCAGTGTAGCCACTGCGTGTTATAGCCACGAGATAACTCGCACCTATGTCTTTGGCGAGCTTTGTCGCGTTGAGGCAGATCGCATTTGTTATCGGGAGTTCTTCCGGACGTCTCAACTTAAGGAGGTCCTGGTGTTTTTGGAGGTCGTGTTCGACGGCTCCCGCAACTTTGCAGAGTGTGCGAGCGGCCTCAACCGGATACTTGCCCACGGCGGTCTCATTCGAGAGCATCATCGCATCTGCATGGTCGAAGATGGCGGTTGCAGCATCTGAAATCTCCGCACGAGTGGCACGAGGGTTTTCCACCATTGAGTCGAGCATCTGTGTCGCCACGATGACGGGCTTCCCATGGATATTACACAGATCGATTATGCGCTTCTGGACGAGTGGGACCTGCTCGGCGGCGATCTCGACGCCAAGGTCTCCACGCGCCACCATCACCGCATCGGCGGCTTTGATTATAGACTTCATATTGCTCACCGCCTCGTGTCTTTCTATCTTTGCGATGATGAGCGCACGCGACTTGTGTTTTTTTAGAAGTGCTCGGAGCTCGTGAATGTCCTCGGCCTGTCTCACGAATGAGAGGGCGACATAGTCAACCTCTTGGCTCACTCCAAAAACCAGATCTTTACGATCTTTCGGAGTAAGCGGATGAGCCGAGATAGAGGCTGTTGGGGCGTTGATTCCTTTGTTTGAGTAGAGTCTTCCTCCCACCACAACGTGGCACTCTATCTGTGTCTTTGCCTTGTTAACCGAGACGACGACGACCTCGATCAGTCCATCGGCAATTAAGAGCGTATCGCCTTTTTTTACGTCTCGGGGAAGATCTTTATACTGGATTGGAATGAGTCCTGTGCCCTCTTTTATACTGAGCACGATGGTCTCCCCCTCACGGGCCTCGACTCCTTCCTTCGGGAGTGTGCCCAGGCGGATTTTGGGTCCTTGAAGATCTTGGATAATACCAATCTCATACCCCTTCTTTGTTGAGAGTGTACGCACATTCTTAATAACTTCCGCAAACTGATCGTAGGTGCCATGAGAGAAGTTCAGTCGCACACAGTCCATTCCCGCATCGACAAGTTGCTCAAGAACAGCCGGTTGTTCTGAGGCGGGACCGATCGTGCAAATTATTTTTGTTCTGTTAAACACACATATAGATTATAGGGTCGCGAGCTCATCTTCAAGCTCTTGCAGTATTTTTTCTTCTTTCTGGCGCACGATCGACTCGAGCTCTTTCATCGTCTTTCGGGTCGAGTCGCTGACGGCCTGTTTGAGCGTGCCGAGGGCCTTGTCCAGCGACTCTTTCTGCTCTTTTAGAACGGTTGTGCGTGACTCGCTATCTTCCTTAGGAATGCGCTGGAGTTTTTCTCTGGCTTTTACCTTTGCATTCTCACAGACCACATTGAAATCCTTCTGCAGTTGGAGCAGGTAGGCACGCTGGTCGCCAATCACTTTTTGGTACTGTTCGTCGAGTGTCATATTTTTTTGTTTTACTTACCATAAGTGTAGCAGAAAAAGTGGCTTTTGTTAAACCGTTGCGGTTGTTTTGTCGGCGTCTGATCTCCTCTTTACTTCACAGTCACGCTCTTGGCCAAGTTGCGAGGCATGTCGGGGTTGTTCTTGCGCAGCAGGGCAAGGTGGTAGGCGAGGATCTGCACCGGGATAGTAGTGACGATAGGGGAGGCATTGCCCACATCGGGAACGCGAATCCACTCATCGAAAACATCTTCATTCTGCGGACCAACTCCTATCACATAGGCTCCACGAGCTTTTACTTCTGTAGCGTTAGATATAATCTCTGCCCGCGTCTCGTCGTTGGCCACAAGTGCGATGCAGGGCGTCCCCTTACTGATGAGGGCGAGCGGGCCGTGTTTGAGCTCGCCGCCGGCAAAGCCCTCGGCATGAATGTACGAGACCTCCTGGAGCTTGATCGCGGCTTCGAGCGCCATGGGATAGTTCATTCCACGGCCAATGACATACATGCTTTCAACTTTGTCGATTTTTTTTGCGATCGCCCTGATGTGCGCTTCGTAGCGTGGGTTGAGCATGTCGTTTATTTTCGCAGCCGTCTCGATCAGGAGCTTGCGTCCCTCGTCGAGCCGATCGGCACAGGCGTAAGCAAGGAGTGTCAGGAGCGTCATCTGTGCCGTTGTTGCCTTCGTGGAGGCGACAGCCTTTTCCGGACCTGCATTCAGGTAGATGGAGAGATCGGCCATTCTGTCCATGCTCGAGCCCTCAACGTTGACGAGAGTCATGAGTTTCGCACCCTTTTCTCGTGCGACCTCCATCGCCTCAAGCGTGTCCGCCGTCTCGCCACTTTGAGAGATGGCCAGGAGCAGGCTGCCCTTTTTGATAAAATGTCGGAAGTTCGGGAACTCGGAGCCAAACTCCACGTTGATATGCTTGTGTGCGATCTTTGAGAAGAGGTAGTTACCAACCATACTGACTTTCCCTGCGGTTCCACATCCGACAAAGTAGGTTCCGAAGGCCTTATTGATCATAGCGGCGGCCCGCTGAATGAGTCGGGGTTCTTGATTGATTGCTCGTTGGATCGTCTCTTTCTGTTCCATGATCTCCTTGATCATAAAGTGTGGGAAGTCACCTTTTTCCGCATCATCTGACTTCCAGGTGATCTTAATTATGCGCTTTTTGAGGAGCTTCTGTGTGCGCATGTCGATAAACTCCGCACCTTTGTCATCGATGATAACGAGCTCCTCGTCGTCGAGGTACATGACGTGTTCCGTATACTTACGAAAGGCGGGGATATCGGAGGCGACAAAGTACTCACCCTTCTCGCCCACCCCAACAATAAGCGGCGAGCCTCGGCGTGCGGCCACGAGCGCATCGCATCCTTCCGCCATGACAAGAAAAGCATACCGCCCCTCAAGCTGTGCAAGCGCACTTTGAACGGCATGCAGAAGGAGCTCTCGACTCACCTCGCTCTGCCTCGCCTTCTTTAGGGCCAGGGTGAGCTCCTCTTCGATGAGGTTTGTCGCCACTTCCGTATCAGTCTCGGAGTGGAATGTGTGCCCCTTTTTAACGAGTTTTTTTTTGAGCTCGAGGTAGTTTTCTATAATCCCATTGTGTATGACGACGATTTTCCCCTGCGAGCTCATGTGTGGGTGGGCGTTTTTCTGAGTCACGCCGCCATGAGTCGCCCAGCGTGAGTGTGCCATGGCAAGCGAGGCACGCGGGAGTTTGAGGTCGGCAATATTGAGCTCGCCGATCTTCCCGGTCTTTTTGCAGACTGAGATCGACTCACCGTCATTTACGGCAACTCCCCAGGAGTCATACCCCCGGTATTCGAGTTTTTTGAGCCCCGTGAGTACTAAGTTCCCAGCAGTCTTCTTGCGTCCGCGATAGGCGATAATTCCACACATCCTTTTTAGGCTTTAATAATACAATCTGTGATCTCTTTCGAGCTTTTCGTCAGATTCTTGACGCCATTTTTTTCAACAACGACCATGTCTTCCAGGCGTACTCCAAACTTTCCCTCAAGGTAGATGCCGGGCTCGACTGTGACGATGCTCTTTTCGGGGAGCTGAGGTTTTGAGCTCGGCGAGAGGTTTGGGAGCTCGTGAACATCGAGTCCGACGCCGTGACCGAGCGAGTGGGTGAAAAAGCTCCCATAACCGGCCTCCTCGATCAGGCTTCGCGCATAGCCATCGGCTTGGACTCCTGTGACCCCGGCCTTGATCTTGCTGATTGCCAGCTCCTGCGCCTCGCGCACTATTGTATAAATTTTTTGTTCTTCCGGGGTCGGTTCCTTTGTGAAGAGCATGCGGGTCATATCCGAGCAGTAACCTTTGTAGAGGACACCCATATCAATAAGTATGAGCTCGCCCGCCTTTAACTTTCTCTCCGAGCAGTGGTGGTGAGGCGAGGCGCTGTTTTCCTTGAAACCCACGATTGGTGGAAACGAGATTCCTTCGGCTCCGCACTCGCGTGCCAGAAGCTCGACCATCCAGCTTATATCCAGCTCGCTCATACCTACCTTGATCTTCTTTTTCATCATGCTGAAGACCTCATCGGTAATTTCTTGTGCTCGAGCAAGTAGTTTTATCTCGGCCTGTGTCTTCTGAATACGTCTCTGTCTTATAAGTGTGCCCACATCTCTGAATCGTACGCCTTTAGATCGCCGTCGTAAGCTTCGTAGGAACTCCACAGTCAGGTCATATCCCTCGTAGCCGATCTCGCTCACCGCGCGCTTTTTCAGGAAGGCCGCCCAGACTTTTGGGAAGTCTTTGTTGAGGTCGATGAGAGTGTAGGAAGGGGGGAGTACTTTCCGGGCCACCAGGTGGTAGCGCGCATCGGTAAAGAGGTAGCCCTTATCTTTGTGGAGGACGACGAAGCCGGCCGTTCCCGTAAAACCGCAGAGGGAGCGTATGGTGCTTCTATCGGTAACGAGAATGGTATCTGGAGCCACGACGAGAGTATACCCAAGGCCGGAGGCGGGGGCAATTGTTATGCCTCGTGAGCCGCGGGCAGATGGCTCAACACCTCGGCTTTTGCGAATCTGTAGCCAACACAGTGAACCGTGTGGATCAGCTTGTCATCAAACGGGCCATCGATCTTTCGTCTGAGGCGATTGATGTGTACGTCCAGAGTATTGCTCCCGTAACAGTGGTTTCGGTCCCACACGTGTTCAAGAATACTCGTGCGCGAGAGGAGTCGTCCCTTGTTCATGATGAAAAATTCGAGGAGGGCGAACTCCTTATTGCGCAGAGGTATTACCCTGTCTCGTCGCTGTGCGCACCGGTTAGTTGGGTCTAGCAGAATGTCGAATGCCTCTATCTTCTCGCCACTGTTCGTGAGCTCGGCATGCTTATAGACCAGCTCTTTGATCATTCGTCCGATGAAGGTGGGATTGTAAGGAGGGATGTAGTAAGGGAGGCGGTTATTCTTGGCGAAGAGTGCCGTGGTTTGATCATAGTGGGTGTCCAAGAGGATTATGGGGAGTGACCAGCGCCCTTCGCTTGTGAGCTCTTTAAGTATTCCCAGTATCGCCCTGTCTCTGTCGATGCAGACGATGATCAGGTGAGAGTCAAAGAGGTCGGACGGGAGTTCCTTTGCGGGATTCCAAAGCTCTGTTCTGGCCGAGATGTTTTCTCGTACCAACTCATCAACCAGTTTGCTGGCCTCCGAGCCGGTACGATGTATAATGCGTACTTCCATAATAGTGGAGATGTTATATAGTAGTCGTGCTGAGGCACCTCATGGTATTCCTCTGGCGACGCTTGTCAAAACCCTTTTACAATTACCTTGGGATATCCGCTTTCTGAAGCGAATATAATGGGTCAAAAACCTGTTATTAACTCCTGACAACTAAGATTAACTGCCTCTATGATTACTCCCACAGAGCTCATCGACTATCTCAAGCAAGAGGGCGTTCCCGCGTATCGTTCACGGCAGATCCTTCAGGGGGTTTATAAGGAGGGGGCACGCACTTTCGACGAGATAGAAACTCTTCCAAAAGACCTTAGAGATAAGCTTCAGGCCGAGCTCAGCATCCTCTCATTTGAGGTGCTCAAGGAAGTCACCTCTCCCAACGGCGAGACGGTGAAGGCTCTTTTTAAGATGTCGGATGGTGCTCTTGTGGAGGGTGTTTTGATGCGCTTTCGTGATGGGCGCAACTCGGTCTGTGTATCGAGTCAGGTCGGGTGCGGACTCAAGTGCTCATTTTGTGCAACGGGAACGATGGGCTTCAAGCGGAATCTTACCAGCGAGGAGATCGCCGACCAGGTGCTCTATTTTGACCAGTATCTAAAGCGGACGACCGGCGCAACGGCAAAAGATCCCGATCAGTCCGGTAAGCGTGTGGATCATGTTATCTTTATGGGAATGGGGGAGCCTTTTCTCAACTATGAGGCCGTGATGTCTTCCGTTCGCACGATGAATAATCCTGACTGCTTGGGGATTGCCAGCCGCTCAATCACCCTCTCCACCTCCGGTATCGTCCCCTCGATCAAAAAGCTTATGGACGATCCGCTGCAAGTAAATCTTGCAGTCAGCATTCATGCTCCCACTCAGGAGCTCAGGAAGTCGTTTATGCCCATAGCCAACGCCTACAGCCTTGACGAGCTTATAGCAACGCTCAAGGACTATATTAAGAAGACGCACCGCCGGGTCTCTTACGAGTACGTTATGTTGCGTGACATAAATGATTCACCGACCTGTGCTCGTCAGCTTGCCGAGCTCATCAGAGGTCAGCGCTGTCATGTAAATCTCATCCCCTACAACGAGACCTACTTGGGCTTCAGCAATGCCGGAAAGTCTCGAATCGACGCTTTTCGTGAGATCGTCGAGTCGTATGACATACCTGTTACCGTACGCGTCTCACTTGGCCAGGATATAAGTGCGGCCTGCGGCCAGCTTGCCGTTGAGGAAGAAGAGGGGAAGGGGAGTGCCAATGCCAAGCTGATGGCAGAGTAAGAGCTTGTTCGAACCTCGTCGAGCTGAGTCCGCTAGGCTCATGAGAGCGATCTGAACTCGTCTAGGCAGCGCATTTTTTGCACCCTACGTTCAGGAGGAGAAGGAGTCCCCACATAAGAGCCAGGACTGATAGGATCCACCCCCATGGACTCAGACTCAGGAGCCCCAGCTGCTCCAGTACCCCAACTGATCCAAGGGCCAAAAGAGTCAGGCCGGTGAGCCATTGGAACCCTCTGGCGCAGGAAGCGCAGACAGGTTTTTTCTTTTTTGTGAACATAGGTTGAGTATACCCCGGCGGAGCCGTTTCGTCGGGGCACTTTTGTTGCCTTATTCTTAACTTCTCTTCTTGTTTTGATTTTCCGGAGTAGAATGGTGCCATGATTGCACTTATCCAGAGGGTATCTGAGGCCGAGGTCGCCGTCGGTGGCGAGACTATCGGAAAGGTCGGTTCCGGCTTTCTTATACTTCTTGGTGTGACTCACTCGGATACTGAGAGTGAGATTGAAAAGCTGATCAATAAAATTGTTCACTTGCGCATTTTTGAGGACTCGGAAGGAAAGATGAATCTGAGCCTTCTGGATAGAGGAGGGGAGGTTCTCGTCATCTCGCAGTTCACACTTTTTGCCGACTGCAAAAAAGGAAGGCGCCCCAGTTTTACCGGCGCAGCAAGGCCCGAGCTTGCAGAGCCTTTGTACAAGAAATTTATACAGAGAATAAGAGAGGCGGGAGTGGAGAAGGTGGAAGAGGGGCGTTTTGGCGCGGATATGAAGGTTAGCTTGATCAATGATGGTCCCGTGACAATCGTTCTGGATTCCGCTCAGTTCTAGGAGTATAGTGGTGCCCAATGAGTACACATGCAACAATGGAGAAGATCGTCTCACTCTGTAAGCGCAGAGGATTTGTCTTCCCCGGTTCTGAAATCTACGGCGGCCTGGCCAATACCTGGGATTACGGTCCTTACGGCGTTGAGCTTTTGCGTAATATTAAAGATGTTTGGTGGAAGTACTTTATTCAGTCTCGGGAGGATATGGTCGGTATCGACGCGGCAATTCTCATGAACCCCCGGGTCTGGGTCGCTTCTGGGCATGTTGGCTCCTTTACCGATCCCCTCATGGACTGCAAGAAATGTCAGGAGCGCGTTCGTGGGGATAAGCTCCTGGAGGAAAAGCTTGGGGTTGAAGCTGTAGCGGGTATCTCACTTAAGGATATTGCCGAGCTGATTAAGGTGCACAACATACCCTGTCCAAAATGTGGCGCCTGCGACTTTACCGATGCTCGTGCCTTTAACATGATGTTTAAGACACATCAGGGTGTTATTGAGGAGGAGGCGGCTCTCGTCTACCTTCGTCCCGAGACCGCACAGGGTATCTTCGTTAACTTCAAGAACATCCAGCAGACGACCCGCAAGAGGCTGCCTTTTGGCATCGGTCAGATCGGCAAGTCCTTCCGCAATGAAATCACACCGGGTAACTTCACCTTTCGAACTCGTGAATTTGAGCAGATGGAGATTGAGTATTTTGTCGATGAGGCTGAGTGGAAGCCACTTTATGACCAGTGGCGCGAAGGAATGGATACATTTTTTGTTCAAGAACTCGGTTTTTCTCGAGAAAAAATGCGCTGGCGGCAGCATGCAGAGGAGGAGCTCTCTCACTATTCCAAGGAGACGTGGGATATCGAGTACGACTTTCCCTTTGGCTGGGGAGAGCTCTGGGGAATCGCCTACAGAACTGATTATGACCTCCAGAAACACCAAGAGTTTTCCGGAGAGAATCTTGAGTACCTCGATCCCGTTACGAACAAAAAATTTGTTCCACACTGTATCGAACCCACCTTCGGTCTGACTCGTACCGCCCTCGTAGCCTTGATCGAAGCCTATGATGAGGAGGAGGTACCAGGATCAAAAGAGGGCGAGCAGCCTGAGGTGCGGACGGTACTTCGTTTTAAACCCAGTCTGGCGCCGATAAAGGCGGCAGTTCTCCCTCTTATGAAAAAAGAGCCCCTGACCGAGAAGGCTCGTGAGATTTTTGATCTCTTGAAGAAAAGCTGGATGGTTGAGTACGATGAGAGCGGCTCAATTGGTAAGCGTTACAGGCGTCATGATGAGCTTGGGACTCCTTTCTGCATTACCATCGACTTCGACACACTGGATGACTCAACGGTCACTGTTCGTGACAGAGACAGTATGAAGCAGGAGCGTCTGCCGATTGAGGGACTCCAGGCTTACATCGCCGACAAGCTTGCTCTGTAGTTTTATCTGCTCTTGGAGACCCCCCTTGCTTGATCCTCTAGGTTCGGTGAGTTAGGCGACTCTCGGCTCGATACCCGTTGTGACTCTCTGGTGCATTGTTAAGATGCGTCTTTTCTGGTATAATGATGAGATAAATCAAACAAAATTCTTCAGAAAAAATATACATGGGGCAGCTGCTTCTGAAATTTGCTACGAACCATCCGATCGTGACTCTGATCCTTCTCGCGCTTATACCTGTTGGTATCTGGTGTACGGTCTGGATCTTGCGCTACATCTGGCATCGTCTCATGGAGAAGGAGCTCATCTTTATGGAGATTATTCTTCCCCGAGAGGACTCGCCAAAGGATAAGGACAAACAAGTTGAAAAGGACTTTAGAGAGAAGATTGGAATCATGGAACAGCTTTACCGTAGTGTCTATGAGATTCGTGAGCTCTCTTTAAAAAATATCATTCGCCGCATCCTCTTCCTTCACACACTGGTCTCTTTCGAAATCATCGCCAAAAATAAGACGGTCTCCTTCCAAGTAGTGACCTTCAAGGAGTATCAGAGCCTTTTGGAAAAGCAGATTACCTCGTACTATCCGGATGCGGATATTCAGTTTCTCAAAAAAACGCCTCTCACTCGAGCCGGCTATCACTCGGTCTGCTACTACGCCTATGAACCCAACCCCTTTTGGTACCCGGTCAAGACCTACAAGATGATCGAAAACGATCCACTCAACAGTATGACCAACGTGCTGTCGAAGATGGATGATGATGAGGAGGCGATTATCCAGATGATGATTAGGCCCCGCAGTGGTCGCTGGCGCGCTAAGGCAGAGAAGGCGGGCATCGCTTTCTTCAAGAATGAGGGTGCGAAAGGCGGTTTTCTCTCTAAAATTCCCGTTATTGGACAGCTCAACACGCTGCTGACCACCTTGGTTTTCGGTTATGATCGTGCCAAGGAAGGATCTAACGCTCCGGGGGCTGATAGTGGCGATCACTATGTGCGTATGCTGCAGACTCGTGAAGAGCGCGCAAAACATATCGGTGAGAAGGCCCAGCAAGACGGTTTCGATACCGTTATTAGGGTTATGTCCTCGGCCAAGTTGCAGAGTCGTGCTGAGAATATTATGAGTGATATCGTGGTTGCTCTCAATCTGTTCAAGGACCCTGACATGAACTACTTTCAGACTCGACGCATACTCCCGATTCACGCCCTCAACACCCCTTGGATGCTTCACAATATGGAGCATCGTGTCTTCCGTTTTGGAGAAAAGGCCTCGATTATGGTGCCCGAAGAGCTCGCCTCTTTTTTTCACTTCCCCAACAGTAAGTATAACTATACTCCCGTAATAAAATGGCTTGAGTATAAAGTTCTTCCCGCTCCGATCGATCTGCCGACGGAGGGTATCTTGCTTGGGTTTAACGTCTTTCGCGGAGAGAGGCGGGAGGTTCGAATCAAGCCTAAGGACCGAATGCGTCATCATTATGTTATCGGACAGACCGGTACAGGTAAGTCCGCCTTTTTGAGTACGATGGTGCGCCAGGATATGGCCAATGGTGACGGCGTTTGCGTCATTGATCCTCACGGTGACTTGATCGATGAGCTTCTTCACTATGTTCCCAAGGAACGTGCCAAAGATGTTATCGTCTTTGACCCTTCTGATCAGGAGCGCCCTATGGGGCTTAATATTCTCGAGGCGAAAAATCCGCAGCAGCGTGATATGGCCTCAAGTCAGGCGACGGAAATCTTCATCAAACTTTTTGGTGATGAGATCTTTGGCCCTCGTATCCAGCACTACTTCCGCAATGCCTGTCTGACCCTGATGGAAGATGAGGACGAGGGGGCGACCCTTATTGACGTACCTCGTATGTTCGTCGATGAGTCCTTTATGAAGTACAAGGTCAAGAAGGTGAAAAATCCTGTTGTTAAGTCATTCTGGGACCATGAGTATGCGAGCACCGGTGAGCGTGAACGACAGGAGATGATCCCGTACTTCTCGGCCAAGTTCGGTCCGTTCATTACCAATACGATCATGCGCAACACGATCGGTCAGCCGGACAGCGCTTTTGATATTCGTGATGCGATGGATACCGGAAAGATCTTGTTTATCAGGCTCTCGAAAGGTGCGATCGGAGATCTTAATACACAGCTTCTCGGTCTGGTTATAGTCTCGCGTATTCAGATGGCGGCGATGAGTCGTGTGGATACTCCGGAAAGCAAGCGTCGCGACTTCTACCTGTATGTCGATGAGTTCCAGAACTTTGCGACCGACAGCTTCTGTTCGATTCTCTCTGAGGCTCGTAAGTATCATCTCGCTTTGATTATGGCTCATCAGTACATCAACCAACTTGTCGTCTCTAAGTTTGGTAATACCTCATCTCAGATTCGTGATGCCGTCTTCGGTAACGTTGGTACGATGCAGTCATTCAAGATCGGTGCTGAGGATGCCGAGTATATGGCAAAAGAGTATGCGCCGCTGCTGACAGAGCAGGATATTATCGGTATCGCCCGTTTTAAGGCTTACATTAAACTTAACCTTAACAACTCAACCACTCGTCCCTTCTCACTTGAGACCAACTGGAACGAGGAGGGAAAGAGCGAACGTGTTGCTGAGATCTTGCGTGAGTACTCTCGAATGAAGTACGGACGAAAGCGCGAGTTTGTGGATCAAGAGATCGAGGCGCGTATCGGCATCAACCTCTAAGTTCCGTGCGCCGGGTTCGATAGAGTTTTCTGAGCGAGATCCAGCTTGTTGAAAGATAGGCCCGCATACCCAGTGCAAAGGCAACTCTGCGACTGTGGGAGTTGTCTCGAGGAGTGGATGAAAGCTGGGTGCGTCTGAGTGGCATAAGAGTTAATTCTACATATTATATATAAAATGTCAAGTATAGCCCGAAGGGCTTGTATACAATGCAAACGCCGTCCTTTCTACTTCCGCTCATCGTAATCGCCATTGTCGTTGCTCTCGGCTTGGCTGGCTTTATGATAGCCCTCCAGCGTGTTCGTTGGGCGCGGAAGCAGCAGTATGGGGTTATTGCCATTCGAGTCCCCAAGACCAACGAGTCGGGGCCCATCGTGGCCGAGCAGATCTACGCGACTCTCCATGGGACTTTTAGCCGACTCAAGATCCGTCACCTTTTCTCGGGCACGCAGCAGCCGACTGTTAGTTTCGAGATTGTCCGTATTAATCAGCAGATAACCTTCTTCGTTCGCTATCCCAAGCAGCTTAGGACCTTGATCGAAGGGCAGCTCTATGCTCAGTATCCGGATGCCAGTATCCAGGAAGTGCCCGACTACGCCACTCAAAATAGGGCGATGAGTCGTGCCTCTCGGGGGGCTTCGGTTGAGCTGAACCTTATATCTCCCACGCTCTTTCCCATAAAACGCTACTCTCAGTTTGAGGATAAGCTCACACGCACCGTGGTTGATCCACTCGCCTCAATAACTGCAACACTGGCGCAGGTTATTCATAAGGATGATTATGCGGGGATTCAGCTGGTGGTTCGCCCTCTCAGTCCACGCTGGCGCCTTGTCTATTTGAAGTGTTTGCGCATTGTCTCTCGCGGCGTCTTCGCTAATATCGACTCACTCAAGGCCCTGTACATTCGCCTCTTTACGACGCGGAGTTCGGCACTCAAAACGGTCCTTTTTCCCTTGTACCTCTATTTCTGGCTACGAGGAGTATTCTCGGGAAGTAAGGGAGGCTTATTCTCCGAAGTTTCCACGGCTGCCGACTCCCTCAAGGAGGAGCTTTCCGCTGGTCACGAGCGTGAGACCGACACGACAGCTGCACTCAACAAAATCTCAAAACTTCTCTTCGAGGCGACGATTCGTATCTATATTCTCCCTGGAGACGTCGCAATGGGTGCTGACGCCGCCGAGTCAAAAGCGCGAGAGGTTGCCGGGGCCTTCCAGCAGTTCACCATACCTCACATCAACGGTTTTGAGGTCGGCAAGGTTGTTCGCGGTCGTGAGGCGCTGAGTCGCTATGCTCGCCGCCTATGTTTGGGTGAGGTTGTTCTCAATACCGAGGAGCTCGCCACAATCTATCATCTCCCGCACCAGTCGGTCTCGACGCCCACGATAGACTGGGTGCGTTCGCGTACCCTTGAGCCACCTTTGAACATACCACTGCCTCCCTCCGACGGCGAGACGGGCGGTGAGCTCACTCTTTTGGGGAAGACAAACTTCCGTGGAGGCCAGCAGCCCTTTGGCATAAAACTGGGTGATCGAAGGCGTCATGCCTATATTATCGGTAAGACGGGTATGGGAAAGTCAACCTTGCTCGAGCGTATGATCTATGACGATATTCAGCAGGGTAGGGGAGTTGCCGTGATTGATCCCCACGGTGATCTTGCCGAGCGAGTTCTCGACTTCATCCCCTCTCATCGTACGAACGATGTGATCCTCATTGACCCTTCGGACCGTGACTTCCCCGTGGCCTTTAACATGCTCGAAAATATCGACCCGGCCTATAACACGATCGTCGCCTCCGGCCTGGTGGGTATCTTCAAAAAGTTGTATGCGGAGAGCTGGGGCCCCCGTCTGGAGCATATTCTGCGCAATACTATCCTCTCCCTTCTTGAATATCCCGATACGACGATGCTCGGAATTACCCGTATCCTCCAGGACGAAGAGTACCGCAAGCGTGTTGTAAAGAAGCTCCAAGACCCTATCGTTAAGCGTTTTTGGACGCATGAGTTTGAGCGCCTCGATGCTCGTCAGCGCACCGAGGCCATCTCACCTATCTTAAACAAAGTTGGGCAGTTTCTCTCGAGCCCGATTATTAGGAATATCGTGGGGCAGCCCAAGAGCTCCTTTAATATGCGCTTTGCTATGGATAAGAAGAAGATCGTCATAGTGAACCTGGCCAAAGGGAAAATCGGTGAGGACAGCTCGGCACTGCTGGGGTCGATGCTCATCACCAAGTTCCAGCTTGACGCTATGAGCCGGGCAAACATCCCCGAACATGAGCGAACCGACTTCTACCTTTATGTAGATGAGTTCCAGAACTTCGCCACCGACTCCTTCGCGACAATTCTTTCTGAGGCGCGTAAGTATCGTCTCAATCTGACGATGGCCAATCAGTACATCGCCCAGATGCCCGAGGAGGTACGCGATGCCGTTTTTGGAAATGTGGGAACCCTCATCTCCTTTCAGGTTGGCTACGATGATGCGGAAGCCATTGCCGGTCAGTTTGGTGGAGACGAGACGATGGTCGCCGATCTGGTTGCTCTGCATACCGGGAGCACCTATATTCGCCTCCTTATTGACGGGATGCCCTCAAATGTCTTTTCAATGAGCACCTTTGGTCCCCTTGATGAGGCGGTTGACGCGCAGCGTCGTGAGAACATCTTCAAGTTTTGTCGTGAACGTTACAGCAAAAAACGCTCGGTGGTTGAGGATAAGATTAAGCGGTGGACAGAGTCATAATCAGAGCGTATTGTCTAATGTGCTATGGCTCATTTTTGGCGTAAATGGAAGCATCAGTGGAGCGATCTTTGGGGAGAGCGGAGTTTTAGAATCTCTCTTTTTTCCGGAGTTGCGGTTCTCATAATTGCCTATGTAGTAAACTACTACGCGACTCTCTATACGAATGAGATTCCCGTTCTTTCCGTGGGGGATCTTATTCTGGACCGCATTCCGACCCTCGATCTGAGTTTTAGCTTCACCTTTGGCATCTATCTGGTTGCCTTGGTTATGGCTCTTTATCCGATTCTATTTCGTCCCGAGCTTGTGCCGTTCACGATGAAGACGATTGCCGCCTTCATTCTCATTCGGGCCGGGTTCATCAGTCTGACTCACTTGGGCGCTCCCGCAAATTACTTCCAGCTGCCCCAGTTCCAAGATCAGCCGGGCTTATTCAAGATCTTTTACATGAACGACCTTTTTTTCTCAGGGCACACCGGTTTCCCTTTTTTAGGGGCGCTTCTTTTTTGGGATAACAAGATCGTGCGCTCATTTCTGCTGGCGATGTCGGGCGTGCAGGCCATCACGGTTTTATTTATGCATGTTCACTACTCGATCGATGTATTTTCGGCTTATTTTATAACGTATACCATTTACATCGTCAGTGATCGGATCTTCAACAACCTCAACCTTGGATTTAAGCGTATCGTGGTTAGAATTGAGCGGCGCTATGAGTTTTTGCGAAAGTTCTCGCACCTCCAGATAACGCGTTTTAAAAATAGAAAAAAGAAGTAGGGTGGAGTCGGGAGGGTTTTTATCTTGGCTTCCGCCGGGCGCAGTTTTTTTGCTATTTTTCAAGTGCCAGTATTCCCGGGAGTTTTTTGCCTTCAAGGAACTCGAGCATAGCGCCCCCACCCGTTGAGACAAAGGTGAAGCGGTCTCGGTCAATCCCGAGTCTGCTCAAGGCATCCAGTGTATCCCCACCACCAACGTAGGTTTTTGCCTCATTCTTTCTCAGGGCGATCGCCTCACCGAGTATCTTTGTCCCGTGAGAGAAGGGAGTAAACTCGTAGAGACCGATGGGCCCATTCCATATAATGGTAGCCGACTCATTCACAATCTTTGCGTAACGCGCCATCGTCTCTTTTCCCGCATCAAGAATTTTCATGGCGCCTTCAATATCCTCGAGAGGAAGGTCGAGCGTTGTTGTGTACTCGGTAACGGTGTCTGCGACAATAACATCATGAGGGAGGGCGATTGCCGTTCCTTTCTGTTCGGCCAGAAGCAGGGTCTCGCGGGCGACACTTAGCTGGTCGGCTTCATAGAGTGAGGCCCCGACATCGTAGCCCTGGGCGGCGAGGAAGGTGTTTGCAAGGGCACCCCCAATGATAATCGTATCGGCGATGCCGACATAGTTTTTTATGAGTGAGATCTTGGTGTCAATTTTTGCTCCTCCAACGATAACGGTAAGTGGCTTGTCCACCTGACTAAGGAGGGGAGTGAGGTGCTCAACCTCTTCGGCAAGTAAGAATCCTGCATAGGAGGTAAGGAGCTGCGGGAGGCCCGCGACTGAGGCGTGTGCCCTGTGGCAGGCGGCAAAAGCGTCGTTGACGTAGAGCTCACCCAGCCTGGCCAGTTGCGCTGCAAAATCCGGATCATTAGCCTCTTCTTGAGGGTAAAAACGTATGTTTTCAAGAAGGGTTATCGAGCCATCCTCCATCGAGCGCACCGCCTTTTCCACCTCCGGCCCGACACAGCCATCGAGCTTGGAGACCGGCTGTTGAAGAAGGTGCTCAAGTCTATCCGCCACCGCGGTGAGTTTGAGTCCGTCGACAACCTTACCCTCGGGGCGGCCCAGGTGCGTTATGACTACCAGGCGAGCCCCCTCACGTAGGAGGTACTGAATCGTCGGAAGAGTCTCTCGGATACGTGTGTCGTCCGTCACGCCGGTCTTATCGATCGGCACGTTGAAGTCTACGCGGAGGAGTACCCGCTTGCCTTTGATCTCACCGATATCTTTGAGCGTCTGTATCATAGTCGGCTCTCACTATACCACTGCTTTCCTAGCTATTGAAGTAGGGAAGGAGCTCGAAAAGTCCCTGAGCACACTCAAAGCCCTTATTGCTCTCATCATCTTCAGATCGCGCCCGTGCCTGATCCATGGTGTCGCACATGAGTACCCCAAAGAGTATCGGCGTAACATTCTCAATCGAAACTTTCTGGATGCCATAGGTCACACCATCACAAACCGTTCGGTAGTGATCGGTCTCACCTCTTATGACGGCTCCCAAAGTTATGAGCCCGGCGTATTTCTTCGACTGAGACAGCTTCTGTGCGACGGCAGGGATGTCAAAGGCTCCGGGCACGATAAACGTGTCATAATCGCTTTCGCTGAGCCCGTGCTGCTGGAGGCCCTTGTAAGCTCCATTAAGAAGACGTTGAGTTATCTCCGGATTGAACTTCGAGACGATGAGGGCGATACGCATGTGGAGGGGAGATTAGAGGTTAGATCTCATTTTTGACTCGGAGGGCGTTGACGACGTAGCGGGCGATGACGTCGACTTCGATATTTATCGCCGAGCCTTCCTGTGCCGAACCGAGCGTTGTTTCTCTTAACGTGAGTGGGATGAGCGCAACTGAGAAGCTCTCGCGGCTTACTGCCGTTACGGTTAGGCTGACTCCATTGAGTGCTACCGAGCCCTTTTCTGCGATCATGGGCGCGAGTGATGAGGGGAGTTCGACTTCCAGGATGCGGCCTTTGTCGGGAAGGTCGCTGCGGCTGAGGAGTTTTCCGACTGCGTCAATGTGTCCGGATACCAAGTGCCCATCAAGGAGGCTCTGGGGAGTGAGCGCCGGCTCAAGGTTGAGCTGGTCTCCGACTTCTAGGCTTCCAAGGCCGGTACGCTCAAGAGTTTCGTGAATGAGATCGAACGAGATGAGCCCTGTGGCGGCCTCTACAACGGTCAGGCAGACGCCATTGAGGGCTATGCTTGCGCCGATTTTGGCTGGTAGTTCGCGGGGAGCCTCAATCGTTAGGCGAAGTCCGTACTCCGTCTTGTCCATCTTCTGAACCGTTCCCAGTGCTTTGATGATTCCGGTAAACATTCTGGGCGCATTGTAGCGTGTTCCGGGCTTGTTGGTACAGCGTTCGTGCTTCTGTTCATCACGCTGTCATCTTTCTCGGTTATAACCAAGGGGCATATTTTCTAACCCCTTTTATTATGCGCAGCTTCAATAAGGTTATGCTGTACGGTAATCTCACTTCGGATCCCGAGGTGAAGATGAGCAAGAACAGCAACAACTTCACAACCTTTTCTATCGCGACAAATCGCGACTGGAAGGATAAAGACGGTGAGCTCGTCTCCGAGACGGACTTCCACCGTATCGTCGCCTTCGGACGACTCGGGGAGGTGGTGGCTCGCTACCTCAAAAAAGGTGCACCAATACTGGTTGCCGGACGCCTTTCGAGCCGCTCATATCTCAACGCCGAGGGCGAGAAGCGGTACGCAACAGAGGTCGTGCTCGATGATTTCAACTTTATCCCTCATCAGCGTTCTAACGGTACCTCACCCGAAGATGAGGAGGTGAGGGAAGCTGTTGAGGCCGAGCAGGCTGAGGCGGTTGTTGAGGAAGTTATAGCCTCCGTCTAGAACCTCCGCTGTGATACCATGTCGACGTGCGTATCTCAGTTATTATTCCAACCTATAATCGTCGACAAAAACTCGAGCGCTGTCTGGCGGCCCTTGGCCGCCAGACGCTCCCTCGGGAGCAGTTTGAGGTTATAGTCATCAACGACGGGAGTAGCGATGAGACGGAACAGTACCTTGAGCAGGTCGCTGCCGAAGGAGCTCTCAACCTCCATTATAAAAGTCAGCTTAACCAGGGCCAGGGCGTCGCTCGCAATGAGGCTCTGTCGATGGCTCGGGGTGAGCTTGTCTTGATAATCGGTGATGACTGTTATGCAGATTATGGGCTGCTCGCCGAACACGACCGTCAGCACACGGCGCACCCTGAGGAGACTGCTGCCGTGCTTGGTTTTGTAACCTGGCTTCCCGAACTCACCCCCTCACCCCTTATGCGTTTTATGGAGAAGGGAGGTGCGATTCTGGGGCGGTGGGGAGGCCATCAGTTTGCCTATGATCTCCTTGAGGGAAAGGAGCGTGCCGATGCGCGTTTTTTTTACACGGCAAATCTCTCGCTCAAGCGCTCGCTTCTTCAAAAAGAGTCTTTTGATCCAACATTTAGTGCCTATGGTTGGGAGGATATCGAGCTTGGTATGCGGCTTGAGCGTAAGCGCGGCATGGTTCTTTACTATGCTCCCCGGGCCCGTGTCTTCCACGATCACTGGATAAGTCTTGAGGATTTTAAGAAGCGTATGGTCGCCATAGGTGAGGGGAGTCACTCAATGCAGAAGCGAGATCCCTCCGGGAGGTATCTTCCCTCCCTAAAAAAGTGGTTTGTTTTTAGGCTGCTGGCTCTCTCGCCGCTCCTTTTTATTACGAAGATGTTTTATCCCGATCTCTATTACTACTCATTATCTAAAAAATATTTTTTAAAAGGCGTCAAAAAAGGGTATAATAAAGAGAAGAATGAAGAATAAAAAACTCACCTCCGTGGCCCTGCTTGTTTCTGGTCTTCTGCTGCTCACCCTTGTTCTTTCGGGGTGTGGCCGTAAGCAGACGACCGCTAGCGCAAAAGCAACGCTGACGATCTATGGCCTTGATAATAGTGAGGTCATGGCCCCCATTATCAAAGCTTACGGCGAACGTCAGCCCGGTGTTAAGGTCGTCTATAAAAAGTACGATAATCGGGAAAACTACGAGTCACTCCTGATTAATGAGATTGCAGAGGGTGAGGGGCCCGATATCTTTTACCTTCACAATAACTGGCTGCCTCGCCATGTAAAAAAGCTCGTACCTCTAGAGTCCGAGACGCTTACTCCCGAGACCTTTTCTGCAGCCTTTGTCGACGTAGCCTCGGATGATCTGATCCAGGCCGATCCACGTGACGGAGTCTCCCGTATTTTTGCCCTTCCTCTTTATGTCGACTCACTCGCTCTTTACTACAACAAGAGCCAGTTTGAGCAGGCGGTTCCCGAGCGCGGCCGTCCCGCACCGACCTGGGCTGAGCTTGCTCAGGATGCCGCGACTCTCAGGCGAGAGTCGGCAGATTTTGATCTTCTCCGTGGTTCAATCGCTCTGGGGCGTGGGGATAATATCGCAACTGCTCCGGACATCTTCTACGCTATGGTCTTGCAGTCAGGTACCTCTTTTTACGACTCCACGGGTCAGCAGGCCCGCTTTGCCTCTGGTGTGCAGCGAGCTTTTGAGCAGTTTGTAGCCTTTGCGACCGCCAGTAAGAGTGAGTACAGCTGGAGTAAGGAGCTGGTCAGTGCCGACCTTAAGCAGCCCGAACTTGAGGCCTTCCTCCGGGGAGACGTCTCTGCGATCATGGCCTACTCCGACCTCTTTCCCCGTCTTGAAAACGAGCTCAAAAACGTGAAGAGTCGGGCGGGAAGTGTCATCCAGCTCCGCGATATTAAAGTGGCGCCCCTTCCCCAGTTTTCTGAAGATGAGCGTGAGCACAGGACACTCGCCAGCTATGACGCACTCGCCGTCTCACGGACAAGTAAGAACCCTGCGATAGCGTGGGATTTTGTTCAGTTCGCGACCTCGAAGAGCAGTGCCCAGAGTTACCACGACAGGACGCGTCGTCCGGCTGCACGTCGCGACCTCATAGAAGATCAGAAGAAGGAACCTTTTGTAGACGTCTTCGTCTCTCAAGTCGGTTACGCCGAAACGGTTCCAGTCCTCTCTGAGTCGAGTTACAGCGCTATCTTGCGAGCTGCCTTTACCCAGGCTGCTGATGGTCAGAATGCACGATCCGCTTTGGCTGAAGCTCAGACTGCGATTACAGAGCTCCTCAAAGCTGAACTCCCCGAGGGGCTTTACCCCAAGAAATAAGAGCTTCTTTACGGTTTCGGCTCGAGTTTTAGCTCGGCGGAAGAAGCGCCAACTCCACGCAGGAACTCATCTGCGGTCATGGGTTTTTTTGATTCAGGGTGCAGCTGCTCTATCTCCACAGCTCCTTCGCGCGCACCTATGCTAAGTTTCCCCCCACTCGTTGAGACTGATGAAGAATACATTTTTTGTTCAATAGCTCTTACTGAGAGTGTCTTAATGCGCTTATTATCGAGGTAGAAGTAACAGCCGGGCCAGCCGCTGTAGGCTCTACACATCCGCTCAATCTCATCAGCAGTTTTTTGGTCGAAGTTTATCCAGCCGTCCGCCTTGCTGATCTTCTTGGTGTAGGTCGCCATCTCCTCATCTTGAAGTTTGCTCTCTTTGTTCATTGCATACTCTGCCAGGACGGTGCCCGTATGATCCGCGGCGATGCGTTTGAGCTTCTCGGCAAGCTCCTGATAGTTTTCTTGGCCGGTTCGGACCATCTCAACCTGCTTTATAAGGGGGCCGGCGTCCATTTTTGCGCTCATGATGATCCAGCTCACGCCGGTTTTGAGCTCCCCATTGAGGAGTGTGGTTTGGATGGGAGTTGGGCCGCGATGCTTTGGGAGGAGTGAGGGGTGGATGTTGATCGCTCCAACCTTAGGGAGGTGCAGTGTTGCCTGCGGTATGATCATTCCGTAGTCAACGACAAGAAGTAGGTCCGGCTCAAGTTGTGCAATTTTTGTGTTCAATTCCGACTTGGTCGTGGGCTGTCCGATGGGTAGGTTGAGCTCAAGAGCAAGCTCCTTGATCGGTGAGGGCTGGAGCTTAAGCGAGCGCCCGCCCGGCTTATCTGAGCCGGTAATTACCTCGAGTATTGAGAAGCGTTCGTCTTGTGCAAGTGCTTTGAGCACCTCTGCTCCTATATCTCCCGTTCCCGCAAAGACCAGTTTTAATTTTTCCATGCTCCTATTGTACGTTCCAAATATCACGTTGAGAGACTTCTTGTTGACAAAAGTCGTTTTTCAGGTAGAATAATCAACCCTAACACCCGACCAGTGAACTCACTAAACGACAACTTTAACCAGGCCATAGCGCTGATACAGAGCAGCAAGAAGATCTTGCTTGTATCTCATAGGCGGCCCGACGGTGATACTCTCGGTGCCACCGTCGCTCTTGCTCATGCACTTGTGCAGCTCGGCAAAACCGTTGTGCCCGCCTGCATGGACCAGATATCGTCACGCCTTACCTTTATCTCGGATGCTCTTCCTCAGGGGATGGAGTTCGTGCGCGAGTTTGAGATGGACGACTACGACCTTATGATCATAAGTGACGCAGGTGCGAGCCACATGACCGGTTTTCAGGAGCGTTATGAGGAGTTTCTCAGCAACAAGCTTCCCATCATCAACATTGATCACCATGCGAGCAACGATAATTTCGGTGTTGTGAACTGTGTTGATGCTCAAGCCTCATCCGCAACTGTGATGGTGTATCGTCTCCTTAAGCTTATGGGGACGACCTTCAACCAGAGTATCGCTCTGGCCCTCCTGGCCGGTATTTATAATGATACCGGAGGGTTCATGCACTCAAATACTAACCAAGAGACCTTTGAGATCGCCGGTGATCTCACCCGGTATGATGTTCCGGTGAGCCAGATCGTGAAGCCTATGTTCAAGCAGTCCTCTATGGCCCAGCTAAAGCTTTGGGGACATCTTCTAGAGAAGATGCAGAAAAATGACAAAGATGTTGTCTCTTCGGTTGTGACCCGCAAGGACCTCTCGGTAGTGGGAGCGGATGCGAGTGACACGGGAGGTATTATTGATCTTATGAGTACGGTAAAAGGTGCTCGTTTTACCATCCTCCTCACTGAGGATCGAGGTGTGGTTAAGGGCTCTTTGCGTACTCAGCGCGACGATGTTGATGTGAACAAGATCGCTCAGCAGTTTGGAGGCGGGGGACATATGAAAGCCTCCGGATTCCGCATGCATGGTCGTCTTGAGCAGCACACAGTTTGGAAAATCGCCCCAGCTGATGGGACTCCTGCCTCGACCACCTCTTCTGTTGAGCTTCCCTGAAAACCCACATTGATAGTGCGAGCCAGCTGGACTACAATGGTGGCCAGATGCGGGCTTTTTTCTCGATACTTATCAGTATTCCCTTTGTCATGATGATGACCAACCTTGTTCTATTACAAGGGCTTGGTATGACCTTCTTTAATGTTGATAACGTTCGAGAAAAGCTCATTCCTCAGAGTTATGAGGCCGTTCTGGGGCTTTTTGTAGAGCAGTTTGCCCAGACTCCCAATGAAGCTCGTCTTTTTAAGACGCGTGCTCGTACGATGCTGCCCCCTGACATTTACGAAGAGGCCATGCAGCAGGGCGTTAGTTCTCTCAGGAAGCTCATAGTTAGTCAGCAAGATCTTGGTGCGGATGAGAGAGCTGACTCAGTGATCTTGGATCTTGTTCCACTGAAAGCAGCACTGCTTTCACATCTAGACGAGATCCTCGATAACACTCCTCTTTGTGATGCAGACGAGGGGGGGGAGTCCGGCTTTCGTTTTTGTAAGTCAGCGGAACTCCAGGCCATCGATCAAGGGGAGTTTCGTACCAGGCTCGAGCTGATTCTCAAAAATGAGATCCCCGACTCGCAGATGGTCTCATCTCCCGAGGTTTTTGAGCTCTCTCAGCTGGTGCGGGCTCTCACACTTCTGCAGGCGAATATTCCTTTTCTCATAGCCGGCATGGTCTTGTTCTACTTCCTCCTTCTCCTCTTAATCCATCGTCAAATGGCTCCAGCGTTGAAATGGTTTGGTGGAGTGGTTGTGGCCCTCGGTCTCTTGATGCTCCTCTTTGGCCTCTCTCTCGCACAGCTTCCCGAGGTCCTCCCCGGCGCTGATAGTTTTACCTACGGAGAGGCCAGTCTGCTTCGCTTTTTCGTGAGTGCCCCAGGCCCCGCCCTTAGGGCTCTTACTTTTGCCCTCCTCTCAACAGGTGTCGTCTGTTTTGGCGGTGGCATTCTTTACCGTCGTCGTAATGAGTCCTCGTAACTATCTTTACACGCTCCTGGGTGTTGCCGCTGTAGGCTGGGCGGCTTTTGCCCTGGTTATTATCCAGATGGAGCCCTGCACCGCAGCCGGTGAGATTACCATCTGCCACTCTGTCTCAACAGGCTCACTCTCTCTCTTTTTCTTGAGCCTCCTCGTCGCGCTCTTAGGTACCTTCATCGGCCTGGGCTTTTTGATGCGCTTTGGCTTCAATGATGATGTGTACAAAGAACACCTTGCCGTCTCTGCACGTCAGGGGATCTTCTTAACCATCTGCTGTTTGGGAGGCCTTGCCCTCCTCATTCTTCAGGCGCTGACCTGGTGGAGCGGACTTCTCATGCTCGTCATAATTCTCGTGATGGAGCTCTATTTCACCAGAGCCGGCTCATAGACGCGGAGTTGGGGGCTTTATGAGTTGTCGGTTGATGCCGTCTCGGTTTCGTAGCTCGGATCGCGGAGGATGCGTATCGTTCTGAAGGGCCAGAGGACGATTGAGGCCTTGCCTTCGATGCTGCTTCTCTCCAGAAAGTGATCACTCCTATCTTCACATGCATCAGCGCTGCTGCCGTGGAAGCAGCTTCGTGAGTCGGTGCTCTTGTCTCGATTGTCTCCCATGACAAAGTACTCTCCTGCCGGTACCTCGAACGTTTCTGAGCGTTGGGCTGGAATCAAGTAGGTCTTATCTTTATTGTGCTCATTGAGATAGGGCTCCGGAATCTGCCAGCCGCTTTGGTGCTCTTCGTTGAAAATAAACACTTTGCCATTCTGGATCTTAATCTTCTCTCCCGGAAGGCCGATGACGCGCTTTATGTAGAAGTCTTTGGTGTTGTGTGGAGGCCGAAAGACGACGATGTCGCCGCGTTCGGGATCCCCGATGCGCCACTCTCCCACCTCTCGGTAAAGAGCTTTGTTCACGATAAGATACTCACCGAAGCCTGATTTGCACTCTCCATCAATAGTGTTAAGAGTGTCGCACATCGAGGGGCCAAAGACTTGGAATGGGGATAGGAGAAAAGTCCTAATGACGCCCACGAGGATCACTATGATGACAATATTCAAGAGGAGGTCTCCCACAAAGTAAAGGTGGGGACGTCTTTCTCTGAAACGTGCCAGTGCGCTACTCTCTTCTTTTTCTGATTCAATCATACGTGATAGACTGTGCTTATATGATACGTGATTTTCTGTTTCGTAGCTATCTGGGCGATGGGGAGAAGATCATCTTCGTTATCCATCGCCATGTCTTTATGCAGGCTAAGGACTTTATGAAGATCATGTTTTTTGGGCTGCTCATTCCCGCCTTCCTCTGGTGGCTTTTCCCACCCTTCGGTGCTGTAGCTGGCATCTGGCTGGGCCTCGGACTTATACGATTTATCTATGAGTTTTTCGACTGGTATTACGACGTCTGGCTTGTTACCAATGTCAGCATAACGGAGATAGTCTGGCAGGGCTTTTTCGAGAAAAGCTCAGCTCGAATAGAGTACCATATTATCCAGGGGATTGGCTACGAGGTGAAGGGCTTTGTGCGGACGATCTTTAATTACGGAACTATTACACTGGACAAGTTTACCGGCAACAGCTCGGTCTTTGATGGCGCGATGAATCCCAAGAGGAAGGCTGAGCTCCTTACTCAGGCTCAGGATGAGTTCGTGAAAAATAAGAGTTTCCGTGATCATCACGCTCTCCAGAATCTGATCTCCGATCTTCTTCAACAGCATGTTTCAGAGCATGGGGTTCCCTCTGCCGTTGAACGTAACTCATAACTAATAATGAACAGCACATTTTTTCTCATCGGTATTTTTCTTCTTGCCGCCCTACTCTACTTGGCGCTCACCTTCTATCTTAGGAGAGGGGGGCTGAGAGCTGCTCAGCTTCGTGTAATTATGCGCGGCTGGGCCGAGATCCAGCGGACCTTTAGCACCAATCCTAAGTATGCCTTGGTGGAGGCGGACAAGCTTCTTGCCTATACCTTGAAGCAGCTCGGCTATTCGGGGTCGATGGGGGAGGTGCTTAAGCGTAGAGGCGATCGCCTTTTTTCCGATCTCGATGGGGTATGGCGTGTCCACAAGATGCGCAATAGGGCGGTTCATGAGATGCATTATGAGGTCACGGCAAAAGAAACGACTCAGGCACTTGCAGTTTTTCGCCACGCGCTCTGGGATCTGGGGGCTGAGGTCCGTTGAGGAGTTTGTGGTTTTTAACTGAGTTTTATGGGTGTGATTTTGGGCGTTACCGGGGTTATCGGGAGTGGTAAGAGCACTGCCTGTCGTCTTCTTCGTGATGAGTTTGGTTTTCACTGGATTGAGGCCGATGCTCTTGTGCATGAGTTCTATCGTGCCGGGGGGAGGGGATACGAGAAGATCCGCTCTCACTTTGGTGAGCGCTTTGTGAGTAAGACAGAGGTTCGCCGTCCCATCTTGAGGCGTTTCGTTCTGGGAAATCACCAGAAGTTATGGATTTTGAATAAGATCATGCATCCACTTATAACGGATGAGTTGAATAAAAAAGTTGATCAGCTTAAGCGTGAAGGGAAAGGCGATTCTTCTTCCGATGTCTGTATCGAGGCCTTTTATTTCGAACCCCAAGACTTGGGGCGGAGTGTCGATCACGTGATCAGAATCGAGGCGAGTGACGAGCTCATTAAAAGTCGTCTGGGGGAGCGCTTCGGGCCGGCTGAGGAGCTCGAGAAGATGATCCTCTTTCAGCGGAAGATCCTTCGCGAATCGGCTTTTGAAGAGATAAGAAATGAGGGAAGAGAGGAGTTGCTGCGTGAGAAGTTGGCACAGTTGGTCGGAAGGTTGAGGCGGGAGCATTAGGTTTTTTCTTCCTCAGGAGCCGGGCATTTGGTAGAGTGTGGGCGCTATGTTACACGCTTATGAGGTGGTTATCGGTCTAGAGATTCATGCCCAGATATCGTCGAAGACGAAGATGTTCTGTTCGTGCAGTACCGACTCTTTTGGCAAACCGCCGAACTCAAATGTCTGTCCTATCTGCATGGGCTTTCCCGGCATGCTTCCCGCTACTAATAAAGAGTGTGTGGAGAAAGGTATTCGTGCAGCTCTCGCCCTGAACTGCGAGATTCCGTCTTTCTCCAAGTTTGATCGTAAGAATTATTTTTACCCCGACCTACCAAAAGGATATCAGATCTCTCAGTTTGATCAGGCCGTCTCGGGTAAGGGATTTATTGAGGTTGAAGGAGGACGTCGCATTGGCATCACGCGCCTCCACCTTGAGGACGACGCGGGTAAGCTGACTCACACCTCACGGGGGACTCTGTGTGACTACAATCGGAGTGGAGCGCCTCTTATGGAGATCGTCTCCGAGCCGGATATGCGTTCGGTTGCAGAGGCCTCAGCCTATGCTCAGGAGGTTCGCCGGATCCTTCGCTATGTGGGCTCATCCGACTGCGATATGGAAAAAGGGATGATGCGTTTCGATCTGAATGTCTCTCTTCGTCCTGTCGGACAGGACGAGTTTGGCACGAAAGTTGAGGTTAAGAACTTGAACTCTTTCCGTTCTCTTGAGAGAGCTCTTGAGTACGAAATCAGGCGCCAGGAGGAGATGCTCGAAAATGGTCAGAAGATTGCTCAAGAGACCCGCGGCTGGGATGATGATAAGGCGGAGACGGTGAGCCAGCGCGGCAAAGAGCAGGCTCACGACTATCGTTACTTCCCGGAGCCCGACCTCCCACCGGTTGAGGTTGAGGAGTCGCGTGTGCTCGAGTATAAAAAAGAACTTCCCGAGCTTCCCCGTCTTCGTCGAGCTCGTTTCGTCTCGGAGTATGGTCTTTCGGAACATGATGCTCTCTTTTTGGCGGAGGAGCCGGAGCGCGCTGACTATTTCGAAGAGGTTATCCGCGTTTCGGGCGATATGAAAAAGGCAGCCTCATTTGTTACGACGATTCTCTTTGGGGCGCTCAAGCGTGATCAGCGCAGCCTTTCTGAGTCGCCGATCTCTGCCCGGCAGCTTGGGACCCTCGTGAAACGGATCGTTGAGGGAAAGCTCTCAACGAATCAGGCAAAAGGTGAGGTTTTTGAGGCGATGTACTCAACAGGCAAAGATCCCGATGCTGTCATAGACGAACTCGGCCTTTCGGTCGTGAGTGATGCGGGGGCGATCGATGAGCTCTGCAAAAAGGTTATAGAGGCTCATCCCGGCCCGGTTGCCGATGTGCAGGGCGGAAAAGAGCAGGCGATCGGCTTTCTTGTGGGGCAGGTCATGAAGGAGAGCCGGGGCACCGCTCAGCCTCCCGTCGTTCAAGAAAGGCTACGGGCGCTGTTGGGGCTGTAGGCTGGTACCGTGCTGCGCCGCGCTTGGAGTTGACTGCTTCAGCTTGCTACCTCTCCCACGAACGAGCCCTCTTCGTCGAGCTCCATGAAGGGATTGTAGGCAAGCTCCCACAGCGTCCCCTCCGGATCTTGGAGGTAGCCGCTGAACCCTCCCCAGAAAACCTTCTCCGGCTCCTTTAGGACGGTCGCTCCTTTTTCCGCAAGCCTTTTGAAGATCTTACTGACCTCTGCTTCGGAGCTGAAGTTGATCGAAAGTGAGAAGCGCTTGAAGCCTCGACTCTCAGCTGAAATCTGTGCATCATTTGCGAGCTCCTGATTTGGGAAGAGGCCCAGAACTATGCCATTGAGCCTGAAGAAGACGACGCCTTGCTCATCTTTGAAGGGTTTCCAGCCAAAGACGTCTTGGTAGAACCGTTTCATCTTTTCAAGGTCCTCAACGCCGATTGTGATGAAGGTGAGTCTTTGATCCATGGTCTAAAGATAGGGGATTATGGGCTGATGCCGCGAGCGATGACGCGTGCCGGCGCGGCGTCGGTTTGTAGGTTGAGGGGAAGGGCGATCAGCTCAACGTCACTGAACGAGCTGAGCTTTTCCAGGCCCATGAGGTTTTCGATAATGAGAATGCGTGCTCTCATCAAAATGTGATGTTTCTTGAAAGGAGCGCGATCCGGGCTTGGCGTGTCGAGCCCAACCAGAGTAACACCTGAGTCGGCTAGAAGGTTTGCACATTCGGTGGTGAGCTCGGGGAAGTCCTCGTAGTAGGAAGCTGTCCCATAGGTCGCTGAGTGGCCGGTCATAATAAGCACTCGATCGCCGTTGCTCAGCTGTCGTCCGGTAAAAAGCTCGCTGTCGATCTTGCTTTTGCCTCGCGCGTCAATCAACTGGGCCGGTCCGCAGAGTGTGTTTAAAGTGAAACCGGAGATGGAAGCTCCATCTTCCAGCATGTGCCACGGGGCGTCTACATGGGTTCCCGTATGCGTTCCACAGGTTACGCTGAACTCGTTATATCCCTCTTTCTCAATAGTTGCGGTTTTTAAAATTTGGGGAGGTGGGTCACCTGGAAAGACGGGCATCGTTTCTGTGATTGGATGAGTGAGATCGATCCAGGGCTGGTTGTGCATGGCTCGGGTGTTAGAATATGAGGAAGAGCCCGGCCAGTCCCATGCCCGTTCCGGCGTAGCGCAGAAGGTTCTGCCTGACTTCCGTTTTTCTTGCGAGCTGTCCCAGTGTGATGCCGGTTATGTGGAGCAGTGCAGTTGCCGTTACAAAGCCAGCAAAATAAAGTGAGGGGGTGCTCACAACTCCCATCTCGTTCCCATGAGCGTGTCCATGGACAAGCCCAAAGAGTGCGATGGGAAGGGCCGCCCAGCTGATCGAGATTTTTGTTGAGCTTGAGAGTGCGAGTGCGATAAAGGAGCCGAGCATGATAAGCGAAAGGGCGATGCCCGATTCAGTTGCTGGAAGGTTGAGCCCGATGAGTGCCAGTGCTCCACCGATTATCATTGAGCCGACGAAAGCTGCGGGAAGCTTCCAGCGAGCACTGGCTCCAAGCTGGCTGCCTACTACGCCGACTGCGACCATAGCCAGAAGGTGGTCTATGCCGAGGAGTGGATGAGTAAGTCCGTCACTCAGTCCGCTTCCCCCTACAAGATGTGCCTGTGCCACGGCAGGAACGAGCAAGAGGCCTCCGAGAATCAGCCGAAGAAGTGTGCGTGAGTTTTTCATAAAGAGTGGGTTAGCGCTTTTATTCAGCATAACCCACTGGTTCTTTTTTATCAATCGGGCTCGGTACCACCCATTATTCTGGTGCAGCTGCTAAGATTGTTCTGGAATGATGTTGCGCTTACGTAAAACCCGTTTTATACTTAACCCATGTTTGCTGATCCCAAGATGACACTCTACCTCGTCGGCTCAATCTCAATCGGTCTTCTGACCATCTTTCTCTGCGTTACTCTCGTCTACGTTATTCTGATTTTGCGTGATGCGAGCAAGGTTATTGAGCACGTTCGTGAGACCGTCGACCGTGTGAATTCTTTTATCATAAAGCCGGTCTCACTCGCCTCGAGTATCGTCGATCACATCCGTCCCATCATCGAAAATGTGATGGAACGTAGGGCTGCCGCGGCTGCCAAATCCTCAAAGAAAAAGCGCTAAAAAGCCTTAGGTTGATGACCTAATTGAAGGCCTAAAATGATCGTAGTACCGCAAGAGGGAAGCGAACGACGGCGTTCCAGATTCTTTTGTAGCGCGTTGGTTCTTGCGCGAGCCTGAACGCCCACTCCAAGCCGAGAAGTCTCATCCACAGAGGTGCACGTCTTTTTGTTCCCGCTATAAAGTCAAATGAGCCACCGACGCCCATGGCAAGTCGCACGCCGGTAAGCTCTCCACGGTGCCTGTTGAGCCACTCCTCCTGAGCCGGGGCGCCGTAGGCGACAAAGAGGATTTCGGGTTCTGTCTCTCGGATTTTTCTTAAAATTGACAGGTAGTCCTCATCAGCCGGTGAGCCCGCATGGTAGCCTACGATCTTTGCTTTCGGAAACTGCTCAAGGAGTTTTTCTCCTGCCTTTTCTGCAACACCCTCCGCTGCGCCGAGGAGGAAGATTCGCTCGCCCGAGCTCTGGCTCAGCTCGACGATCTTCTGCATGAGGTCGACGCCGCTCAGTCGCTGTGGAAAGACACTCCGGCTCTTTTTTGGGGATACTACTAACTCTGCGAGCGTCCTAAGCGCGGTGAAGATCTTGCCAAGATAAGAACGCCCCTCCGACTCCTGTGCAAAGCGGCCCGCCCAGAGAATGCCGATCCCATCGGGAATGCTCATCCAGGTGTTATTGAGTATGTCTCGGAAGGCGGGATTATTCTGGGCCTCAAGGAGCATCTCGGGATTTGGCGTCGTGATGAGGGCAAGGTCTCCCGACTCACCACCGAGCCGATGGCGTATTTTTTCGATCGCCTCGGCTTCCGTGATGGCGTCGAAGGGGATGTTGAGGATGCGGATCTTAGCTGACATTGCAGAGATAGGCGAAGTTATGGGTGCTGGGGATAGCGTTGTAACTTGGGAAGCCGTTGTGCTTGAGGAGATCCTCGAACTCTTCTTTTTTAAATGCATAGTAGAAGCGTTCGACCTCTCCTTCTTGTACTCCGCGTTTCCAGGGGATTGTGGCGTGCTGGGTCGTTGGGTCGATCATCTCACGGTAGCGCTCCTGCCAGAGGTCCCAGACGGTTATAAAAAGCAGGCCGGGCTTTTTGAGGACGCGGTATATCTCTCGCAGCGCGGCTGTCTGCATCTGAGGAGTTGGAAGGTGGTGGAGCGAGGCCACGGCGGCGACACAGTGGAAAGTCTCTTCGGGGAAGGGAAGAGCCCGCATATCGGCTTCAGTGAAGCTGCAGCTCAGCAGCTGACTTTTGTCGGTTGGAAGAGAGGCGCGCGCCTTACTGAGAAGTGCGGCGCTCGTGTCGATACCATGGTAGCTGATCGGTTCGTCATGAAGGTAGTGCGCGAGCCGGCCGTTGCCACAGCCAACATCCAGGAGTGAGAGCGGCTCTTGTGCTGACTGGCCCTCACGCTCCTTTTTAGGCTGGCCGGCGCTCTCTTCTCTGAGTTTGTGGAGGGCGTTTTTAAACGCCTCGAACTCGGGCCATGGTTTTGTGCGTGTTTCGTTGAACGCATCGGCGATCGCATTATAGTCGGCATTCACCTTCCGGACGACGGACTCATCATGTTCGGTCATGATTTTGAGAGTTGGTTCGTTAGACTTTACCTTATTCCTTCAACACTCTACACTTTCAGCGCGGATGGGAAAACCCCACCGTCACACCCTATGGCTTCAATCGCACCACTCGTTATCGATGCCCTGGAGAGCGGCATTACCACTCCTCAAGAGCTCCACGAGCTCAAGCTTCAGTACGCCGAGCACTTTGGCGTCTCACCGCCGCCCAATTCCGCTCTGATCGCCGCCTATCGTCAGCTTGTGAAGGTCGGGCAGGTTAAGGAAAATCCCGCCTTTGCCAAGCTCATTCAGAAGCGCTCGATTCGCACCCTTTCCGGAGTCTCTCCGGTTGCTGTTTTAACCAAGCCGATGGGCTGTCCCGCTCGCTGCGTCTTCTGCCCAACCGAGGAGAATGTTCCCAAAAGTTACCTAAGTAATGAGCCGGCTGTGATGCGTGCCATCCTCAACGACTACGATCCCTACCGCCAGGTAGAGACCCGTCTTTCCGCACTCGATGCGAACGGTCATCCTACTGACAAGGTCGAGCTCATCGTTATGGGCGGAACCTGGTCGGCTCATCCAAAACGTTATCAGAGTGATTATATTAAGCAGTGTTTGAACGCGATGAATGGTACCCGATCGCGGAGTTTGGATGAGGCTCAGCGGATTAACGAGACGGCCAAACATCGCTGTGTCGCCATCGTTTTGGAAACGCGCCAGGACTGGATCGACGAAGATGAGATCCATCGCATGCGAAAGCTCGGCGCAACGCGTATCGAGATGGGGGCCCAGACGATCTATGATGACGTCTTGAAGCTGGTGAATCGTGGTCATGATGTGGCGGCAACAATTCATGCGACCACGTTACTTAAAGATGCCGGCTTCAAAATCTCCTACCACATGATGCCCAACCTTCCGGGAGCGACCGTCGAGCGGGACATCGCCATGTTCAAGGAGCTCTTTGAGAATCCCGACTTCAAGCCCGATATGATTAAGTTTTACCCTTGTATGGTTGTGCCTTTTTCCGAGCTCAAGCTCTGGCACGAGCAGGGGAGGCACCGCCCTTATACCGACGAGGAGCTGCTCGAGGTTATCCTCAAGAGCAAGCCCTACTTCCCCCGTTACCTCCGGGTCACTCGTCTGATTCGAGATATTCCGGCAACGAGTATTATTGGCGGGAGTAAGGTCTCCAATCTCCGGCAGGTCGCTCATGAGCGGATGAAGAAGCAGGGGATTGTCTGCCAGTGTATTCGCTGCCGGGAGATTCGTGGAAATGTGATCGATCCCAAGCAGATTCAGCTCAAGACGATGGAGTATGAGGCCTCGGGGGGTAAGGAGTTTTTCTTGAGTTATGATGAGATGAAGCAGGATAAGCTCTGTGCACTCTTGCGTCTTCGTTTCACCAGCTACTCGATGACCGGCACTCCTCACTTTATTAAGGAGTTGGAGGGAGCCGCCCTCATCCGCGAGCTTCATACCTATGGTGCGCAGGTTCCCATTTCAGAAAAAGATGAGCTGGCCAGTCAGCACATGGGATTTGGAAAGAAGCTTGTTGCCGAGGCCGAGCGGATCGCAAAGGCTAATGGTTTCAAGAAGATGGCGATTATCTCGGGGATCGGAATCCGAGAGTATTACAGGAAGATGGGATACGAACTCGAGGGAACGTATATGACGAAGAAACTGTAGCGCTCGTCTACAGGCAGGCTGCGCTTACTGTCCTCTGTACAGGTCAACCGCATCATTCACGCCTAGGCGTGAACCCACTTCACTCATAACCGGATCCACGATTGCCGCTTTGAACTCTGCGGGAATATCCGGGATATCGTGTTTTTCGAGACTGAGTTCGATAAGCTGAGAGCCCAGCTGCCCGACGGTGTAAACTGTTAGAGCTCGGTGCCCCATAGTTACCGCTCGTGCAACTCTGTGCGCGCGCAGAAGATTCCGGGCGTCAGCTCCTTCACTTATCGCTTTTCGGAGACGCTGAGCTTTTTTTACAGCACCGAGCCCCGTAGCTGTTCGGTAGGCGTTTAATGCGGCTCGTGTGCCGAGACCGACACCCAGTACTGTGAGGGCGTCACTGATAACCCCGACCGTTGCGAAGGCACCGGTTGCAACGAGTTCTTTTGTGTCGAGCGGGCGTCCCGTAATGGGGTCCTGCATGGTGTAGAGGGCCTTGAGATCCATCGCGGTTCCTGTAATTGGGGCAGCCATCAGTGCGGCATGCTTGAGGTTTTCAGAGTCATACCAGTGAGACTCTTCGTCTGACATAAGCCAGGATCCCAAGGCGATACGCCCCGCAACGAAGGCGAGACCTCCCTTTGTGGGCATGAGTCGCCCCATGCCACCGGCATTATTAGCTCGGTTGTGCTTTTCCATCGCGCTACGGAAGCCGTTGCGTAGCTTGTTGACTCCCTCATTATAATCCTGGCCGGTAAAGCTGGCCTTGAGGATGTTGAAGGTTCCGATATCACGTCGTATCGTACCCACTTGAAGGTCTTCCATTTCTTTGGCAACGCGGTTGAGGCGGGCCATCTGAGCAGTTACGGCTCCACGGTCACCGCGCTTCATCGCGGCCTGCATCTCGCGGTGGGCTTCCGACCAGTGGCGTTCAAGTCCGCTCTGGAGAGTCACGGCTCGGCCATGGTACTCATCTATCTCTGCAAGGAACCGTGTGTCGGGCTTGTGGGACATGCCTCCTTGGGTTCCTGCGCTCCAGTTCTTGTGCCAGCTCTCGATCTCGCCATTGAGTTTTGTGCGTTCGACGCCGATCTCATTGAGTGGTTTGAGTGGCTGCTTCCTGATACTTTCAGCTGCACTGCGTAGGCCGGCCACCGGATGGGTGAATGCGGCGAGCTTCTTGAGATATCTGCCAAAGAGATACTTTGAGTTCTCCTCCTTGAGGTCACCCACGCGGAGGAAGGCGCCCAGCTTAAAAATCTTGTTGTAGTTGAGGACGAGGCGGCCTGCAAGGTACTTGATGAAGTCACGTTCGAAGCTCTCGGCGAAGGCTTTGCTGATCTCTTCTTTTGCAGCGACATAGTTCGTCAGGGCCTCTTGAAGTTTTTCTTCATCTCCACTCGCAAGAGCTGCGAGATAGTTCTGGGCAGCTACGGCATGGTTGGGCATCAGCTTGCTCAGAATGCGGTCTCTGATGCGGATGAGTTTTGTTAGCGATTGTTGTAGCTCAGGGCGCTCTTTCTCATCTGCGTCGGCAATCTTGGACTGTACCTCCGTAATGACCTCGTCAAGCACCTTGAGGTGATCGTTTATCGCTGTCGTATCCATCATGGCGCCCAGAACTGCCTCATTGGCCAGTGTGCGCTCTTTAAATGGTGAGACTGGAAGGTGAGTAATAACCTCGTTGCGCTGGAGGTAGTCGACCTTGCTCGGATCGAGCCGGGGTGTTGCTGTGAGGGCCGGAGCTGCAGAAGGGGAGTGGCCTCCCGCAAGGGATTCGGCCGCTCCGAGGGCGCCGGCTGCCGCCGCCGCACCTGCGACGAGGGGAGCAGGACTGCCGGGAAGGCCCGGTTGAGCCGGTGCACCGGGAGATGTGGGAGCTGCCGGGGAGGGGAGTGCCGTTCCCGTAAGGTGGGGCATCAGGACATTAAGAACCTCTCCCACGGTCGTCTCGTCCTCGCGGATTGGCAGAAGCTGTTGCCTGACCATCGGCTCAGAGTGTCTCAAAAAGCTGCGAATTGCCATCTGGGCCTTATTGACCTCGGGTGAGTCGGTGATAACTTGAAGCAGGGGCCCACCTGTCTCACGAGCCTTGAGCCCGGCCTGATCTTTCCAGTCTTGAGTTTTCGAGACGAAGTCTGAGTACTTCATGCCCATAATGGCATGAATATGTTTTCCTCTCACGACTTGGGTATGTACGCTCCGATTAATGTACTCGGCCCAGGCGCGATGTTCAGTAGCATGTTCGTCGGTGCCTTCCCAGATCGTCTCCCAAGCCTCGCTGATATCACCATTGGAGGCGAGCATCATAGCTTTGGTGAGTCGGTTCATGTCAACATCGACGCCCAGTTGCTCTTTCATAAAGCTCTTTACGCTGTCGACGCCCATGAGCTTCCCCGCGCTGAAAGTGCTGAGTGCGCTCAGGGCACTTCCTCCAAGCAGGATCTTGGCCCATCCGCCTTTACTTGCGATCAGCTTGCTGAAAAATCCTTCTGACTTGCCGTCTGCGTCCTTCTCGCCATCGGATAGTGAGCCCAGTATGCCTTTTGCAATGCGGTAGACGCCATAGGCGCCAGCGGCAAAGGCCAGACCGGTTATGACGGGGTGTTGTTTCCAGAATGAGGGGCCTTCCTGCCTCGAAGAAGGGGAGTCGGTTGGTCTCTCTGGGGAGTGCGCACCGGGAGTAGGGGGGAGGGCGCTTCTCATCGTCCCAACTTCGCTGGCGATTTTTTTAGAAATTGCAGCAATTTGCGGCCAACGTTCGGCGCTATATACAGAGGCTTTTGAGGTTGGGGAGGCGGCAAGTTGTTCACATTTTGTGATCAACGCGATTTCTGCAGGATGGAGGGCGAGGCCGGCCTCTTGAGCGGCTCGTCCCAGTGAGCCCATTGAGGAGGCCGAGTCGAATCTTCCGGCCAGTTCCGGGCGCTCCTCAAAAAGTCGAGCCAGCAAGGCTGTAGACGTTATGAAAAATGAGCTCCAGCGCTCTCTAAATGCCTGCTTGTTTTCCGGAGTCTCTCGGTCATCAAGGGGGATGTCGGCTATCTGTCGGGGTGTCTGTACGTCAAAATGTCGTGTGCGGGCCGCACTCTCCAAAACTTCCAGGGATATATCGGCCCCTTCACGCTTAGAGGTCAGTTTCGTTCTCATCTCAGCCGTCTCACGGGCCTCCTCGGCGGTTTCGAGCGTCAGCTCAGAATCTCGCGGCTCATCTTCAACACTAGTAGTGTTGTCGGCTTCCAGTGGCTGCTGCTCTATGAGCTGATCGGCTGCTCCTCCGTTGTGTATTCGATTGTCTCCCATGCGCCCATTTATTTGATAGTTTGTTTCTCTATATTATAACCTAAAAGGCCTATTCTTCCAAGTCTTGCTTCCCCTTTAGCTGCTCATGGTCTCTGAGGAACTCCCTTATCCCAAAGAACCTGTTGGGGTAGTCTCCGTGCTCCTCTAGGCGTGCTGGCAGTTTTTCCTGGTAGGTTGCGACATTTCCTTCATATTTTTCGTAGGCCAGTGCCACGTATTTGGGACCACGGTTATAGGCCCAGAGGGCAAACATCCAGCGGACACTATCGTCTAACTCTTCATCGTCAGGGCGGCGCTGCTTATCCCACTCATAGGTCAGGTTGTAGAGGAATTTCAGGTAGCGAACCGCTGCACGTGTACTTTTGCGCGGATGAGTACGTTCATCGACGCCGGCTTCGGCATCAACGCGCAGGCCACGATGACGTGCGGTCGATTCGGTGAACTGCCAGTAGCCGCGAGCTCCTGCCGGGGATGTTGTGTTTGAACGCCAACCCGACTCAATCAACGCGATGAAGACCAGTTCGGGGGGGACCCCCTCCTCGTCACAGATCTTAACGACCATCTCCAAATGGCCACGCTCTTTCATTCTCTCCCACGCTTTAACCCACTTGCCGCCGGGCCGTGCGAAGCGTTTTTTCCAGTAAGCAATTCTTTTTTGATTGTAGTCATCTTCAGGGGCGGTAATTGTAGCTCCACTAGCGAAAATTCGGTCGATCGCTTTTTCAACCGGTGTCTTTTCTTCTTTTTCAGAGGAGATAGTCTCGGCCTCTACTGCCCTTCGCACTGCGGAACTCGTCTGCTGCAGCTGATCCTCAAGTCCACTCGGCCTCTCTTTCGCCGCTGCCGTCTTCATCCCACCTTCAAGCCAGCCCCCTTCAAGGGCTGCCGCCGCCCCAAGCAAAACCGCTAGATGCAGTTGTCTGTTCATGTGTGTAACTTTTTAGCTGGGTTCTTAAGTGTGTTCATTGAACACACTCGGGGAGGTTGGTGGAGTCGCCCTATTACTTTGCACAATATATCTTGTACAAAGTGAAACTCGCGATTTGAGGCCCCTGGAATTTTTTTGATGACCTTACTACTGTTCAAAGACTAAGGTGATGGTGTTTTTCTTCGAATTCCACTCTGCCTTTTTCAGCATCTCACCAAAGAGTTCTTTGAGCTTTGGCCCCGTCAGTGGCCCATTTCCAGCATAGCCCTTTTTGCGAATATGAGCTGATATAACCAGATTTCCATCCTGATCGGTTGTAGTGCTGTCTATCTCGAATACCTGTCCGAACAGTGTCGGTTTTTTCTTATACTCTGCGATTTGCGCATCTTTGAGTTGGTCAAGTAAGCTTCTCTCCCCCTCGGAGTTGACATTTTTTTCTTTTATTGCGTGTGCTGGCAGGGGAGTTTGAGCTCTCTCTGCCTCTCTTGGTAAACCGTGTGCGTTTATCGAAAGTTTTTTGGGCTGCCTCTCTCCCCGCATTTTTGTTAGGAGTTCTTGGACCGACCGTCTTGGGTTGGCCGGTTGTACGCCTTGGCCGTTCAAGTCGATCGTCAGCTCAAGATAAACGTTGATCCTTATTCCCGATCCATCGAGGCCGGCACGTAGGCTCTCCGTTAGCTGCTTAAGCTGGTCGGAACTTAGGGGCTGTTCAGTCGGCAGGTAGAGGATTGTGGAGCCCGCGATCCGTCCACACTGCTCCTGTCGGTGTGTTGAGGTCGGTGTGAGCTGGGCCACCTTTCCCCTTTTGTCTTTTGATTCCGGTGCTACCAGTTCTACGGGCATGCCCAGGGCGTCTGCGAATTTTTTGCCGTCGGGGCCTTTGCCCTGAAGCGCCTGCTTAAGACGCTTCAGCGGTTCGTCACCTCTATCTGTATAAAGCGTTGTTGAGGGGATTTCGAAGCGGATCCCGGCCTTGGCCGTGGCGGGTAGCTGCTCTTCTTTTAGTGTGGCAGAGTCTGTTACGAATGTGCTTATCTCCCCTATGAGCTGGTCTTCAGCTACGCCGGCCGCGCCCTTGAGAAGGTATCGGTAGCGGCCCTCGCCCACTATCTCAAAGCCGGAGAGCGGATGGTCCAGCTCGACACTCTCGCTTAGCTGTCTCGCCTCCCCCGCCTCAAAAAGCAGACAGAACCTTAGCTGATCGGCGATGCTATGTTGTATCTGCGCGGTGGTGCGGCCCCGCTCACCCCCGACAGCATAATTTCTTTCGGGAAGGTTGATTCTACACTCACGTCCCGCCTCTTGAGCCTCGGTCTGTTTTTCCGCACCAGCCGGCCGTGGTCCCGAGAGGCTGGCTCCCGCGAGGGCTGCCGCAAAGTACATTTTTTCTGCAAAACGTCGCATGGAATAAGGGTTATCCTAGTAATCTACTAGAGCGCCCAAGTCTACGCAAAGGGCTCACGGAAGTCAATGTCGGCCCGGCACGATGACCCTCTCGGAGGAGTTTGAGCTGACCACACTCTACTACCTAGTAGTCTACTGCGACCTTCTCATCCCAGCGGGCGATCTCGTGCTGCAGGAGTGGGTGCCGGCTGAGGCTTGGGTCCTCGCTGATAATCGCCTCGGCAGCCTCACGCGACTCCTTAATCGTCTCGGCATCGCTGAGTGAGGCCATGGTCAGGTCCGGAATGCCGCTCTGGGCTGTGCCGTAGACCTCTCCGGGGCCGCGGAGCGTCATGTCTATCTCTGCCAGCTTAAAGCCTGAGGAGTGCTTCGCCATTGCTCCGAGACGCTTAAGGCTGGGGGCGGTAATCTCGGTGGGAAAGAGGAGGCAGTAGGACTGGTGCTCTCCCCTGCCGACGCGCCCACGGAACTGATGAAGCTGAGCCAGTCCAAAACGCTCTGCACTCTCAATCATCATAATAGTCGCGTTAGGAACGTCTACGCCTACCTCGACGACCGCTGTTGAGACGAGTATCTTCGTCTTTCCTTCGGCAAACTCCTTCATCACACGCTCTTTATCGGCCGAGCGCATCTGGCCGTGGAGGAGGCCGAGAGAGAGTTCCGGAAAGATATCGCTGCTCAGCCGCTCGTACTCAACGGTCGCCGCCTTCGCCATGAGCGCCTCCGACTCCTCAATCAGCGGGAAGATGATGAAGGCCTGACGTCCATCTTCGATCTGCTTTCGAATCCAGCTGTAGGCGTCGGCGCGCTTCTCGTCGGGGACTATGCGGGTCATGATCGTCTGACGGCCGGGGGGCATCTCGTCGAGGAGTGAGAGGTCCTGATCGCCGTACAAGACGAGGGCGAGGGTTCGAGGAATGGGCGTTGCCGTGAGGCTGAGGACGTGCGGGCTCCCCTGTGTTTTGAGGTACTCGCGTTGCCGTACACCAAATCGATGCTGCTCATCAATTACGACGAGGCCCAGGTTTTTGAAGGTCGTGCTCTCGGTCAGAAGGGCGTGTGTTCCCACCACGAGCTGGAGGTCGCCACCGCGCAGGCCGTTTCTGATGATCTCTTTTTCTCGAGCCGTCCCGGCTCCTATAAGAAGGTGCGTCTGAATGTCGAAGGGGCGCATCAGCTTGCTCAGGGTGGCACGGTGCTGGCGGGCAAGAATCTCGGTGGGTGCTATAAGGCAGGCCTGGAAGCCATTTGCGACCGCATTGAGGAGGGCCGCCGCAGCCACAACGGTCTTTCCCGAGCCCGTGTCTCCCTCAACGAGTCTCGACATGGGATAGGGCTTCTCCATATCACAGAGAATCTCGAGCAGGGTCTTTTTCTGGGCGGCGGTTAGCGGCCAGGGAAGTGATTCTGTGAACGTCTTCAGCGTCTCTATTTTCGTGGGGATCTGCTTCTGCTCTTTGGCGGCGATCGTCCTCCAGCGGGCTCGTCTATGCAGGGCGGCAAGCTGAAGAAGAAAGAGCTCGTTGAAGGCCAGGCGGCGCTTCGCCTCCTCCAGCTCCTCTTCCGACTCGGGAAAGTGCGCCTTTTTTACGGCCTTTGAGTAGGGAGTGAGCCGGTACTTTTCTATGAGATTCTCGGGCAGAAACTCCTCCAGATTTTTGGCCTCATACATCAGGGGAAAGAGCTTTTCGCGAATCCATTTTGACGAGAGGCGGCCGCGCTTTTTTGTTATCTGATCGAGCTCGGTCTCCGGGTAGATGGGGACGATGCGCGCCGTGTGGAGCTGCTCTTCCTTAACCGGCTCGATCTGTGGACTCTTGAAGCTAAAAATTCCCTTCTTGGGATTCAGCGCCGGCTTGCCCGATAGTATCACCTCACTCCCCTGGTGAATTATCTGCTCAAGGTACTTCTGATTGAACCAGACGGCCTCGACACTCCCCGTCTCATCTCCGATCAGGGCGGTGAGAATTCTCATGCGTTTGCGGAAGGTCGAGCGGCCCGCGATTGTTGTTACACGCCCCCGAATAGTACTCACCTCCCCCGTTTTGATATCGGCAATGCGCTGCATCTCCCGTTCGTCCGCATAGCGACGTGGAAAGTACAATAAAAAATCCTGCACCGTCTCGATGCCGAGCTCTTTGAGCCGCTTGAGGTGCGTTGAGGTTGTGCGGAGGATGTCTTGAAGTGGTGTCTGTAGGGCCACGTGGTGTTCACGTTAGGCAGATAGGTTGATGTGAGGACACACTCACTATACCACTGAACCGGATCGGTCAAAAAAAGTGAGATCGGAAGGTCCGACCTCACTTTTTATCTGTTTAACTTTTCTTACTCTTTCTAGCGATCCGAAAGGAAGTCAACCAAGTCTGTTATATACCAACTCGTTGCAGTAGCTACAGGGTTAAACCTATTTTCGTCATCCGCAACTGGTGCGCCTGTATCATTGAGCGCTGCGACTGCGCCTCTGCTCCATGCGGGAATCGCCGCATCGTCAGCAAAAAGGGTCTCATTCTGGCTGCTTCCCAGGTCGAAGGCATTGGCCAGGACTACTGCTACCTCAGCTCGGGTCATTTCCCTAGCCGGGTCGAAAGTGCCGTCTGCATATCCTGAGAAGATTCCTGCTGATATGGCCGCTTGGATTGCTGGACAGTGAGGATGTGCGCTACTAACGTCGCGGGCAACTCCTTGTCGGCAGCGGATGAGCGGTAGGTAGAGAGCGTCTGAGATCTTCTCTGCCAGCTCGCCTCTGCTCGTGTAGAGGGCGCGTTGCGCCAGACTCTTGGCACTAGCACTCGCTTCGGTTGTTGTTATCGAGTCGCCAGGACGGAAGGCCGTCTCAACACCACCGAAACGGTAGAGCGTATTTACCTGTGTCTGATACCAGGTGGATGCACCATTGTCTGAGATAAAGGGGTAGCCGGCTTTCAGGGTCTGGTCTTTTAGACCAAAAACAGCATTGGCTAAGGTGGCGAACTCGGCGCGCGTCATATATGAATCGGCCCTAAAATTGCGTACACCACGCTGGACATTCCCCGCAATGAGGTTATCGGCGACCGCCTGCTCAATATGAACGAAGTAAGGGTGTGTTGGGGGAACGTCGGCAAAGGTCTGTACCTGAGGATTTCTCATGATGGGCCGTTTAGAGGCCTTCATAAGAATCGCGAGAGCCTCGCTGCGTGTAGATGGTGAAGCTGAAGCTGATGCCTGGTTGCTGGAAAAATCCAGCCTTCCAGTAAGGGTCTCATTATTTGATTTATAAGTAGCGATGAATGTTATAACGATGAGCGTTGCTACTCCCACCGTGAGCCATCGATTTCTGTACTTGTGCATTTTCATTTTTGTAAGTTAAAAGATTACTATATATTGTACGGTAAATAGGAGGTAAGCGCAACCCCCCCGGGCTTTAGCTTGAAACGGGCCTCTCTCCCTAAGGTCTTCTTCTCTAGGCCTTTTTCACTTTAGCAAAGCGTCGCTTGCCAACCTGGATGGTCTTCCACTCACCGCTCAGCTGAATGGCCGCCTCTCTGTCTGATATCTTCTCATCGTTGATCGAGACGCCGCCTCCTTCAACAAGGCGCCGTGCCTCACTCTTCGAGGAGGCGAGCTTTAGCTCCACAATGAGATCCATGATGCCAATCTCTTTCTCGGTAAGCTCAAACTCGGGCATCTCGGTGGGCTTTGAGCCTTTCTGGAATACGCTTATGAACTCCCGCTCGGCCTGCTCTGCCGCCTCTGCTCCGTGGTAGAGGGTAACCAGCTCGCGGCCCAGTCGCATCTTAAGATCGCGTGGATTCTTGCCGGCTTTAAGCGTGGCCTCGAGCTCTCTAATCTCTTCGGGCGGAAGGTCGGTGCAGAGCTCGAAATAGCGGATGATGAGCTCGTCCTTAATAGACATGATCTTCCCGTACTGCTCGTTGGGCTCGTCGGTTATATTAATGACGTTATTGTAGGTCTTCGACATCTTGCGGCCATCGGTTCCCTCGAGCAGCTGGAGCGTCATCACGTGCTTTTCTCTATCTTTCAGAACGCGCTGGAGCGTGCGACCGGCGAGCATGTTGAAGAGCTGGTCGTTGCCACCGATCTCGAGGTCGACGTCCATCGCTACGCTGTCGTATCCCTGCATCAGCGGGTAGAGGAACTCGTGAAGGCCAATCGGCTTACCTTCTTTGAGACGCTTTTGGTACATGTCGCGCTCGATCATCTGCTGGACGGTGAACTTGTTCGCGAGCTGAAGCAGATCTTTCAGGTCGAGTTTGCCCAGCCAGTCGCCGTTGTAGCGAATCTCCACCTTGCTGAAGTCGAGAATCTTGGAGGCCTGCTCTTTGTAGGTCTTGAAGTTCTCTTCTATCTCCTCCTGCGTTATGGCCGGGCGCATCGAGTTTTTGTCCGAGGTATCGCCGATAAGTGCCGTAAAGCTCCCGATGAGCATGACTACCTCATGGCCGAGCTCCTGAAAGGCGCGGAGCTTTCTGAGCGGAATGGCATGACCGATGTGAAGTCGTGAGCCGGTAGGGTCGATTCCGTGGTAGAGCTTGATCGGCGGGCCCGAGCGGAGTCGCTTTTCGAGCTCGCTGCGGACGATCACCTCACTTACACCACGCTCGAGCAGGTCGGTAATGGCATCATGCTTCTTCATAGTCCAGATACTACTAAAAAATGAGCCGTCCGTATAGGAGGCGCAATAGGAGGTGGATTTTACCGCCCACTCAGCCTGTCCTGACACTCCAGGCTACTTTTCGCCACGGGCGCTTTTTAGCTTGCAATAGAGCTTAAAGTTGATATACTTTTATCTTACGACCTGTTGTCGTTAACTGACAATTACTTTTATGCTCACTGCGATTCTAAAAAATATCGGCCTTTCGGAAAAGGATGCTGAGGTTTATCTTGCCTGTCTCGAACTGGGGACCCAGCCGGCGAGCATCATCGCAAAAAAGGCCGGTCTTAAGCGTCCCACCACCTACCTCATTCTTGAGGGGTTGGCAAAGAAGGGGCTGGTGAGTGAGTTTAGCGGCTCAAATGTTAAGTACTTTACGGCGGTCTCTCCCGACTATCTGCTTCATTTTATAGAGAAGCAGAAGCGTGAACTCACTCATCATCAGCATGAGCTTGAGGCCTACCTTCCCGAGCTGAACTCACTCACCAATCCCTACTCACTCAATCCCAAGGTGCGTTTTTATGACGGCTTTGATGGGGTTGAGCGTGTTATGAATGATACGCTTACCTCTTCCGAGCCTCTCTGTGCTTATGTGAATATGGAGTCCTGGTTCTCGCGTCCCGAGACGCGGGAGTACATCTTATGGTACGGAATCCAGCGCGTGCAGAAGAAGAGGCTCGCTGAGCGCTGTGTTGCGATCGATAATGATATTAGCCGTAAGTATCTTGAGGACGAGTATCCCGAGGTTCGGACGAGTAAGCTCTCGCACTTCCGCTGGATGCCCAAAGATATCGCGGGTGTTACCAATGAAATTAATATCTACGAGGACAAGGTTGCGATCGTCTCCATCAGCCCCAACGAGCTGATGGGGGTTTTGATCGAGAGTCAGAGTATTGCTCAGACACAGAAGGCCCTCTTTGAGCTCGCCTGGCGTGGAGCTCTCCCCGCAGCGTGGGAGCTTGCCGCAGCCGCTAACCCCAAGAAAAAGACCTCATGAATGCATCAGTCCCATCTACATGGTCTAGAGGAGCTGACTCCTTGACCTCTCCCGCTCAAGCGCGGGCAGAGCGTCAACGTTCAGCGCTGCCCGGTCACACCGGCCGGATTCAAGGATTCGATCAGCTTTCTCCTCGGGCTGTTGCTTCCCCACGCAGTATAGTCGCGGGACGACGCGATCGTCTGGGGCCTGTCCTCCCTCCATCTGTAAACGAACATCCCCATGATCTATCTGTAGAGCCTAAACTCGATGTTCGATCTATCACGCCGGATACCTTAAGCTGTCCGGTTGGCGTCCCCTCTATAGCTTATTGTCAGCAGGGCGCGCCCTTCAACTTCTATGGCTACCTCGCAGGTGCCGCGGATCTTGCTGCTCGCCAAAGTGATAGGGAGGGGGGCTCCACATCTCGGCTTGTTCCGTTTGTAGATGGTGCCGCACGACTGATCGGGCTTATGGTCGCTCAGGGAAAGACGCTTCAGGAGGTTGAGCGTGTCCTGCGCGGAGAGGGCGACGAGAGTGACGAGAGGGCCGCCCGGGGTGTGCGACGCCAAGAGTCGTGCCGTGTTGCCCTTGCTGATGCCACCGCTGAGATGTTTGGATTTGACGATGTCTATGGCGGCGCCTGGGGGAGTTTGGCCGCGCTCAGCGCTGATTCTCAGCTCCGCACTGCCCTCCTTAATGACACGTCAGCGCTTTTGGGCGCTACGGCTGATCGTAGATATCTTACTGATCTTCCAGTGGGAGAAGCTGCTTCTCCAAGTGATCAACCGCCAACGATGTCGATTCCTTTTAGCGGTATCGTCCGTCACATGCTGCCAGACTGGATAAGGCCGACGACGCCGGATGAGCTAAACAAGGCTGCCGCCTATCCCCTTGCCAATGCGGCACTTGTCGCTCAGATCTTGGCCGAGGGAGGAGCTGTCGTCTATCCCGGAAACAGTAGGAAGATCTCGCCATTCGGTGACTCAGGCATCTTGAAAATGGATAGTCACAGCTGGGTGCGCGCCGGCCTTGTCTGTGCAATGGAGGATGGCGTTATCAAGGGAGATTCTGAGCGAGCAGCTCAGCACTTTCAGGTTGTCGACCGCCTTGCCGGTCACGCCTTCCGTCAGGATGGGGGTGTTGAGCGTGTCGACCCTTACTATCAACTTCGCGGCCACTTGAACACGGTTCCCGGCTATAATGCGGGTGGTTGGACGGTGGACCATATGACCGATCCGCAAACTCGTGGCCTTCGAACCAATGGGCCGGTTGAGGTTATGATCGATGCCATGGGAACTGTGCGCCGCTTTCTCCGTGCTAACAGCAACGTTAAGAATGTTCGAAAGGAAGTTTGTAAGGGTCTCAAAATAAGTGCCGCCGAGCGTGACGGACTTTTCGACTGGGCCTGCGACAATGGAGCTGATCCCCTCCCCCCAAATTTCTATCCCCCCCAGCTGGGTGGCTTAGTTAATACTGTTGGTGGGCTGGTCCATGAGCGTGCGGTAGAAAGGCGGGCAGCCGCCGGCCGTGCACTTCCTTTTTTCCCCGTATTGAAGGGGCTTGTTAAACCAGCCGCTGAGGGCGATCCTGTGCTATGATGAAGCCCATGCGTCTTGACCAGCACTTATCACAGGCCTTTCCCGAGATATCCCGCAGCCTCCTGCAGAGCTTTATCCGTGAGGTGGGCGTTGAGGTGCGGGGGCGAAAGGCGGTGCGTCCTAACACTGTTATTAAGGAAGGTGAGGAGGTTGACGTCACGGCCGCGGCTCTCGAGGCTTTTATTGAACAAAAAAAGTACTCAAAAACGGCACAAGGACAGCTCTTGCGCTCTTCCCTAAAGGATCTTCCGGTTGTTGCTCGTCTCTATGAAACTGAGGGGTGTGTCGCGCTAGACAAGCCTGCCGGAATCACAACCGAGCAGCTTATCGCCTCAGAGGGGCTCTTTTCGGTTCACCGTCTGGATAAGGATACCTCCGGGATTCTTATAGCCGCAAAAGACCCCGTGGCACAGGCGGCTCTGCAGGAGCAGTGGAAGGAGCGTCGCGTCCAGAAAGTTTACAGGGCGCTCGTTATTGGTGCGCTCGAACCCACTGATGGAGCTATCGAGGGAGGTATCTTCCGCAGTCGTAAGAATCGCAAGAAGATGGCGATCTCTCAGCTCCCGCAGGCGCGTGATGCCTACACGGACTATCATGTGGACTCAGTCCTTTGCGATCAAGGAACGGAGGACGTCTATTCTTTCGTGAGCTTTTCCCCTAAAACCGGCCGCACTCATCAGATCCGCGTGCACACGGCCAGTATCGGCTTTCCCATAGTTGGAGATGCAACCTATGGTAATTTGAAGGCCAACAAGGTCTTTAAAGAGCGCTTGGGCCTTGGCCGCCAGTTCCTTCATGCGCACAAGCTGAGTTTCGTCGATCCTTCTACCAAGAAAAAGGTAGTCGTCGACTCCCCCCTTCCTCCGGACCTCCAGAAGGTTTTGGACTCCCTTTCCTAGTTTTTTCCACAAAAAAACAGCCAGAGTGTGGCTGAGGAGTAGTCTTCTTGTTTGGCCTACTGCTGAGGAGGTTGCTCGTAGGTTAGGCCGAGATCTTTCCGACCTTCATCTCGTTGAAAGGCTGTCGGTGCCCGCGGAGACGGCGGTAACGTTTCTTGGACTTCATCTTGAACATGATGACCTTCTTGTCTTTTCCTGTGTGGGTTACCTCAAGACCAACTGTGGCATTGTCCAGGTAGGGAGTGCCGATCTGCGTCGTCTTTCCATCTGATACGAGGAGGACTTTGCATGTTGAGGGGTCGACCATCTCAACGCGAATCGTCTCGTCCTCAGTGATCTTGTATTGTTTTCCGCCGATTTCTACAATTGCAAACATAGCGGGGGTACTATAGGTTATTGAATTGCAAAAGGCAAGTAATTTTGGGGGGAATTCTTTACCGCTGGCTGTTGAGCAGGTCGAGCGCCTTGGGGAAGCCCTCACGGACGGCAGTCTCAAGGATGTTTGCGGCCTTTTTTATCAGTTCCGGCAGGAGTGGCTCTTCTTCTTTCGAGAATGGAGAGAGGACGAAGGAGCTCAGATCCTGTTGCGCGGGTGCGCTCTCTCCCCTGCTCTCTATGCCTATGCGGAGACGTGGGAAGGCCGTGCCGATTTGTGAGCAGATTGAGCGCATTCCGTTATGAGTTCCCGCTGAACCTTCTGCTCTGAGTCTGAGCTCACCAAAAGGAAGGTCGATGTCGTCGTAGACAACCCAGAGGTCGGTTGGGCTGATCTTATAGAAGCTCATGAGTTTTAGTACCGCCTCGCCCGAGAGGTTCATGAAGGTCTCGGGAAGGGCCATAATGGTCTTCTCTCCCTCTATATTCGCCTCACTGATCCGCGCGGAGAACTGTTTTTTTTCTTGGAACTCGGGAAAGCCGAGCTGCTTTTGGAGCTGCTCGACGCACATAAATCCCACATTGTGGCGCGTTGTGCGGTACTCGCTTCCGGGATTTCCCAGTCCGACGATGAGAATCATAGTTTATGAGTATTAGGAGGCCTTCTGTATGCCCCAGCGGTAGATGAGTGAGTGTCCTCCAATGCGGAAGTCGTCGCCAAAACGGGCTCCAATCTGCTTGAGCGCCTTGTCTATTCCCAGCTTTTCACAGACATCGTAGACGCGGGCCACGGCCTCTTGATTGGTGAAGTTGCTCATTACGACGATCTGTTCGATGCGTCGGCCTCTTACCTCAAAGCTGCTCTTGCGCTTGCCGAGACGTCGGACATGAACGGTAAACGACTTCTCATTTTCCTCGGCGGCGGGAGTGAAGAGTTTGAACTCCGGCTTAGTCTCTTTCGCCGGCTTTGCGGCCTTGCGCGCAAGCTTAAGCTCTTTCTCCAGCGTCTTCCAGAGGGCGTGCATAAGCTCTTTGAGGCCTTCTCCGCTTACCGCGGAGATCCGGTAGATGGGCTTTATGCGTGGGTGTTTTTTCTGAAAAGCCGCTACTACCTCATCCACGGCTTCGGGGCTCACCGAGTCGATCTTATTGAAAACGACGAGAGTGGGTTTCTTTGCCAGAGAGCGGTCGTAGCGGCGGAGCTCCTCCTTAATGTTGACGTAATCTTCGTGGGGGTCGAGCGAGTTGACGTCGAGGACGTGGACGAGAACGCGATTGCGGGCGACGTGCTTGAGGAACTTGATGCCGAGCCCTTTTCCCTCGTGGGCCCCTTCGATCAGTCCGGGCAGATCGCAGGCTACAAAACTCTGTTCGTCGCTTCCTCCAAACTGCCTCAGAGAGACAACGCCAAGGTTTGGGATGAGTGTAGTAAAGTGATAGGAGGCGATCTTCGGACGGGCATTCGAGACGTGCGCGAGAAGTGTCGACTTTCCCACCGAGGGGAGGCCGACGAAGCCGACATCCGCTACGAGCTGAAGCTCCAGAATATAGTTAAACTCCCCTCCCGGCTCACCAAGTTCGGCAAAGCTCGGCGTCTGACGTGTTGAGCTTTTGAAGTGAGCATTGCCGTAGCCTCCGCGCCCGCCACGGGCCAACAGGAGCGTCTCTCCCGGTGTCTTCACCTCGCCGATCATCTTTTTCTTTTTCTCATCATAAACAATCGTCCCGACAGGGACTTTTAGGTAGAGATCTTCGGCATCGGCACCCGCCTTATTATTCCCCTCGCCCGGTCCACCTCGCTCGGCGCGGAAGTGCTTGTGGGTGTCAAAGGTTATCAGGGTGTTGATGTTGTCATCGCCAATAAGGTAGATAGAACCACCTTGGCCCCCGTTTCCTCCGTCGGGCCCTCCTTTGGGAATGTACTTTTCTCGGCGGTAAGAGATCGAACCGCTACCGCCTTGACCTGCTACAAAATGAACGTGAGCTTCGTCGCAAAACATGTGAATATGGTGCCCAGGGAGGGAATCGAACCCTCACCCCTTGCGGGACACGATTTTGAGTCGTGCGCGTCTACCAATTCCGCCACCTGGGCGTATATAATAAAAAGGGGGAACACGCTACAGTTTAGCGGCTTTAGCCAGCTTGTCCATCTAATAGTGATAACGCTTTTTGTTGAGGATTGTGCCGGCGCGATAGAGCTGCTCCAAGAGGAGTATTCGAGCCATCTGGTGGGTGAAGGTCAGTGGGGAGAGTGAGAGCTTCAGGTCTGCCGACTTGAGGAGGTCGCGGTCCAGGCCGAGAGGCCCCCCCATAACGAAAACGAGCTTCTGCCCTTGCGACGACTTTTTCTCAAGCATGTGGGCAAAATCAACTGAAGTATACTCCCCTCCCCGCTCGTCGAGGGCGATCACAAAGCTGCCCGGAGCGATGCGCTGCCTAATCTTAGTCGCCTCGCGTTCCCGGATAGAGTTGAGCTCACCCTCAGGGTCGCGGAAGGGCTCCTCGGTGAGCTCGATGATAGTGAGCTTCGCATAGGTGCCCAGACGCTTGGTGTACTCCTCTTCAGCCGCACGGAGGTAGTCTTCTTTGAGTTTGCCGAGGACGATGAGGTCGATGTTAAACATGAGGATGAGGGGTGGCTGGATGCATGGCTGGGCCGAGTTTGGCCAAGGTCTGGCTGAAGCAGAGGTGGCTGCGGGGTGGGAGGCTCTGTTAGCTCTCGAGAAGTGCTTTTCGGTGGAGCGAGCGCTGGAAGGTTATCGCAAAGCGGTGGGATTCGTCGCGGATGTGCTGGAGAAGTTTGAGAACACTATCCCCCTCCTGAAGGAGGATTGGAGCTGCGAAGCCGGGTACGTAAATCTCCTCGAGCCTCTTGGCCAGTGAGATAACGGGGATCTCTATCTTGAGCTTTTTTAGGACCTCGATAACCATTCCCAGCTGTCCCTTGCCCCCGTCAATGAGGAGGAGATCAGGACGTGCCGAAAAAGAGTTGTCTTTGCCTCCCATCTGAGTGGCGTAGAGGGCCAGTACCCCTCCCTCCGACTTGGTCGTAGTCTTCTTGGTACCGAGCTTCGTCCTCTTCTGGTCGTTGAAGGCAGCTTGGATCTCCCCGGGTACCTTGTCTATCTCTCTAAAACCATAGCGTTGGTAGAGCTCTCGGTCTTTTTCGTTCGGACGGGCATAAAGGCGCGCCTTGGAATCTCTTGTTCCCTGGATCAGTTTTTTTATAAGAAAGAGGAGGCTCTCCTCGTCGCTCTTTTTGGGGTCTAGGTAGATGCTGTCGAGCGAGAAGAGGTGGCGCTTGTGATCGGTCAGGCGGGCTGCGCCGATGAGGGTCTCGCCCTCGCGGAGAACGAAGGTTTTTGTGGAGCCAGGACGTTCTTGCGGTGTCTTTGTTGGTGCGCCGAGTACCTTCTCTACAAACTCCGCATCCTTCTTTGTCGCCTTTTTGAGGGAGAGGGTCTCATTTTTGGTCAGGTACTTCAGCCGGCGTGTGAGGATCTCGGCCATACTCTTGTAGTCATCGGGCTTGCCCTGTACGGTGCGAAGTCGGAAGTGCCGATAGTCTTTGGAAAGGGCCCGTCCCTTGTGAAATACGACCATCGAGGCCACGGTCTGCTCGCCGCCCAAGTGCGAGATGTCAAAGCCCTCGATACGTTTGAGGGGTGTTCCTTGAGGTAGCCCGATAAGTTCACCGAGTCGCTCGGCCGCTTTCTCGTCATCTTGAGCCGTGAGCCACTTGATGCGGTGCTGGCGGGCAAAGGCGAGGGCATTCTTGTGCGCCAGTTCGAGGAGCTCGTTTTTCTGGCCCTTCTGTGGATAGGTGATGGTGACTTTGGAGGCGCCATTTTTAACCAGCCAGTCCTCCAGGACCTGCGTCTCCTCGAAGACGTCCGGGACGATAATTTCTCGGGGTATTTCGCCGGCTCGTTCGTAATACTGGGTGACGAAGGCGTGAATGGCCTCGCGGAGTTCGTCATCGCTTGTCTGCTCCCCGACTTCGAGGGCGTCGAAGATGAAGTTTTCCTGGTCTGTCAGCTTGCCGTTGCGGATCATTAGGAGCGTGAAGTAGAGGTGGCCGTTGAGTCCGACCACGTTAACTACATCCGTGTCGACGCGTGCGCGATTAGTTATTTTCTGTTTTTCAACGATTGTCTGTACGGCAAAGAGCTTGTCGCGGATTCGAGCGGCTTTTTCGAAGAGCTTGTTCATTGCCGCCTCACGCATGTCATCTTCAAGCTGCTGCTCCAGCTCCTCGCTTTTTCCCTTGAGAAAGTTCATCACCTCATCGATGATTCGACGGTACGATGCAGGATCGATCGCACCGATACAAGGGCCCGGGCAGCGCTTTATATAATAGTCGAGGCAGGGATAGTCGATCACCCGATTGGTTACCTCTACACTTGTCTTCTCCGGCTCCCCTCCTTTTGAGAGACTCTTTTTCTGCTCCTCGCTTCCTTTCCAGGCGATGTTGAGATTGCAGTGTCTGAATGGGAAGAGTTTTTTGAGGATGCGGAGAGTCTCATAGACTTTGTTTGCTGCCAGCTTCGGTCCGAAATATTTTACGGGCCCCTTCTCTCCCTGGGCCGCCTTGTCGAGACTACGCTCGCGAATCACTCGGATGCGGGGAAAGTCCTCGTTGGTCTTAACCTCAATATAGACGTAACTCTTATCATCCTTCATCAGGATGTTGTACTTGGGCCGAAGTTGTTTTATGAGGTTGTGCTCAAGCAAGAGAGCCTCGAGTTCGGAGTCGGTTTCGGTAAACTCAAAGTCGGAGACCAGACTCAGCATCTTATGAGTTCTTGATGAGTGCGCATAGCCCTTGCGGAAGTAGGTCGAGACGCGGTTTTTCAGATT
>PFRX01000020.1 GCA_002788775.1 Candidatus Peregrinibacteria bacterium CG_4_9_14_0_2_um_filter_53_11 | reverse complement strand
CTGCCGGATGGTCTCGACTGTTCGTTCAAGGCGGGCCCGCCGCTCGACTGCCTCATAGGCCTTGAGCTTGTGGAGCCCATGCACGATGCCGAACTCCACTAAGGACTGTCCGTCACAGCCAAACATCTGGTTGTAGCTGGCAATGCGCATGAGGAGGTGCGGTTAGGCGTGTATACCGAGTGTAGCAGAGGAGTTGTGCGAATACTGCAAAATCGTTACTCTAGACAGTATTATGAACTGGATTTTTCTTGGACTGATGAGTGCCTTTTTCTTCGGCGCTTATAACGTCTTCATCAAGGTCGCCTCGGGGCATATTAATCAGATTGTTGGTGCTGTTATACTGCAAGTCGTTGCCGCACTTGTTGGAGGTGCCATCTTGCTCATACTCAAGTTTTCTCATGCGCCGCTGGCGATCTCACAGAAGGGGATTGCCTATGCCGCTCTCGCCGGAGTTATGGTCGGGCTGGCTGAGATTACCTCGTTTTACATGTTCTCAAAGGGCGTCTCCGCCTCGATCGGGGTGCCGCTCGTGATTGGTGGATCAATTCTGGTGGCCGCCGTCCTGGGACTCTTCTTCCTTCGCGAAACTATCATGCCTCTCCACTACCTTGGCATCGCACTTATTATCGGAGGGGTCGTTCTTCTTACCGCTAAATAGTACTAGCCTTCCTTCTTTTTCATCTCAACCAGGCGTTGATACAGAGCCCAGGGCCGCCAACAGACTTAGGGAAGAGGTCGAAGCAGCGGCCGCTGGCGTACTCTATGGCAGCCAAACGGATTCATCTAGGGAGCTTGCAGCGAGGATTAGGGACCACGCTCAATTTGAACACCCGCAGGTTCGCCGCCACCTTTTGGTAATGGCCGGGCAGATCGGCAGCTTGGGCCTTCCCGAAGGCACCGATCCATTTAAAGAGACGCCACTTCACGGACCTGAAGCCACTGACCCCGAGGCTAGTAACTAATACGCCCTGGAGTCCTAATCCGACACGAAATACCCAAGAAGGCTGTTCACTAGGACAGCCTTCTTTTTTTGTCGACTTCGTATACAATGAACGGTAAGGCTTGACCCATTTATTAATCTTCCCTCATATGATTACCCTCAACTACTGGGCCATTATCGTTTCTGCGATCTTCTCTATGGTACTTGGCGCCCTCTGGTATGGGCCTCTTTTTGGTAGGAAGTGGATGGAGATTGTTGGTGTGAGCCCCGCTGATATGGAGCGCCGCAAAGAGATGCAGAAGGGTGTTGGAAAGCTTTACCTTATCCAGTTCCTGCTGACTCTTTTTCAGGTTTGGGTGCTGGCTTACTACATCGCCGGTTGGCAAGAGGTCAGTGGAGTGCAGAACGCCCTCTGGATCTGGGCAGCCTTTATCATCCCCACCATCGCTGGAACGGCTATGTGGAACAATGACTCGGCAAAAATCTCCTGGACTCGCTTCCTAATTCAGGGCGGATACCAGCTCATCTTGTTTGTAGTTTTCGGTCTTATCCTCACCTACTGGAAGTAGGGGCAGATGCGGAGTTGGCGTTTTTAGGTTGTTACTCATATTGGCACTATGAGTAGTTTCTTTAGTTAGTCAATTCCCCTTGTCGTTACCACCACTTTGGTATAGAATCGGCCCTCGGACCTCTAATCCTCCTAATTTCCTATGGCCTCAAGAGAACGAACCAGTAGCCCAAAACTCATCTTCGCCGTCGGTGAGGAGCCGGATCAGAGTGCTCGACTTGGTACGCGACTCAAGGACGAGGCTGACTGGATGCACGTTGACGGAGGGGCCGTAGCCCAGAACGCTGCACTCCAAATTGAACAACAGAGAGGCAATTACGTGTGGCTCATAACTCGTGCGATGCGGTCGATGGAGCGCCTTAGCCCGGATATTAGGCCTACGGACCTTCTTGACGCTTCAAAACTTCAAGCTCAACCTCGTCGCAATGAAGGAGATCCGCCTTGTCATAATGCTCGGATTCGTGAGTCAGCCCAGCAGGTCATTGCCCGTCACTGTGCGTGGTCGGTCGCCTCGGCCGCCGCAATAGCGGACTATCGCGGTGACCGAAATGTGGTTGTGACTGTTCCGGCTCTGGAGCCTTATGCTCAGGCGCTACAGAGGCACTTTGTTCGTGCGGCGCACTCTTTTGGAGAAGAAGAGGTGGATGCGGTCTTTGCTCTCGTTCGTCCCGCAGGAGTACAGGATTTTATGTCGCGGTCTTATGAAACTCCATGGGTTAAGGGAGAAGGACTCTTTCAGATGAATCAGCGGGAGCAGGCAGTTGTTGGGCCTCACCGTGATAAGACCCCGAAGGGCACCCCGCTTATCCACGAGTTGACTTCGGCTGACCTGGGGCCCGATGTAAGCATGACCGATCTTCTTAAGAAACTCGGTCTGGCCCCTCAATCCTAATTCCGCAGTTGACGCTTTGCTCTAAACTGTTATGATTTTTACCTATGCTTCGTGAATCAGCACTTGCAGCTCTGCTCCTAACCTCAACGGGGTGTGATGATGCCTCAACGGATCCACATGCCCAAGATTTTGGTATACCCACGGAGGCGGGTGTCGGTGGGCTTGATGATGCCTTTGTTCCTCGAGCAGAGGTCGATGCTGCACCCATTGATACGCCACTCTGCATTGAGAGGGATGTCATTCCCGCTCTTCATAATCGCTTTGAGCTTCTCTGTGCTGATCTTGAGGGCACGCCTGATTTTGATCATCGGCTTGTCATCGCACAGTGCCTGCGCCTGACCTGTGCCGAAAGCGATTTGGTCTATGATAACGGAATTATGGCTGGCGTCACCTGTAAAATGCTTAGGGAGACAATTCAGGCGGCCAAGGAGTCAACCGGCCCCATAGCCGAAGGAGGCTGTGTCGATACGACCGTCCAGCTGGGTTTTGCTCCGGATCCCAACAACTTTCCCCCTACAGTTTCGGGTGATGAGTGCCCCACGGTTTGTGAAGGTGCTACGGCTGATGTCTGTCAAGGGCCACGCTCACCTTCACGCTGCTTCTAGCTACCTCATCTTGGAGCTGACCCCGACAGCCTACCGGCCAACAACGGCGGCGAGCTTTTCGAGGAGCACGATTGTTGGCTATAACCTATATATATGTTATAATATATTGAAGGTAAAACTAAAACCAACTACATGTTGAACTGTCTAAAGGCCTTTATCGGCGCTTCCCAGCGCTACGTCTACCTCAACGTTGGTGTGCCCCGAGAGGTAATGGATGCCTACGATTCGGACTCTGAGTACCAGGTTCCCAAAGCAGTGCCCCTTGAAAATCTGAGCTACAATGATGCCTGGCTTCGTCTGGACGATGCGGATTTAAAGTTGAGATGGGACGATCAGGGCGACAATCTCAACCCTATTCTGGATGCGATCGGGCTAGCTTCCGGAGCAGTGCGCAGTAGAGTCGACCGTGCTATTCGTCTCGCCGATCGTCACGGCATATTTGACAAGGGAAATCCTCTGTTTAAAGGGACCGTGCGCGCTGAGATAAAAAATAATCTCATTCAGCTGTGGGATGCACAGGGGGGATATAGAGGCGGTTTGAGCTTCCGAGCGGCTCGGGAAAATCTCGATGGAGTTCCCACAATCAACGATCAGACGGTCGCCGATTTTATGCGCGAAAATGGTGATGCTTCGACCAAGGGGGCCATGGTAGTACTTGATTTTGCCGAGAGGCAGGGCTTGGGACTTCCCGATTCCGATCTTGACTCTCACCGCGAGGGAAACCTGGTAACCGGCTTCACTCTGGATGATGATGGCAACTACGAGCTGGGAAGTAAGACCGAGTTTCTGCGTCTTAAGCCGTCGGGTCGTGACTTCTTTGACCGCTCCGGGGCCCGCTCGATAACTCTTACCTCTACAAAGAGGGGTGAAAAAAGCTCATCGACGGAAACGGCCAGCTGGAATCCTAAGAGTAGACGGTATGAGTTTGCTGGAAGTCGCAAGCCGGTAGTCTTCCTGAATGGCTGGCACTACAAGATCGAGCTTCCCAAGGAGGAGGTTCGTCCGGCGACACCGGCCGCAAGGCCCGATGGAGCCTCGGCAACCGTTCCAGCAGGTCTTCCTGTAGAGCGGCTCAGGCCTCCAACGGGCTTGGCAGGAGCTCCGGCACCCGCTGTCGAGGCCGAAAAACCTCGAGAAATCGGGGAGAGTGTAGCCTCTCTGAAAGACACGGTAGACCGATTTATGGGGAGCACCTTCCGTCAGAAAAATGCTACCCGGCTTAGTGTCCAAGGCACGATCGGAAGCCCGGCCTACCCCGAAGTGCTCCTGAGTTCCGGAGGCCGTGTGGTAGACCTCAACCGCAGTTTCACCTATCCTCGCAACCTCCTTATCAGCATCCCGGGCCAGAAGAGTTTCGATCTTCAGTATGGAGAGCGCTATCTGAGCATAAGTAGGCAGGGCACAGAGGTTTTCGGTTACTACAACGGTAAGGCCAGTGGAGACCAGGCCGCCTTTGAACAGTTTTCGGCAGCTCTGACCGCCGCTCTGAACTCCGATATGCCGGACCTGCCCCAGAGCTAGTAGGCCTCCGGCCACTCAGCTTCAGCCATCGTTAGTCCCTTTTTGACGTGCTCCGGCTTTTGCTCCCCTTGTCATAACCAGGGGCGTCTTATAGAGTGGAAGCATGTCTGATGAACTGAATAATTTTAGGGATGAGATTCGCGCGATCGACCTCAAACTGATCGAGCTTCTTGCTCGTCGTCTTGAGTTTTCCCACAAGGTGGGGGAGTACAAGCAGAAGCGAGAGATGCCTGTTGAGGATCCGCATATGGAGATGAGGAAGCGCCGCGAGCGTCGTGCTGAGCTTAATGGCCTTTCGGGTGCACGGGATATCGAGAGGATTTTTAGTGCGATTATCAAGGTCTCCCGAGAAGTTCAGCGCCGCGATGCGCTTGGGGCCTCAGCTCCGGCAGAGGAGGGGAATGAGACTTCCCCCACTTTCGCGGGGCAGTCTGTTGAGCGTGCGGCGCTTCGCCTTGCCGTTATGGGCGCGACCGGGAGTTTTTCCGAAGAGGCTGCTCTCCAGTACATTAAGAATAATAAGATTGAACATCACCAGCTGCTCTACCCCGTCTCGGCTGAGGGAGTTTTTTATCTTCTCGACTCGCGCCAGGCTGACATCGGCATCTTCCCCATCCACAACTCAACGGCCGGCCTCGTTATGGAGAGTATCTATGCCGCCAGCGAGCACACTTTTGTAATAGACGATATTTTTGACCTCGATATCCGCCACAACCTGATGGTCCTTCCCGGCGTGCGGAAAGAGGCGATCAGTGCCATCATGTCTCATCCGCAGGCGCTGGCTCAGTGTAAGGGCTACCTTGCCCGCGTCTTCCCGAACGTTCCACAGATCGAGTCGAGTGACACGGCAACCGCAGCCGCTCAGCTTTCCAGTGGGGCGACCCTCAACAAAAATACCGCGGTCATAGCACCCAAACGCTGTGCCGATCTCTACAACCTCGAGCTTCTCGAGTCCAACATCCAGGATCTTGAGATCAACTTCACTCAGTTTATTGCCGCCGTCGTATGAGTCTTCCCCGCACAGCCATCATTGGGGGAAGAGGAAAGCTCGGCGCGGCCTTTGCCGGGCTTTTTGAGAAGGCCGGTTGCGAGGTGCTCATCGCTGACCACGAGACCGAGCTAACTCCCCGGCAGGCCTGTGCTCAGGCGGATATCACCATCTTCTCGGTGCCCATTTCTGTTACGCCGGCCGTAATTAATGAGGTCGCTCCCGCCGCTCGCCCCGGCAGCCTTCTTGCCGATCTGACCTCGATAAAACTGCCCGCGATGGAGGCACTGGCTCGTTCTGCTCCCGACGGAGTCGAGATCCTTGGCCTTCACCCACTCTTTGGCCCTCAGGTTGTCTCTCACATGGCCGAGCAAGTTATTGCCGTCTGTCCATTGAAAACCGGCCCTCGCGCGGAGTGGTTGAGTAACTTTTTAGTTCAGAATGGAGCCCACTTGAAAAAGACGACACCACAAGAGCATGACGAGATGATGGCGGTCATCCAGGGCATAACCCACTTCTCGGCAATCGCGAGTGGGCTGGCCCTGAAAAAGCTCGGGGTGGATCTGGAAAAGACGCTCGCCTTTGCCAGCCCGATTTACGAGCTTAGACTCGCGATGATCGGCCGTATCCTGGGCCAGTCACCTCAGCTGTACGCTGAAATTCAGATAGAAAACCCCTCGACCGCCGTTGCGGTTAAGGCCTACAAGCAGGCGATTGATGAGCTCTCTCAGACGGTTGATAGCTCAGATGAACAGGCTTTTCAAACTATCTTCAGAGAGGCGGCCGACTACCTGGGCAGCTTTAAAGAGCGTGCCTCCCAAATGACCGATCACGTTATTGACTCTATGGCCGCTTTCGACGGTACTTCAGAAACTGAAAAGTAATCTCCTTGTACTCCCGTGGTTTTGATGCGAAGACCTCCTCGAACTCCTCGGGGTTAATTTCAGGGAAGAAGCTGTCGCACTCAAAGGTCTGATCGAGCTGCGTGATGTAGAGGTACTCGCAGCGCGAGTCGTTGATCGCCTCTGCAAAGACCTTCTGCCCACCGATAACAAAGATCGCCTCCGGATGGCGGCCTGCAGCTTTTTTGAGCGCCTCCTCAAAACTTTCGGCGCTGTCGACACCCTCGGGCAGTGGGTAGTCTTTCTGGCGTGTGAGGACGATGTTATACCTATCACTTAAGGGTCTGTGAGCTTCCGGAAGGGAGTCCCAGGTGCTTCGGCCCATTATGACCGCGTTGTGTTTCTTGCCGATCGTCATCTCTTGGAAGTAGGCGAGATCGGGGGGGAGGCGCCAAGGAAGTGTGTTGTTTTTGCCAATCCCTCGGCTGGCGTCCTGCGCGGCGATGAGTGAGAAGTACATAGGCTAGACGGCAATGGGGAATTTAATGTGAGGCTCGTGGACATAGTTCTCCAGAGCAAAATCCTCAAATTTCAGCTCCCAGAAGGGTTTCTTGGCTATCTTGAGGGTGGGGAGTGGGTGCGTCTGGCGCAGGAGCTGTTCTTTGATCCCCTCGATATGGTTGAGGTAGATGTGGGCGTCGCCGATCGTATGGGTGAAGATGCCCGGGGTAAGGTTGCACTCTTGGGCAATCATGCTCATGAGCAGAGCATAACTGGCGATGTTAAAGGGAACCCCGAGGGCCAGGTCGGCACTTCGTTGGTAGAGCTGGCAGTCGAGTCGCCCGTTGACCACGTAAAACTGGAAGAGGAGGTGGCAGGGGGGGAGCTTCATGCGCTCAATATCAGCGACGTTCCAAGCGCTTACGATAATGCGTCGCGAGTCGGGGGTGGTCTTTATCATCTGAATGGCATTGGAGATCTGGTCGATGTGCGTTCGCTCCCAGCCCTTCTCTTCTCCGTGCCAGCTGAACTTCTCCCAGGCGCGCCACTGATAGCCGTAAATCGGCCCAAGGTCGCCATCGGGATCGGCCCAGGCGTTCCAGATGGGAGTGTGCTCTTTTAGTCCATCATTGATGTTTGTGGAGCCGCGCAAAAACCAGAGGAGTTCGTGCAGGACGGCGTCGAAAAGAAGTTTTTTTGTCGTTACTGCCGGAAAGCCCAGCTGCAGGTTGTACTTGCGCTGCATGCCAAAGAGGGAGATCGTCCCCACGCCCGTGCGGTCGCGTTTCTCGTCGCCGTTGTCGAGGACTTCTTTGAGGAGGCTCAGGTAAGGCTGCATAGTGCCCTCATCTTAGGAAAAATATGAGGGCTGTACCAGCGGAAAACCACTTGCGGGTATCCATTATTTATTGTACTATAAGCCACTACTAGCCCATCATGCCCTCCTGTGAATCTACCCGATTCCCGATCACGCATTCATCAGCCGACCCCAGCAGAGGTGGCACGCCTTCTTGAGGAAAACTGCAACGATCCTCATGGCGTCGTTACCGATGAGTTGATCGCGCAGTTTGCCAGACTCTTGGGGGAGGTACGAACACTTCGCGGCCGACAGAAGTTGGAGCCTTGGGATGAGGGGACTCAGGCTTGGTTTTTGGCAAATGCCGTAACGGTTGCAGGCGCCTCAAAAGACCTGAAGCCGCGCCGTAGTGGGGATCCCGTTTTTGCCGGCCACCTTCTTCCGGTTGCGGCAGAGGGAGTTAATGCCTGTGGCGACTCGGATATCGTGACCGTCAATGCGCGTCTTGCCCATGACCTTGCCGAAGATACGCATGTTCAAAGCTACGCTGCCTATCGGCATGCTTTAAGGGAAACCGTCTCAGATCCCGACCTATGGCGCCGCGCCGGTGCTCTTGTGGGGCCCGCCTGGGGCCAGGTTCTTGCCGTTACCAAGACGAAGGATGAAGAGGGGAATCGAGCGCGTACCAGCGATCTTACGACGCGTCATCTCATTGAGATGATCGGGCGTCTGGGGCTAAGGCCGCTCTTGGTTAAGGTCCCCGATCGCCTTCACAATATGCGGACCCTGATCCATCAGAGGCCCCATCAACAAACTGATATATCGTTGGAGACCCTCCGTGTGCATGCGCCTTTTGCAGAGATGGCCGGTCTTCACGGGCCCGCCTGTGATCTTGCCGAAACAGGCCTGCTCTACACCAACGCATCTCTCGTCCACGCCTTTGCCAAGCGCATGGGTCTCTGGCTCGCCGAGCGTCTGGACTCGCCGCTCCGGCCCGTCGAGGGTGAGGCCCCTCAGACCTTAAGGAGCTACCTTGACCAGATTTTTCAGCCTGTAAGAGGAGGGGGATCTTCCGGCGGCCCTTCCTCTTCCCCCTCGCTTCACGATACCCTCCTCCGTTCACAGATAAAGGGATGGGAGATTGAGCCAATGCGGCTCGGTGCTCTGGTTGTGCATCGTCCGGATATCGATTCCCCACGACTCTCACTCTCCGATCTCAGTATGGATTCCGAGGACTCCGTATTTGAGGTAAAGGTTATTATGAAGAGTGAGCGTGGGGTCGGTGATATGATTAACTACATTATTCAGAACTGCGCCCTCCCCGGCGAGCGACGTTACACAGAGCCGGCAGATACCACCGGCATTAGCCGCGGGCAGCGCCTCACCATCTACTCGAGCCGTTATGGTACTATCACTTTTCGCATTAATGATGAGACCTCCGAGGCCCGCTCGCTCTATGGTCGCACCCGAACCGAGGATGAGTACGGTCTGGCTCCTGAAGGAAAGGGTGCTCGGAATCCTAAGCCGCCCAAATCTCTGAGCGATGAGCAGCGCCAAGCCGTTGAACGTATACTCCGTGAAACCCAGGGAGCCAACTTGAGTCGTGTAAGAGCTGTTGCGGCAGAACATCTCGCCCATCCTACCTCAACCTTTTGGACTCCTCGTAATCATCCGGTCACGCTGCCTCACGGCGCCACGGCTCTCGATTTTGCCGGAACAGTCCATACGGGTCTGCTCGCTGAGATCGCAGGTGTCGCGATCAAGATGGCGGACGATCCCGACTACAGGCCCTGGAGTCTCTTTAGGCGCCTCCCTGAAGCTGCCACGGTGCGCATTCTGAAGCCGGGTGTCGCTCGTGACGAAGAGCTCATGCAGCGTCTCAATATCAAGCCGATGTTGCAGGATCCGGGATGGCTTCACTTCTTCCGTTCCGATCAGATGCGCGAAGCCTTTAGGCAGAGCGTCCTTCTGGCCGGGAGTCCCAAGAAGCATGGAAAGGGGCGGAACTCACAGAGTGAGCTGAGCCCGGAAGAAACTGCGGCTCGTACAGCCTGGGAAGCGGGAGTTCGCAAGCAGGGAGCCGACTACCTCGACCGAATACTGGATCTCTTTGGTCTCGATTCCAATGAGACCAGACTGACTCTTCTTAAGTCGATCTCCACCCGGACTCAAGATCAGGGAGATGCTCCGGAGCAGGGAGTCACCATGGACCTCCTGCACTTTAAGATAGGGGCCGGAAAGTTTAACCTCTTGGGTAAGCTTCAAGAAAAGTATTTTAGTGATACTCCCGAGTGGCATCTTAGACTAAACCTTCCGAATCAACCTCGGCAGATTGCACCCTACCTTAGCCAGCTCTCCGAAACGGATGGACTGCAGGTTGATCATCCTCTCTTTATTCGTGGTTTTCGCAGTGCTCCGTACACGGTACGTCACCGCATCTCCGGCCGTCCGCCCGAGGAGACGATGCGGCTTCTTCTTCGCCTCTCTTACGAATATCCCTCGCTGCAGACGCTTCCCTCCCTTAGAATCCTCAACCAAATACCGTGGGGGCGGGCCGCTCAAAACGTCAGAGACGGAGCTACTCACCTCCTGGGACTTCTCCTGAGACCTTTTTTGCGCTCGGCCAGCCTTCCCGATCTCACGGATCCACAGAACAGTAGGTAACCCCGAACAGCTTACTCTGCCCCTACTTTACTTGCCGCTACTAAACGGGTTGGTAGGGGTGTTTGTCTTCTGAATCGTGGTAGGAGTAATAGTCTTGGTCGGAATGAGCGGAGTTATTGTGAAGTTCTGGATCTCCGTGCTGGTCGAGCCTGTGCTGCCCGTTGAGGTTGCCGGTGCAGTGGTCTTAGCCGGTTCTGTTGTGGTTGTCGGGGCTGGGGCTGGTGTCGTCGGTATGAGGAGCGGAGAGATTGGTGCCGGCTGAATGACAGTCGGTATGGTTGGAACTGGATCTGTCAGGGGAATGAGTGGAGGAGGTGGAGCTGTCGTTCCCGAACTTCCCGACGACTGTTCAGTGCTCTGGCTGGACTCGGTCGTAGTCGATGGTGGCGTTGTCTCCAGGGTCTTTGCGGGAAGCGTCGTTGTGGGGGAGGTCAGCGTCTTTGGCTCAGGGATGAGCTCAAGGTTTGGGATTAACTGTAGACTTGTTGCCTCCTCACCACCAACATTAAGCAGCTGATTGCCTATCGAAGGAGCGGCTGGCGAGATGAGGGGAGAGGTCGCACCTTTCTCCGGGATGAGGGGAAGCTGTGTTCCCAGAACCGGCTGTTTAACCGCGGGCGCTGCTATCGTCTGGGGATCTTTCTGATCAGTGGGCAGGCTTGGGGCCGCCTTATTCTTCTCGTTTGCAATGATGGTAAAGGTCTTGTTTAAGTTGTGATCGGCGGCGATCGAGAGGGCGGCCGCAATCGTCGTCTTACCTGCTGCAAGGGCTTGTTTTGCCTCGCTGATGGTTCCCTCAACAGACTTCCACTCGGCACTACCCTTGGGCAGCTGCGAGAGGACGGTTGTTGCCTTATCGAGCTGCACAGTTATATGCGCCGTCTGCTCGTCTTTGGGGAGGCCGGCAAGAAGTTTCAACTCCTCTGTGATGGGCCTGTTCAGTCCGCCGTTGCTGATCGCCGTGGCGACGCTCGGTTTGTTGAGCCCACCATTGCCGATTGCCACTTTCGATATCTTAACCATCGGCTCATTGAGACCGAGAGAGAGCTTTGTCTCTTCTCGAGCGACAATCATCTGGATCAGGCTCACCTCGTGCTGCTGCCGGTTTTCATCAATAAGTGCGATCGTATTCTTAGGGGCGATCTTGCTCATCTCTCTGAGACTTTCAACTTCGGTATCGGTGGTCTCCGCGATCTTGGTGAAGACGCGATGTACGGTATCGGTCGGAAGCTCTTGGTCTACAACCACTCGTGAGGCGAGCTCAACCTCGGCACTCATCCGCCCCAGGGTCCAGCGGAGCTCTTCGGAAGCGGTGGCATCCATAACGCGCTCATCTCCCTCACTGGCAACCGCCTTCTGTACTATAAAAGCGAGCTCGGGCTTTTCTTCAACAATAACCCAGGCCTCGTGAAGACGTCTGTCGGCAAAGCGCAGATGAGTAGTGACCTTCTGCTCGGCCGTAAAGGCGATGGACTCCTCAACGCGCTCTCCAGCTTGCTTCCAAGGAAAGAAGAAGTCGTCGTGGGTGACCGTGTCTCGGTAGCTGATAACACTTCCAACGATAAGGAAGGCTGCTACAGCCATTGTTCCTGCAAAGAAGAGTCGTGTGAAGCCGAGCCAGCTGTGAGCCGGACGCTCCTCGCGCTGGAGCTCTCTGAATCGGCTGTAGAAGAGCTCATCGCCCCTCTTGCTGAGCTTCTCTTTTGGGAGGGCGCTTAGGAGTTGCTCGATCTCATGGTCGCCGTACTCGCTGTGAATGGTGTTCTTTTCGGGGGACATGGTTAGGACTGTGATAGATAAGTACTGTATTTGTTGCGCAGCTGGCCTACTGCGCGGGAGAGTGCCGTTCTCACGGCGCCCTCATCTTTACCTAGAATGGCTGCAATCTCACTATTGCTGAGATCATTCACATAGCGCATGGTCAGGAGCTCACGTTGTGTCTCGGGAAGGTCCGAGACGAGCTGCATAACCTGCTCCATCTGCATATCGTGGTCTGTCTGCTCTGCAAAGGTCGCTCCTTTCTCATTAGCCGGCGTCTTAATGTCTTCATTAAGCGGGACGGTGAGTTTGCGGCTCTGCACATAGTTGATAAGATGATTGTGCGCGATGGTGAAGATCCAGGTTTTGAATGAGCGCGTTTGATCGTATCTGTGGAAGTTTTCATATGCTTTAATGAATACCTCTGAGGTAAGATCTTCCGCAGTTGCCCGGTCGTAGCCAACACGATAAAGAAGGTAGCTGAATATCGCGTTTTTGAACTCCTCGTAGTAGTCGAGAAACTCTCTTGTCTCTGAGGGATGTGACATAGGATGCGTGATCTCGCAATAAAATACCGGTTTCGTATGTTTGTGTTACAGCGAAAACGCGAAAATGTCCAGAATTATTGATCTGCAAGGCATTTCTCTCTATAATCATCCCATGAAAAAAACTCTCTCACTCACACTAATTCTCAGCTTGATCTTTATTCTAACTGCCTGTGGCCAGCCCGCACAGCCGCTTACCTTTTTTCTGATCTCTTCGGAGGCCGGTGCCAACCAAGATCGGCAGTCTGTTGGATGTGATGAATTTCTTGCGCCCGTTCAGGTCGCGGCTACAAGCTCCGATCTCGATACTGACGTCCGTGTTTCAGAGGCCCTCCGAAGCCTGCTCTCGGCCGATCCTTCAGCTTATGGCGCCTCACTTTCAACGGCGACCGCTTTCACCGATGGCTACATAACGCTCGGACCGGTTATCGATCAGACCGTGGGAACCGTCCAGACCCTCATCATCGATCTTGCAACCGCAGAGGAAGGTGGACTCTCCGGCGCTTGTGATGCTCCCCGCGTAAAGAATCAGATTAAAGAGACGATTCGCGCAAACGCACAAAATAGTCCCTTTCTTATCCGCCTTAACGGTGAGACCCGTCAGTGGGAGTGCTTTGGAGATGAGTCGGGGGAGTGCCTCTAGGCCCCCGGTTATAACCAGTTGATGGCCTACACGACGACAAAAGGCCCACAGAAATGTGGACCTTTTTGATTGTAGAAGGTAAGAGCTCGGCCCAGTCGTTAGGCTTTCTTGAGCTTCTTTGCCAGCATGGACTTTCGTCGAGCTGCAGTGTTTCGGTGGAGAAGATTACGCTTAACCGCTTTGTCTAGAGCACTTGCAACCTCGGGAAGCTTTTTCTCGTAGGCGTTAAGGTCTTTTGACTCGGCAAGCTTCTCGATCTCTTTCATCGCCTTCTTGAGCGTAACTTTCGTTGCGCGGTTCTGAATGCGACGCTTTTCCGACTGTCTGTGGTATTTTGTAGCTGCTTTCTTGATTGGCATAGCCAGCTCACTATAAGAATCCTCTTCCCAAATGTCAAAGGAATTTCGTATCATATTGGCTTCAGGTAGCATCTGGCGCAAACGTCTCCTCGAGAAGCATGGTTATAACTGTCGTCGCTGTACCACTCATTTTGAGGAGAAAAAGGTCGGTCTGCCCGCTGAGGAGCTGGTTTTATACAATGCCGTAGGTAAGGCGCGCCTTGCTGCTAAGCGGTATCCGAATGAGATTATTGTTGGTGCGGATACGATGGGGATCATCGGCTCAACGGTGCTCACGAAACCGCGGAACCGAGCTCACGCCCTGCGTATGCTCAAGAGTCTCTCCGGAAAGAGTCATCGTATCGTTACCGGTATCTGCTTAGTCTCACCCGCGGGGCGTCTGTACAAGGACGTCGTCTCCGCCACGGTGACTTTTAAAAAGCTCTCGATGGAGTCTCTTGGGCGCTATCTCGACTCCGGTCAGTGGCAGGGGAAGGCCGGAAGTTATGCGATCCAGGGGCTGGCCAAGTCCTTTATCGACTCGGTTGAGGGAAGCCACAGTACTATCGTAGGGCTCCCCATTGAAGAGCTGAGCCGAATGATAGCGAAGGTTAACCGCCTTTGACTTCTCACGGTAGACGATGTATGGTATCTTTTACTCACCCTTAATATATTCTGAATTATGGAACGACGAAGCACACTCAGTTGGTTGTTTGGTCTCATTGCCGGAGCACTTCTTGGTTTACTCTTTGCCCCAAGCAAAGGTTACGACCTTCGAAAAAGGATAAAGGCGCAGCGCAAGAAGGGGAAGTTGGGCGTCGCTCCGCTTCAAAGTGATCTTAGGCACGTTGTTGATGATATTACTAAAGTAGCCAAGGAGGTTTACCGCTCTGACTCGGTGGCCGGTGCCGTAAAAAAAGGGAAGAAAACGGTTAAGGATATCTCGACACAGGTTAAGGAGGAGTTTGCCGATGAGGTAGCGCTTATAAAGGAGCTTTACCGTCAGAATGGAGGAGCCAATAAGGTTGTTTTTGATAAAGCCGCTCTGAAAAAGACTCTCAAGAAGAATGTAGAGAAAACCGTGAAGAAGGCCCTCTCAGTGAAGAAACAGGTTAAAAAGGCTGCAATGAAGAAAGCAAAAACTCTCCCTAAGAAAATCAGTAAGGCGACAAAAGCTGCCGTGGCCGTTAAGAAAGAGGCGGGAAAGCGAGCCCCGGCACCCCAGCGAGCTTCCTCCCTCAAGAAAGCCCCCGCACTCAAGACGACTCGCAAACCTGCTTCTCGGAAAGCAGCTGCCCCGACGAAAAAAAGAACGGCAGGTAAGAAGGCGAAGAAAGCTAGCGCTTAGTTTAAAGGGCACGCCCCGCTATAAACTATGCAAAGAGTAGTTTTGCTGCAGCTGCAACTCCGGCTAGGAAGAGAATAGTGGTGAGGCCGCCCACCCAGTGATAAGCGCGCGTGAAGCCCAGGTCGAAGACGATCGTTTTTACCCTATACAGACTGTGGTAGAGGCCGACGACAAAGAGGAGGGCGAAGTAGAGTTTGAACCAGATGAGCGAGATGTTCATCGTCTTTCCCTGTAGAAGCGCCCAGATGTGGACCGGGAGGATAAAGGCGCTCAGCATGGCCGTTCCACTAAAGGTAAACCAGAGGAAGCCTTTGAGTCTGAGGGGTGGTGGAGTCTTATCCATAGAGATAGGTGTAGAGAAGGAAGGAGAGGCCAAGCCAGACGACGAGCGAGAGGGCGAAGAGGGTGAGCTGGACGCTCCGTGAAAGATCGAAGGGGGTAACTTTTGCTGTGACGCGAAGCCAAGTGAGCGTGTGGAAGATGCTCGCGCCCAGGCCGATGTAGCTGATAACGTTGAAGTGAGTGGCGCTTGTGAAGGTGAGGCCCGGATCTGAAACGGCAAAGCCCAGGAAGTAGAGGAGGTAGGCTGCAATCCCCACGCCTGTGAGTTCGCGGACAAAGTAGATCGTCGAGGCGAGGTTGCGGGTCCACCAGAAGGCCGATTGTTTTTCGTAGTAGCTCATAGTGTTATTCTCCTTTTACTGTTCGTTCCGCGAGTCTGAGGGCGCCCATTACTTTCAGGCGCTGGAGTGAGAGGGCGGGGTCGACGCGCTTTGGGCAGGCCGCGCTGCACTCTCCCACAAAGCTGCACTTCCACATGCCCTTTTCCCCACTTATTGAGTCAATGCGGGGACGCTTGCTCTTTTCGCGTGAGTCAGCGGTGTAGCGGTAGGCGAGTGCGCCCGCTGCCGGCCCCATAAAATTCTTGTCGAGACCGTAGACCGGGCAGGCCGAGTAGCAGATCATGCACTTGATGCACTGGCTGGTCTGATCGATCTTCTTGCGCTGCTCGGGGGACTGTAGGTACTCGCCCTCGGTAAGGCCTTTTTCTTTGAGGCGGTCTATGTAGGGCTTGGTGGAGCGCATCTTCTCGAAGGCATCGTCGAGGTTGACCACGAGATCTTTTACGACGGGGAAGTTACGGAGCGGCTCAACCTGGACCGGCTGCTCCACGTCACGCATGTAGGTCTGGCAGGCAAGAACGGGCTTCCCGTTAATGGTCATCGCACAACTCCCGCAAATTCCCATGCGACAAGACCAGCGGAAGGTGAGGGTGCCGTCGTCTGCATCCTTTATCTCCGTCAGCGCATCGAGCACGGTCATGTCGTTGTGAAAGCGGAGCTCGTAGGTCTGGTAGAAGGGAGCCTCGTCTTCGGGGTGGTAGCGTTTTACTAGTACACTCGTGGCTCTGGTTTCCATTTCGTTATGGTTACGGGCTTTTTAGTGAGGTGCATGCCCTCCTGATCTTTGGTGATGTGGGTGTGGTGGAGGAAGTTGGTGTCGTCACGCTCGGGGAAGTCGCTACGGGTGTGTGCTCCGCGTGACTCATCCCGGTCGTGTGCGGCGCGGAGGAGCGCTTCGGCAACGGTGAGCATGTTGTCGAGCTCAAGGCGGGCGATCAGCTCTGTATTGAAGAGGTTTGAGTGGTCGCTCAGCTTAATGTTTCGCGCACGCTTTTTCAGGGCGACAACCTTCTCGACTCCTTCGGCCAGCTCGGTCTTTTCTCGCTCGATGCCGGCGTGAGCCTCCATTATCTGCTGCATCTCATCTCTGACTACGGCGAGCTTCTCCTCACCTGACCTGTTCTTGAGCTCCTCGATACGCCGCTCTTCATCGTGGAGGACGTTCGGGGAGACCTCGGCACGGGGATTTTCCTGAGCAAAAACGGCGGCGGCCTCTCCTGCTGTGCGCCCAAAGACGAGGCACTCGGCCAGTGAGTTTGAGCCGAGGCGGTTGGAGCCGTTGATCGTCACGCAGGCGACCTCGCCGGCGGCATAGAGGCCCGGAACGGTGGTCTCACCATTTATTGTCGTTGCAACTCCGCCCATAAAGTAGTGGAGGACGGGGCGGACGGGGATCGGCTCGTGGACTGGGTCGACGCCCATAAAGTCTATTGAGACCTCACGGACGAGGGGAAGGCGTTCGTCAATCTTCTTCTCGCCAAGGTGGCGAAGGTCCAGGTGGACGTAGTCTCCGTAAGGGCTGGCAATGCCCCGGCCCGCCTTGATCTCACTGGTAATTGCGCGCGAGATAATGTCTCGGGGACCGAGCTCCATCTTTGCGGGCAGGTAGTCTTTCATAAAACGCTCTCCATTTTTGTTGAGCAGGTAGCCTCCTTCTCCACGAGCTCCTTCGGTGATGAGGATGCCCGTTCGTGGGAGGCCCGTTGGGTGGAACTGAACGAACTCCATATCTTTGAGCTCCGCACCCGCCTCATAGGCGAGGGCCATACCGTCACCAGTCTTAATCGCGCCATTTGTTGTGAAGGCGTAGATCTTGCCGGCTCCGCCCGTGGCGAGAATCACCGCACTCGACTCCAGAACATTTAAGGTTCCATCGTGAAGGTTGAGAGCGACGACACCGCGAGCCCTTCCATCTTCCACGATAATTTTTGTTGCATACCACTCGTCGTAACGAATGATGTTTGGGTATTTCAAAGTACGCTCGAAAAGGCTGTGGAGGATGTAGAAGCCTGTCTTGTCTGCGGCATAAACCGTGCGCTTCACAGACATGCCACCAAAGGCGCGGACGGCCATCTTCCCGTCCTCTTCACGACTCCACGGGCAGCCCCAGTGCTCGAGTTGGACGATCTCTTTGGGCGCCTCCTCAACAAAAAACTCAACGACATCCTGATCGGCCAGGTAGTCGCTTCCGCGAATCGTATCAAAACTGTGCTTCTCGAAGCTGTCGTAGTCACGAACAACACCGGCAATACCACCTTCGGCTGA
>PFRX01000039.1 GCA_002788775.1 Candidatus Peregrinibacteria bacterium CG_4_9_14_0_2_um_filter_53_11 | reverse complement strand
CACGAACTGCTTATTTTCCAGGTAGGAAAACTGCTTTTTCACCAGGACATAGACCAGCAAGCTGAGAGCCGCGGCAAGTGTGCTCAGGGCTGCGAAAAGAATCGGTGGGAGGAGTCGCGTGGTATGGGCCACCAAGATGGGAAAGAGGGCGTAGATAATCGTCTCCGCTATGACGTAGAGCTCACCGGTTCGCTCAGCTGTAGGTTTGGTTTTAATCTTCACAGCGCTCATCATAGCAAAAGCCGGCCTTTTTTATAAATCAGAAAGAAAAGGTATACTGCCGGATATAATAAACCTGAGATGATTAATAATGTATCTATAAAACCAGGCTGTATCGCATGTGGGACGTGTGAGCGAATCTGTCCCAAGATCTTTCACGTCACCAAGACGAGCGAGGTTATCTCTCGCGATTTCGACTCCCAGAAACGCCTTATTTTCGAAGCGGCACGAAACTGCCCGGTAAGCGTTATCGCTGTCGAATCAGATGAGTTTGAGCTCAAGCCTACGGTTATGAAGGGGGTGTTTGAGTCCCTGGAACCCTTGAATCCTCATGTATGGAGGCTGCGCGTAAAAGTAGACCCCACGGAGTTCATCTATACTCCTGGCCAGTATGTTCGCTTTCGCATGAAGGACAAGAAGGGGAGTTTTGCGCGCTGCTACTCAGTCGTCTCGTATAAAGACGGAGTTGCGGAATTTTGCGTGAAGTTCTCACCGGAGAGTCGGAGTCACGCCTGGCTCGCTCTCAAAAAAAGGGGAGCCGTTATCGAGGCGACCCCACCACGCGGACACTTTAAACTCAAGCCGACCGCTCATCCAAAAATTCTTATCGCGACAAGTACCGGAATCGCCCCGATGATCTCGATGCTTGAGGAGCGTGTCGCCGGCTCCGAGAAGGCTCGGGTGACGGTTCTTATGGGAGTGCGTGATGAGTCGGAGATATTTTATCTGGAACGGCTGGAGGCGATTCCCAACATAAAAATCATCTACACACTCTCTCAGCCGGGTGAAGACTGGAAGGGCTCACGTGGACGCGTTACCGAGCAGCTGAGCGGGCTCCAGCTCACACCCGAGACCGAGATCTACCTCTGTGGAAACCCGAAAATGGTGGACCAGGTTCGGGCAGACTGCGCGGCCAGAGGTCAGCCTGATGAGAAGATCTTCTGGGAAGGCTTCGTAGACCAGGATACCAACGAACCACCCCGCTCATGGCTCGTTCGCTTCTTTCTGGATGGAGAGGTCCCTTATCTTCCGTGGCTGAGCAAAGCTCTCTTTGCTGCGGCTTTTTTGAGCCCTCTTCTCTTACTTCCGGGCCTGGCCCTGGAGTTTACAGAGTTTTCCTCAGTTGGTTGGACGGTTCTCTTCGGAGTCATGCTTGTCCGGCCGCTTGCCGATGTTTTTCCCGACTTGGGGATCCTCAGAACACTGGTCTCACTTCGTCGAGAGTTTGGCGTACTGACAGGTTTTCTCCTGTTCGATCATCTGCTCGGCTTTTTTATCGCGAGTGGGCTCCCCGTCTCATCACTCTGGACCGACCCGACCTTCTCTGATCCAAAGAGCTTCTTGTTCTGGGGCTTGGTAGGTATTCTCGCCCTTATCCCACTCGTCATAACCTCAAACGACCTCTCAATGCGCATTTTGAAGAGAGGATGGAAGAGGCTCCACCGTCTGGCCTACCTCCTTTTTCTTGCGGGAGCGGTCCACGTCTACCTTGTGGGCGAAGAGACCGGACTGATCTATGGAGCTATTGTGGCAGTCTTCTGGCTCTTAGCCGGCCTCAAGGTCAAGTTTAACCTCTCGTCGCGTGCTCCCTATGGGTAGATTCGGTTTATCATACGTGGAAAAGGGATCGTCTCACGGATGTGCTGAATACCACAGATCCAGGCAGTGAGACGCTCAAGACCGATTCCAAAACCGCTGTGAGGGACAGAGCCATACTTCCTGAGGTCGAGATACCACGCAAAAGCCTCTTCCGAGAGGCCGTGCTCACGGATGCGGCCAAGGAGGGTCTCGTAGTCATCCTCACGCTGTGAGCCGCCGATAACCTCCCCATACCCCTCAGGCGCGAGCAGGTCGGCACAGAGAGCTACCTTTGGATTCTCGGGGTCGCGCTTCATATAGAACGCCTTAACCTCAGCGGGGTACTTCTCGACAAAGATCGGCTTGTCGTACTTTTTTGTAAGCATCGTCTCGTCATCAGCTCCCAGATCATCGTTTTCCTGAATGTCCGAGCCCATCTCGCGGAGTTCGGCCACCACCTCGGCATGAGTCTTGCGGATGAAGGGCCCTTCGATCTTTTTAAGTGGCTCCTGATCGCGCTCGAGCAGTGCGAGCTCTTCCTGATTTTTAGCCAAAACTTTCTTCACCACATGTACGATAAGCCCCTCTTGAATCTCCATATTACCGGCATGCTCAACAAAAGCGGCCTCGGCATCCATCATCCAGAATTCCGTTAGGTGACGGCGCGTCTTCGACTTTTCCGCGCGGAAGACCGGCCCAAAATCAAAGCACCGTCCCACCGAAAAGATCGCGGCCTCAATATAGAGCTGCCCAGACTGTGAGAGGTAGGCCTTACCTTCGTCGAAGTAATCCATCTCGAAGAGCTCGGTCGTTCCCTCGCAGGCGTTTGGGGTGAGGATGGGGGAGTCGATCTTTATAAACCCCTCACGGTTGAGATACTCATAAATGCCATTAATAATGGTGTTACGAACCCGCTGAATCGCCCGCTGTGATGGCGCGCGCAGCCAGAGGTGTCGATTTTGGAGGAGGAAGTCGGGGCCGTGCTCTTTCTTCCCGATCGGGTAGTCTTCATCGGCGAGTTGGACGATCTCGATACCGCTTACCTGAAGCTCGAAGACGTTTTCAAGCTTTGGGTGCTTACTCACCGTGCCCATAAGGTGAACAGAGCTCTCGAGCGTAATCTTCTCCGAAGCCTCCCAGACGGCCGGCTCAACCTCACTCTGAACGACGACGGCCTGAATAGTGCCGCTTCCGTCACGCATCTGCAAAAAACTGATCTTCCCGCTCGAGCGCTTGTTATAGATCCAGCCCTTGAGGGTAACAGCTGAGCCGACATGGTCTTTCAGGTGAGCAATAGTTGTTGTATTCATGAGTCGCATTTTACTCATGATCGGACCCGACTACAACTGAGCACCTTCCAAACTGTCTGGCGAGCTTTAAGTTAGGGTCGCAGAAGGGCGATACTCGCCGCAGAGATCGCAGCCGTCTCAGTTCTGAGGATGCGGGGCCCAAGGGTAACGGCGGGAGAGCCGGTTTTCCGAGCGTGGTCCACTTCTGCTTCTGTGAGTCCGCCCTCCGGGCCAACAACCAGGCCGAGGTGGCCTCTCGCCTCTCCACCACTCCGCTCGCCGAGGAGCTCCCCCAGATAAGGTAGTTCGCCTCGACTATGGAGGACGAGCAGCTCGGGACCAAAGGGGAGGTCGGAAAAGTTCACCGGCTCAAGGAGTTTTGGGAGGACGCCCCTTTCTGACTGCTCTGCAGCCTCGCGAATAATCCGCTCCAGCCGGTCGGCGCGGGGAAGTCGTTCTCGCTCGCTTCGTTCCGTCATCAGCGGAACGAAAGTTGTAACGCCCAGCTCGGTTCCTTTTTGAAGAATAAGCTCAAAGAGGGCGGCCTTCTTGGGCATCGCCTGATACAGGGTGAGCTCGCAGGCTGACTCCGTAGCACACTCGGTCTGCTCCACAACCTTTGCCTCGACGCGCTCCTTGCCCATGTCGACAAGTGAACAGCGAAACTCCGCCCCGGTATTATCCAAAACAACAAACTCGTCGCCCGGGCTTAGCCGTAGAACGCGCCTAAACTGGTGAGCCAGCTCAGCACTGTGAACCGTCAGGAGTCCGCCTTTTATGGAATCTGGACTTACAAAGAAGCGTTGCATCGAAAGCACTCTAACGCCGAATCGACTTCACGGCCAGTTTTCTAGTTTTTGGGCACGCTTATCTTCTCCTTAATCAAATTCTGAACTTCCGTCGTCTGCAAAGTAGAGACGGGAAGGTACTCAAGGGGAAGGTAAAGGAGGGGATTTGTGTGCTTGTAGTTCTTGAATACCTCAAGGTGAAGATGGGGGCCGGTGGTAAGCCAGCCCGCGCCTTTTGTTCCGGGCATTCCTCCCGAAAGACCTATAACCTGTCCTTGTCGGACAAGCTCACCTTCCTTAATTAAGATCTCGGAGATGTGGCCATAAAGAGTCATGAGCCCATCCGGGTGAGTGATGATTATATAACTGTAGCCAAAACCATTGTCAGCAGCTTTTGAGACGACACCGTCAGCCGCAGAGCGCACCTTGCTGCCCTGAAGTTGGCGAATATCAACGGCATTATGCTGAACGCCGAGCGCCGC
>PFRX01000015.1 GCA_002788775.1 Candidatus Peregrinibacteria bacterium CG_4_9_14_0_2_um_filter_53_11 | reverse complement strand
GCAAGCCGTGACCGCAACGACGATATCGTCGAGTACCGGTGGGACTTCGATGGCGATGGAGTACAAGATGCGACCGATCCCGTGGTGGATTACACCTTTGCAAAACCCGGCAGCTACACAACAAAACTTACGATCGTTGATGCAAAAGACCTTACCGGCACCGCCGAGTTTAAGGTTGAGGTGCGGAAGCAGGGTCTGACCGTGGAGGTAAAAACAGACCACGTAGACGGCCCCGTTCCGCTGATCGTCTCATTTGACGCCTCCGCCTCACGCTATCCCGACGGACGAATCGTCAGCTATCTTTGGGACTTTGGCGATGGCACTCCCCCACGCTCCGATGTTGCTCAGGTCACTCACCAGTACACCAAGATCGGGAACTTCCTGGTTACGGTTACCGCCTTTACCTCAGACAAACAAGAGGCCCAGACAGACATTCAGATTACCGTCCGCCCCGTCTCACTCTCGGCCTGTTTCGAACCAAGTACACTGAGCGGTAGCGCTCCCCTTAATGTCTCTATGGACCCAAGCTGCTCGACGGGAACTGTGATAAAATATCTCTGGACCGTTGACAATGGCGAGACCTCCACAGACCGCCGCCCCACCTTTACCTTCGATAAACCGGGTAAGCATGAAGTGAAGCTCGAGGTCCGCGATCCCGACAACATCATCAACACGATTACCAAAATAATTACCGTTAACTAATCACCACCATGCAATCTACTAAGCGCAAATATCTTTCCATTACCATTGCCGTTCTCGCCCTGATCGGCCTGCTGGCGAGTCTCCTGCTGCCCGCAATTGTAACGGGTGTAACGTTTTAAGCGGCTCCCCAAAATAAAACGGGAATGACCACCTGAAAACATAAATATAGAATACAAAAATTGTTCAATAAAAATGCACACACACCATAAAAAAAACTGGATAATCGCAACGCTCGGCGCACTCATGGTGCTCGGCGGAGCGAGCTCGTATACGGCCTCCGGCTCACCATTCTTTAGAGGAACACTCTCAGGCGAGCTCCTTAAGAGCTCAGTTATTGACTCAGCCATTAACTCAACTGAGACCGGTGGTATCGCGCAGAGTGAGGCCTATGACTTTTCTGCAATTACCCGAGCCAACGCCAAGCGCCTCGCAACCGAAAAGCAGCGCCAGGGTGAGGAGCGCCCCCGACCCGCCGCAAAGCCGGCAGTTATTGAGCAAGCCGCGCCCGTCATCACAAAAAAACTCAGCCCATGCCCAGCCGAGAGCTCCCCTATCCTGAAAGATGGTGGAGTTGCCGGCTGTACATCAACCCGCTCCGAGACCCTTCCGGGAAGCTCGACAAAAGCGGCAAGGCAGACTCGGCCCGCGCCGACTCCGGTAATTAGTTTTCCGGAGACTCTCCCTACGCCCACCACCAAGCCCTCAGTTAGGCCAACCTCTAAGCTAAACGGCTCGGAGCCAGCCTCATGTGAGGAGCAGGGACTGGTGAGATATACGGGGCCGGACCAAGGCGAGCTCCTACACGGAATGTGCATCTCGCTTCACTAGAAATCTAAAAGAAACGCCTCCGGCCCGGCTATACTGAACACAAAAGTTACTCAAACAAAACATTATGACACTCAGTAGAAACACAAAAATGTGGATTGGAATCGTTGCAGTCGCCTTCCTGGTTATCAGCGCAAGCATGTTCCTCTTCAGTGGGGGCTCGAACAGCAACCTAAAAGGCAGTCTCAACCCGGGTTTAAGTGAGCAGTATGCGACAGAGTATACGTATCACTATGAGGTGACAGAAGTGGGCGATCTCAACTCACGCGTCCTCACGGCAAATGAACAGACCGATCTCTTTAGAATCAGAATCAAGCTCAAAGATGGACGGCCGGAGATCGCGGCGGGTAAGAAGTATCTGGGAGTTCCGGAGCATCCTACCTTCAGAATTAAAGCCCTCCGGGTGCACGTGACCGACCCCGCTAATCCCTTTAACGATGGGGCTCCACTTCAGGATCCCGCAAATAACCTGCAGCTCGTCGCACAAGATCTTGCACCTCGGGGAGATGAGTCGCGTGGGACAACGTTTGAAAATAATATCTTTACCATCCCTTTTGCCAATCCAATCTCGTTGAACAATGCCTCGGGCGAAGCCGAGTTTGTGATAAAAGGAACTCTTTTACAAGGAGCGGGTACCGAGAAGACCGTACGGTTCTGGCTCAACAGCAGTGAGGACATCGTCTTCGACCCCGACCCCAATGCCCCCCGACCACCAGCCGACCCCGTCGTCTCCGAAATCACAGAGGCCGGCCTCACAAGCCAGTACTCCACCGATAGATCGGGAGCTTATACCGTCAGACTCAATGCTGTGGCCGACGTTCCCACGGGTGAGGGGATAACTAGAAGCTATACAACAGATACCGGCGTTACCGCTACCATAGCGGTCGATGCGAATCCTGCGGGTGGAAGCACTATCGCCGGATTTGGCGATTTTAAGCCGGTATCGGTTATCTCCGTCTGGCCGCAAGAAAGGACAAGACTTACAAGAATATCAGTTGATGCCAAAGCCGGCCTCAACGATCCTCTTCCCTCAAAAAACGTTGAGCTCAAAGTCACGCACATAATGCCGGATGGCAGGCGCCTCGCCCTTAAAGGGCATAATAGTGAAACGGTTCTTCAGCTAAACGAAGCTAACAGAGCCTCTTTTTTCACTGACTCAGTAAGCGAGATATTTGATCCCGGAGACAACAAACTGGAGATTAGCTTCCGCCTCAAAGATCCCGCTCTCAATCTCGATGGAAAGCATTTTGGTTTTGATGTCCCCGTGAATATGCTCGTTTTTGATCCACCGCCAAAAAACCTCCCCAACAGATTAGGTGGCCCCGTGCTCATCCTGTCAGTCGATCCGCTCGCCCTGTCCGCAGACCGTACAGGCAGCCCCAGTGTAGTCGCGGGCCTCCCCGGCGTAACTATCTTCACCGACGATCTCATCAACACCTTGAGTGGAGGCGGCTCCACCGGAAGCGGCTCTTCGAGCGGTTCCGGCTCAACACTCGACAAAAATGCGACCAAAAGGTTAAACGCGATCTGTTCAGGCTACACCTCACCATTCTCATGCAGTGCCAACTCTCTCTGCTCATGGAAGAGCAATAAATGTGAGGCGAAACCTCTGGCGAGCTCATCAACCGGCAGCTTGATATCTGGAGGTAGTAGTTCAGGCTCAGGCGCCGCGGCAGCAGGATCTTCAAGTGGAGACCCTGGCGGCCTGGTGGCTGTGAACGAACAACCTGCCGTCTTCCACGATGTAACACGTCCCCAGATTCAGCCAACGGGCATCCTTCAGCCCGAGGCCGCGCTCATCCCGATCGGGTTCATTCAGCTCGACGCCTCCCAGTTTACAAAACTTCAGACCATAACAATTCACCAGAATCCGGCAGCGCCGAGCAAGGTGGCCGGTAGCGATCTGTCGGTGCAGCTCTTCAAGCAGGTTAATGATGGCGTCCCCATAGAGCTCTCAGAAAAACGCTCACTCATCAACGACGGCAAGGTGACATTCACCAGTGCCAGTGGACTCAAGCCGATCCCCTCACTTATCTATCCAAACTATGGAAAGGTCGTGATTATAGTTAAAGCGAGTGTTGGAGCCGCGACTACGACACTCGGCAAAAATGTCTCCGTCGGACTCCTGAACGCTGAGGACATAACCTTCCGACTAGATCGGCACTTTGCCCAAGGTGTCTTCCCTATGATGAGTCCGACCTTCCCCGTCCAGACCGAGAGACAGTCAGTTATCGGACATTATGATGAGGAGGAGGAGGCCGCTCCCGTCGACCCCGAGGCCGGGGTGCAGGAAATTAGCCTCTCCGCTGACCAGCCACCCGCTCGAGAGATCGATGTGAGCGCCGCTCCGACGGCAGTTGCTGCCTTCACCCTCAGCCCCGCCGGTGTCCAGGCCGGGAACCTCAGCGTCACGCTCAAGGGCGGACTTGCAAATCCCATCGACCCTACGAAGGTCTCGATCATCCTCTACAGAAAAACAAATGGCGTTGAGGTAGCCCTCACCGAGCTCAGACAGCTCCGTCAAGATGGCCTTGTCGTCTTCTCACTCAACAATGGCCTTCTGGCCGGTGAGGCGGGCCTCTTCAACCCTGCAAACGGCGCTCATCAGATCATAATTAAGGCACGAGTAACAGAAGGTGCCCTCGCAGGAAAGGAGTTCGCACTCGGATTTGCAGATCCCGCCTCACTCTCATTCGGTGAAAATCTAGCTCATCCGACAGGTGCCTTCCCCCTCTACGGAAATACGATGCGTGTTGCCGGCACGGCAACCGTGGTTCAGGATCCCGACCTTGAGACGCCTCCTCCGGCGAGCACGGACACCGTCGACCCCATAGCCGTTGACCTCTGTCTCAACCTTAGCGGTATTCAAGACGTCGTCCCCGAGCTAATGGAGCGTAACGGTAATGGCGAGTGTCTTCTGATCCAGACCGTTCCCACTACCATAAATCCGGGGAGTCTTGCTACCGATCCGGGCGACACCTCAACAGTTACAGACATCCCCAGCTTCACGGGCCTCACGTGTGAGTCGACCGGCCAGTTTACCTACGATGGCCCGATCCGTGAGTTCATCCAGCCGGGAATGTGTATCAGCTGTCCTGTAGCCACTTTCATCGCACAAAATGGAAGCTGTACCGTACCGGCTGCCGTTGCCGCCACTGATCCGGTCCAGCCCGTCAGTACTGCCTCGGCAGACCTGAGCGGACGCGGCAGTGCACCCGAGCTGAGCGGCAGCCAGCTACTCCGCAGTGCACCCGAGCGTGGAGACACGGGCCCCGGGTCAGTCCTCTACCTAATCATTGCCGCACTGGTTTCGGGTGGCATGTGGATCAGAGGGCGCCATAAGAGAGCCTCACATTAAAGAGAGCTCTCTTCAGAAATTCGAGAGGCTCCGACCCCCTTTATCGTGCGAAGCTGCCTAGTTGACATATTCCGTGTATAAATGATACAATAGATAGAAATATTAAAATAAATCTATGCCAGACGAGACACAACCATCACAGGGCGCGAGCGAGACACCGGCAGCGGGGATGCCTATGAGCATGCCCTCTTCACCTATGCCAAGCGCACCGGCACCTTCCCCTATGACGAGTACCGAGCCCGCAATGAGTCCGGAGCCGGCTCCGGCAGCAGCTCCGGCGCCAGTCAACCTTGCGGCTCCGATGCCCGCTCCGGCACCGATGCCCCTTGGCTCAGCTCCAATGGCATCAGCCACGCACACCGCCCCCCCGGCAATGCCTACGCCCGCCGCTGCTGCGCCAATGAAGCCAGCCACCCCCGCCTCTGCCGACCCTCTCGCCGCCGAGCGCAAAAAGCGCATGATTAGAGTTGGTGCCGGCCTTGTTATTCTGGCAATCGTTGCAGGCTTTGCCTACTACATGCTCTCGAGCGCTCCAACAGTCTACAAAGGATCAGTTGATGGTGTTCGTAGTCTTCCCACAAACGGTGGCATCACTCAGCCCTCACCCGACTCGACTCCAACGATGGGCCTTCCGGAAGATGGTAGCCGCATTCCAACAACAGTAGATCGTGGCGGAGTTATTCAGCCGGATGAGATTGAGAAGACTCCACGCCCAGGAGCGGAAGACTTCCTGGACGGTACAACAATAGACAAGCTCACCGGCGCAGACCCAAGGCTTGGTGAGGTGAGCGGTACGGCAGATATCAATGCCCTCAAGACCGCCGCCGCCCTCTGTGCCCAACGTGGTGGCAGCTGGAAAGAAGACCGTGCCACTTGTATTGAAGTTCCCGGAGATAACCCACTCCCATCTGCGGCACCTGCTGCAGAGCCCAGCTTGGATGTGACTCTCCCCGATTACTGGTTCGATCGACAGGCTGCACCAGAAAGTGGCTCAGGTCCAAGAGTTGTTATAGATGAAGAGCCCGATGTCGATCTGCTCCGCCCAGGCCTCGTAGCTATCAATCCTAACCAAGGCCCCGAGGTTCTTCCTCCAGCCCCAGAGCCGGATGTTGATCTGCTCAGACCAGACCTCACAAGAGTTGTCTATCCTGACCAAGGCCCCGAGGTTCTTCCTCCGGCCGACGAGCCCGCCGCTCCTCCACCTGCCGCCGCTCCTGCACCTGCCGCTGCCCCCTGCCGCACACTGAGTTCTATAACAAGCCCTCCGGCAGGTCTTCGTAATGCGGAACTTTCCACGACACCTTCACGTCAGGAAGACTGCCCCCAGTTTTTATCTCCAAGTTTCGCCCCACTCGTGGTCATCGACGAGCCTGAGGATGATGAGCTGCTCGAGCTGATAGACCCTGAACCGGCTGATGGCAACGGTGGCGTGATCATCTCGGGTACATTGGGCCAGTTAAACACAGGCAGCTCAGATCCGAATGGCGGCTCGGCTATCCCCGCAGACGACTCAGGCCAGCAGGGTGTCGATCCGGCGCTTGCCGCCGAGCGTGCTCGTGCAGCTTACCTTGAAGGTGTTATCAGCCAGCTGAACCAAAACAACTCAGGATCTACCGGAAGCACTGGAAGCATTGATCTCGAGCTTGCCCGTCTTCGCTCTGAGCTCGAAGGCCTCCGCAACTCAGCCGGTTCGGGCTCCGGGGCTCCGGCTACAACCTCAGCAGCCGTTCCGGCAGCCGTTGTAGACCTTGCTCCTCCCGGTGACTCGGGTACAGCCACAACCGCTCAGCCAACTCAGTCCGCTCAGAATGTCGCGCCCTCACAGACCGACTACGAGCGACTGAGAACACTCCAAGCGGCTGCACGTGCCTCTGCTAATATCGGTGCGGTTACTCCACAGACTACGCCCGCACAGATCCAGCCAACTGCAGCTGCCTCTGCCACAGCCAGTGCCGTCCATGGTGCCGCCATCCGTGGTGAGACCGGCCCGGGCATGCTCGCCTACCCTCTGGTGGCAGCTCTGGCAACCAACATCGCCTACTGGAACCGTCGCCGCAAGAAGCTGGCAAGAAAATAGACTGTCTGGTAAGGTGTGGGTTGTGGCAACGATCACTGCAGATATTCTCATTGTTGGTGGAGGTGGAGCCGGACTCCGCGCCGCTCTCGCAGCAGCAGAAGAGAATCCTGAGCTGAAGATCGCCCTCGTCTCAAAAGTCTACCCCGTTCGCAGTCACACCGTCTCAGCCGAAGGTGGTATTGCCGGTGTTGTTCGTGACTACGACAGCTTCGAAAAACACAGTTTTGACACGATTCGCGGAAGCGACTACCTGGCCGACCAGGACGTCGTGGAGTTTTTTGTTGAGGAGGCACCCAAAGAGATCGTCCAACTCGAACACTGGGGCTGCCCGTGGAGCCGTGAAGAGGACGGGAAGATGGCTGTAAGAGCCTTTGGTGGAATGTCCGTGAAGCGTACGGTTTATGCCGCAGACAAGACCGGCTTCTACATCCTCCACAGCCTTTTCGAACGCACGCTCAAGTACCCAAACATCATTCGCTACGACGAGTGGTACGCCACAAAAGTCATCGTGGAAAATGGACGGGCTCGCGGTGTCGTCGCTCT
>PFRX01000032.1 GCA_002788775.1 Candidatus Peregrinibacteria bacterium CG_4_9_14_0_2_um_filter_53_11 | reverse complement strand
ACGTGCGCTAAAGGTGCTGCATCCGGTTCAGCCTTAGTCACAGGCTCAGGCTCATTTTTTCCCGCGACTCGGGGGCCGGTTGTGGCTTCTTCTAAGACCGAGCCCGCAGCGGCTCTTTCTGCAATGCCTGTTGATAGGGCTAACAGGCTATCCTGGCTAGGAGCTGAAACATCAGCTTTTTGCGTGGGCGGACCTTCCAGATGATTCGGTTTTGGGGTTTTTTCGCTCATAGATTTAGGGTAAGCAAGGACCTTTCTACCATCTGCTTTAACAGGTATGAATGGTTTTTACGGATTACTACTTAGGCGGAAGATTGATTATGTGTATTTACCGCTAATATGTCAAGCACTCTCTGCGCACATAGGTAACTCGGCAAGATTATTACTATGCTACTATCAATGCATGAATCATTTTACATGCAAAGGATCATGCGGCGGAATGTTAGATGAGATAGGTGTGTGCGAAAGCGACGGGTGCACTGATCAGTGGGAGCTGATGGAAGAGTGCGCGTGCGCCGACGGGATGCATGGGAGAGCGACAACCGACGATAAGAAAGGTGCACAAGATAGTAATGGAGCCATTCTCCAAAATGGTGATGACGTTGTTTTAATAAAGGATCTTCCCTTGAGAGGCACCTCAAAAACTCTCAAAAGAGGAACAAAAGCAAAAAATATAAGGTTAACCGACTCCCCCGAGGAGGTCGACTGTAAGGTCGATGGGATGGAGATAGTTCTGCGAACGGAGTTTGTGAGGAAGGTGTAGTGAACAAAGAACTCCTCCGGTTGGGGTGAGGCGGGTCTGGTCCATCGTCTGTTCTGCGTAGGCCGTGGGGTCGGCCAGAATCGTTGGGCCTTAGTGATCGCCGCTCTCGTCTACTTTTGCCGGTAGCCTGGAGACCGTGTTGGCTGCCGTGGCGAGGTCGGGGACAGTTGCATCGAGGTCTGCCGGGCTGACACTACTAAGATCAGGGACTGTTCGGTCGTCATCAGCAGCTAGACCGAGCTCCCCAAGTGCAACGCTTACGGCCGCACCTTCTGTCGTTCGCAAAATACCAACTTGAGCGGCGAGCTCGGCGGCATGATCGGATTCTAGACGAAAGCTGATTGGTTGTCGTACGAACTGTGCTCTCAGAACCCCATCGAACGTTGAGCCCTCGGGAGGGCTGGCAACGAAGCGTTTTTCCCCAAAATCAATAATGAGCCTTCCATCCGGCTGGACTACTGCGGTTACTGTTCTTGCGAGAGTGTCTTTATAGCTCAGTCCGGTGAGCTCCCCGTTCGCATCAAAGGTTGGCTGCCAGTTGCGCGCAAGGAACTCCCTTCCATCACCACTCTCGGGGTCTCCCGCTGTGATGACATCATAGAGGCGACGTTTTGGCACGTCTTTACCCAGGGGGACTGTGCTGTCTGGCGCCACGAAGCGATGCTCCGGGCCTTTAATCGGTTTCATATGCCCCACTTTTATACCATAAAAACTAATTAAGCAACCCATCGAGCTGCAAGGTGGCTTTTTTCTTCACGCGAAAGTTGCTTGAGTTCGTACTCTCTCTTCATCGCCTCACTCTTGCCGGCCTGCTCCTCACTGTAAGCAAGCTCAACGGGCCGCCGCGCTTTTGTGTAGCGTGCTCCGGACTTAAGATTGTTGTGACGGTGAAGGCGCTTTTCCAGATTGGTGGTGTAGCCGGTATAGTAGGTTCCATCGGCACACCTCAGCATGTAGACCCAGAAGCGCATGAGTGGAGTATAGCACCTCAAGCGAATACGGCCTTGATTGCCGCGGCCTGTGCCTTGGGGTCGCCATATTTTTTTTTAACTTGGGCCATTAGGTCGGGGTCGGCTTTGGCTAGCTCCGTGATGTCCGGAAGTTTGTGCGGTGGAACCAGGACCGCTTTTTTGGCTCGTGCAAACTTTTCCATGACGATAGCTTCCGCTTCGGCAATGTCTTTTTCGTTAAAGCCTACTCGTCTGAAGTTGTCAAAGTAGGCTTGGAAGAAGGCTTTTGCACGCTCGAGATCCATCTCTTCAGTTGTTCCAATCGCACTCTTGTCATAGGTTGGTGGTCTGAAGAGCATAAGGAGAAGGACCGGATCTGAATCCTTGTCCAGACGGGGCTGCATATGTGGACTGACTAAGCTGTCATCCTCCATCTCGAGCATGATCGCTTTTGCTCCCATGCGATTGTGAATTTCAAGCCGCAGTCGTGTGAAGTAGAGGGCTCTTTTATCAGTGGCCTTAGCCTGCCCGATATGTTCGGACTCGAGGATCGCGCCCGCGGTTCCATTCTCGAATCCCGCATTTTTCGCATCCAGAGCTGCAAGTAGGCGTTGTGCCGCATTAATTGTATAGGAGTGTCCGCCGCCTCGGAGGCCGCCTTCTACACCATAGTGCTCTTGCATGAAAGCCTCATCGGCGAAACCGACGTACTGATGGTATACAATGTTTTGATCAAGCTCCTCGGAAAGGGGTAGCGTGGAAAACTGGCTGTAGGCGACAACGCGGCCTTCTGCGTCGCGTCCCACGAGTACGTGAAAGCGGCTCTTTCCATACTTTGCTTGAAGTGCCGGATCAGTATCTATCTTAGCCATGTCCTTTAGGCGCTTCCTAATCATCTCAGGGTCTTGACGCTCGTCCGGATCTGGAAAGAGGCTCACATAAAGAGCCATGGCGGCATCGAACTCTTCCTCATTCTCAACGTCGATCTCAGAAAAGCTGGCCATTGTCTCTAGCGACTCTCGAAGCTTGGGAAGGTCGGCAGGGGAGCCAACATGTTGTTCCAGCTCTTCAGCTTTGCCCTCATCCTCCGTCGACATTGTGTGTTTTGTATAGAGTTAGCAGATCCGGATAGAGAGCCCCTCATTTGTGGGAAGGAGGCGGCGATGCGATCTAGAGACCACGGTCATTTGAGCCTTCTCCGCCGCTCGTTTCGGGAGCGAATGCGGCCTTGATTGCCGCGGCATGTGCCTCGGGGTCGATATAATCCTTTTTAACTTGGGCCATTAGGTCGGGGTCGTCCTTGGCTAGCTCCGTGATGTCCGGAAGCTGGTTCGGCGCAACCAGGACCGCTCTTTTGGCTCGTGCGAACTTTGCCATAACGATGGCTTCTGCTTCGGCAATGTCGCTTTCTTCAAATCCTTCTTGCCTAAAGTTGTTAAAGTAGGCTTGGACGAAAGCTTTTGCGCGTCCCAGATCCATCTCTTCAGTTGTTCCAATAGCACTCTTGTCGTAGGTCGGTGGTCTGAAGAGCATAAGGAGGAGGATCGGATTTGACTCTGCGCTCAGGCGGGGCTGCATGTGTGGGCTGACCAAGCTGCCATCCTCCATCTGGAGCATAATCGCTTTTGCTCCCATACGATTGTGGATCTCAAGGCGCTTCTGTGTGAAGCGGAGACCCTCTTCGTCATCGGCCTCGGCTTGTCCAATAAACTCGGACTCGAAGATCGCTCCTGCATTTCCATTCTCAAATCCCGCCTTTTTCGCATCCTGAGATGCAAGCAGGCGTTTTGCCGCATCAATGGCATAGTAGTGCCCACCCCCTCGGAGGCCGCCTTCGACACCATAGTGCTCCCTCATGAACTCCTCACTCGCGATACCGGAGTACTGATAGAATGAGAGATTTTCACCGTGCTCTGGAAGTGGCATCGTGGAGAACTGGCTATAGGCCACAACGCGGCCCTTATGGTCGTGTGCTACAAGTGCGTGAAAGCGGCTCTGCCCATACTTCTCTTGAAGTTCCGGATCAGTATCTATTTTAGCCATGTCCCTGAGGCGCCCCTCAATGACCTCACGTGGTTCACGTTCGTCTTCATTGGGAAAGAGACTCTCGTAAAGAGCCATGGCGGCATCGACCTCTCGTTCGTTCTCGATATCGATCTCAGCAAAGCTGGCCATTGTGGTCAGCGACTCTCGGAGCTTGGCAGCATCTGCGGGGGAGCCCACATGTTGTGCTACCTCGTCGGCTTGAAAACCCCTCTGGGGAGCGAGTGCGGAGGCGACGGCCGCTTGTTGGGAAGTGGTAAGCCTATCGATGGCCGGAGCCACTGGTTGAGTGGAAGCAACCTCGGCTTTTTGCCGGCCTACTTCCAATCCAGTGTCAATTTTGATCGTATCCTCCTTCGCCATTCTGGGTGGTTTTTATACTCTATTTTAGAGTAAGTGTTTTTAATATAATAAACTATTTCACCTATTCAGTCAATTCAGCTCGTACGGTGGGCGTGAAGGTTTCAAATGGAGTACACTGCTCTCATGGAAAATCTACCGAGCAGCCGGCCGCTTGAGTCGCTTCTGGAAAAGGCGGGAATCAGCGTGAGTGGGGAGCTGAAAAAGCTAGAGGTTGGTTTTTCCAACGACGTCTACTCCGTTGATGAGCGCTACATCTTAAAGATAGCCAGGGGCGCGATGGATAACGACGGCATAGAGCGGGATGTTCACTACTCGCGTCTGCTTGGCGATAAGCTCCCCGTCCCCCAGCTGGTCGCCGCCGGTTTCGCTGAGGAGCTCGACGGACGGGCCTACTTCATCTATCACAAAATTCCCGGGGAGAATCTCTACAATATCTGGCACCAGTGCGACCGAGAGCAGCGGCGAAGGTATGTTCATCAGATTGTTGAGCTTCTCAGAATACTGAACGCCACGCCCATCCCGCCGAGTTCGACCTCATGGCAGGAAAAAATCTGCGCCAAAATAGCAGAGGCTCTTGAGAAGTTGAGGCAGAAGGGGGAGATCTCCGGGGAGCTTATCACACGGATCGAGAACCTTGTTGAGCAGAACAAGTCCGTGCTCAAAGAAGAGAAGTTCTGTCTTACAAACTGGGATCTGCACTTTGATAACTTTCTTGTCGCCGACGGGAAGATCGTCGGCTTCCTGGATTTTGAGTGGTGCGATGTTAACTCACTCGATCACCAGCTGGTCTTGATAAAGAGGATGGTGAGGGATCCGGCAAAGTTCGCCTCGGTGCATGCCGAGCAGTTTGTGGTCAAAGAGGATTACGCCGAGCTTCTGGACTGGTACCGTGAGTTCTACCCCGAGATGTTTGATTTCGAGCAGCTCGATAAGCGCCTCGCACTCTACGCAGTTCTGCAGTGCATCATCGACATCTCCTACTTCGCCAACAACGAAGAAGGCAAGCGCGAGCTGGTTGAGTATCTGGAGGAGTTGGGAGAAACGTGTTAGTATTGTTCTCTAACAGAAGACTCACATGCGCAGACCTGGGCCACCCGAAACCGATCTTCGTCACAATGGCACCCCAGGAGGTCGAAACGTTAATCGCAGGCGCGAAAGAGCAAAGGAAATTGGAGAGGAGGTCGAAAAACTGAGGGAAAGAGCACGAAGGGTCCGGTTAAGATCTCTGCTAGGTGGCGCACTTATGGTGGGAGTAGGAGCAGGTGCAGTTTCAACGGTGACCCTCGTAGACCATGGTGATCCTCCGGCAGGGACGGCAACAGAGAGCAGGCGAGCTGGCGGAGAAGCTCTCGGTTTTGATGGGCCAGAGGAAGCGGGAGAGGCGGTGGACGCGGAAAGCTTTGGAGAAAAAGAAAATCAGGAGCTGCTTGAGAAGGTCGAGGCCGGGATTAGTGACTTCTATGCCGATCTTGCTTCTCTAATTGAAGCTGTTGAAGATGAAGGTTTAAAGGCACGTTTGAAGGGATCATTTAGGGTGATCAAAGAGAATGAGAACAATCCAGATAAAAATTGGTTCACACTGGTGAGACACGCACGCGAGGGGGGATCAGTTAGATATACTAATCCAAACTATTTCGCCTATAACTTTGGGCGGGAGTTGCCTGAAGAGGCGAAGGGAGGATTTGCTCCACAGAGCAGATCTTTAATCTTGAATAAGAACTTTCATCCTCAAGATCTGGAGGGGCTGATATTCTTGTCTAACTATTATTTTCCTGCCGGCCTAACAAATTTTGATCTCCGTAGTCCTTTTGGCAGAGTTCTTGCAGAAAACTATAGAGATTCCGCTGAGGGCGAAGTCTATGTTCTAGTGGGCGGAAGATATGTGCCTTACTTCCAATAGTCAGGCATCGCGTCGCCATTATGGGGTATAGTATACGTACGGTCATGTAACTTACTCGTGCTCATGGACAAAACTATTCAAAAGGCGTTACTCCGTCGTCTGAAAATCATAGAGGGCCAAGTCAGGGGCCTGCACAAAATGGTGAGTAATGAAGATTACTGTGTTGATATAATTCAACAATCAGTTGCCGTAAAGCATGCGCTATCAAATGCGGAAGATCTGATACTGAAGAATCATCTTTCAACCCATGTTATTGAGGACATCTTAAAAGGCAATAAAGACAAATCAATAGAGGAGATACTATCCATATTTAAAATGTCCAAAAAGAAATAATTTTCTGCCAAAAATCTTACGGTTTGGTTATTTCCCCGGTCTCCAGGTTCCGACTAGTTTGTTTAATGCTTTCCATCTTACGGAAAACATACTTCCCATCTTCTTCTACACTTCCCACGCCGGCCCATACGGAGGCGAATTCTCCGTATAAAGCTGTATCTTCAGAGAGAATTACCGTAGGAACGTCCTTGATGTCGTATTTTTTGACAAGTTCCGTTCCTTCAGGATCAGTGAGATCGACTATTTCTCCATCATTTACTGAAATGCCGAAATTCTTGAAGACCCCGGCGAAAATTTCCGCGGGATCATAGCACTCTTCGCAACTTTTGTCGGACAGATAGATCACATCTATCTGTCCTTGTGTCTCCTTGCTCGCAAGGTCATAAAAGGGCGGGAACCGCTGTTCCCAGAGGATTACTTTATCTGAAATTACTGTGCTGTTTTTTTCAAAGGCTTTTTGGAGTGAGTTGTTGATTCTTGTATCAGCGGTAAAAATCAAGGCCGGAAGTTTTGTGATCTCATATTCCTCTAAAAAATCTTTAGCTTCATCTTGATCGGCCGAAAGTTCTTTTCGATCGGTAATTTCGACATTTTGAGCTGTAATATTTCTTTCTAAAGCTTCCATGGTTCTGCACTCTTCACATGATTTTTCGGAAATTATGGTTATGCTCGCCGTTTGGGGCTTGATGATCTCAAGAGCTTCACTGACCTTTATATTTGTGATCACCGTGTAGGCGCCCAGAACAAGAACGTTAAGCGCTAAAACTGCCGAGAATGTGTAAGTGAGGCCTTTATTGATCTTCAGAATATTTTTTCTCATACGAATCGGTTAAGTTTATGAATTCTGTCTTAACAGCCTCCGACCATGTCGGGTTGGGAGCCATTACTTGAAAGATTGACGGCGGAACTCTGTGCAAAGCTCACTTTGGCATCCTTTAATTTTAGACTGAGGACGGTCAGCGCATAGCTCTGATAGAGCATTAAGGCCAGTACCACAGCCAGAAAAACCGTCATGCTTATTGGATTTTTGAAGAATTTTTCCACCATATGTTTTTAAAGGTTAATTATTAACAGCCGCCCACCATACTTGTATCTGGTGGAACAAATCCCTCTTCTTTGGCTTTTTTCTGAAGAGTAGTCAGTTCGGATTCAGTTAGATTTTGGGCCAAATATCTGATATCGGGGGTAAAATCGGAGGCCTCACCGGCAAGTTCGGAGGCCATTCTTTTCTGCATCTGGCTGGGGAAGTACATGCCTTTTTGGCGCATTAGTTCATATGAAATTTCCGCGTTGCTCATCTCGGGATAGTTATCGATCAGATAAGCGGCTGTACCTCTCATAGCAATAGAGTGTGCACAACTGCAGGTGGGAGATCCATCCTTTCGAACCAGAGTGTCGACACCACAACAGAACTCGCACGTCACCGTTGGTTCGGTGCCTATCGCGATGTATCTTTTAAGCTCTTCATCGTCGAGAGGTAGTGGGTTTTGGCCTTGCATAGGCGCCATGAGGCCAAGTTTTTTGATTGAGGCATCGATATTTTCAGTAGTGGAGAAATCCAAACCAAGTTCACTGGCATAGAGCGGCGCTGATACGGGAGTAACAAGTGTCGCAATATCTTTGGAGAAATCATTAGATAACTCCATTTTTTCTTTTTTGTGGCCCGGCCCCATTAAATGTCCGCCGATTCTAAGTGCAATTGCCTGATTTGTCAGCAATAAGGCTATGATCAATACAAGGGCGGATTTTTGAAATAATAAGTGGTACTTCATAATCTCATTTGGAGCGTCATTTTTTAAATTCAAAAGTGCGATCTCCTGATTCCGAAACATTCTTAAGAGTAAGCCTCAGATAATCCGCATCCATCGCTTTAAATATAAGGACGCCGCTTCGGTGATGCCCTCCAGGCGGGTCTCCTTCCCAGGAAATGGGATTAAACTCCTGTCCATTCTCATCAATCGCTACGGCATCGTGCATGAGCTCCATTGTCAGCTCAGCGCTGTGGGTAGTCAGCTCAATTTCAAAACTCCAATTACCACTATCATTAAAAATACTGAGTGGGGTCACACTCACTGTAATTGCGTCCTGCTCATTAGTCTGGGTTTCAAACTGAGTGCTTTTGCCTTCGATTGCCTCTAACTTCTGGCTCGCGTCTGTCTCTGTTTTGGATGCTAACTCCTCACCTGTGCTCTGTTGGCAGGCGGACAATAATAAAGCTGAGAGAGAAAGCGTGAGACCCATGATCAGTATCTTTTTAGATATCATGTGATTGGCTTTTATGGAAAAAATAAATTCTGCGTAAAATATAGGCTATGCCCAGTAGATTTGATAAGAGTCCGAGCCCAAAAAGTTCCATCTGATACTGCGCCACAAAAGTCACTAATCCCGTTACGCCCAAAACTGGCAGGATATTAACCAGATAGTGGGCACAGCAGGAGATCATCGCTACCGTAGAGGTTGTTCCTGTCGCTGCCAAAACTCCCTTGGACAAATTTTTGCTATGAACGGCATTTTTCAGATAAACAAATAGACCGACTTGGATCCCGAATCCAAATGCCAGACTGAGGACGAAATACCAATAGTCTAGAAATTGATCCACTGCGAAATCCCAACCGGATACCAGCGTTAGAATGAGAAAATATGCCCCCAGTAGAATCAAACTGGCTATTATTCCTTTGAATACAGCATTTAAGATGATTTTTTTCATATAGTTTAGAGCCCTACTTATACCATACCCCAGGGGGGTATTTTTTGACAGATAAAAATCTTGGAGAAGGTAGCCCTCCGGGCATACTCCCCCCAATCAGATTAACTGCCTCACGTTCCCGTAAGGGTAGGCCTTTTTCTGCATTCACATCAAAAGCAGGTGCTACTGTCGTAACTTTATAAAGTTTGTCAAAAAATGAATCTTTATAAAGTTGCGGGTCCGATTCCCACTTCCTTCCCAAAGCAAAAAATGCCAACCACAAGGGTTGTCATGTTTTCGTTTGGAGCGGGTAGCGGGAATCGAACCCGCGTCTCAGCCATGGCAAGGCTGCGTAATAGCCACTATACGATACTCGCGTGATGTGAAAGGAGCAGTGTTGGCAGTGTTGCCAGCGGCGCTATAGTAGCATATCTTGATAAAAACTCAACAGCTCGTATCAAATAATTAATATCATCACAGAGATATGAATGAGATGACAACCACACTCGCAACTCTCACTGCTCTCTATATCTTCTCCCTCCTCGTGGCGGAGTTTTTTGTGAGCATTCGGTATCCGCGCGTGTTGGGTTATATCATCGGAGGAATACTGGTCGGCCTGCCCTTTGTTAAGGCGGGGCTTACTCAAGAGTCGATTGCCTCCGTGGCCTTCTTGTCTCAGCTTGGTATCTTGTTTCTCTTTCTTCTCATCGGGCTCGAAGTTGATCTTACTAAGTTTAAGAAGTCATCTAAAGAGGCTGTGCAGGTTGGGGGATTTGGCTTCCTCCTGCCCCTTATAATCTCACTCGGAGCTATGCTGCTCGCCGGGTACAGTTTTTTTGTGAGCTTCATCGTCGCGGTTGCCCTTTCGGTCACGGCTGAGGCTACGACGGCTCAGCTTTTGCTTGAGCTTAAGGCGTTAAAGACGCGTGTGGGGAATATCCTTCTGGGGGCCGGCCTTATTGATGACCTCTTCGGGATCATTATGGTCACGGTCATTCTTGCGGTTCAAAACGGTGACAACCTCCTGCTCTTTCCCCTGAAATTTGTGGGTTTTGCCGTGGTTGTCTGGGGTGCCTTCAAGCTGACCGCGGTCGTTATCCACCATATTCAGCGTGAGGAGTCGGCGATCTCGAACTTTTCTTTTTTGATCGCGCTGGCCCTTCTGATCGCAATCTCCGCCGAGATGCTTGGCTTCGGTGAGCTCATTGGAGCCTTCACGGCCGGTCTAATCGTCAACATCTTCAATCGCCATGAGCACACGGCCAAGTGTCCAAAGATCTGCCACAGGAAGGCCTACGTTGAGATCCAGAAGCAGAATGTTGAGGACCTGAAGGTCATGACGCTGAGTTTTATCATCCCGTTCTTCTTTATCTACACGGGGATTCAGTTCGACTTCACGCACGTCATCGACAACCTCCCTCTGATTTTGGGGATTACTGCGATCGCCCTTTTGGGTAAGTTTGGTGGTGTCTACTTAGCCAAAAAATTTAACCGAATAAGCTGGCCCGAGTTTTCGGTTATCGGCTGGGGAATGAACTCGCGGGGAGCCGTCGGTTTTGTTCTGGCTCAGATCGCCTACGATGCCAAGCTGATCGACAGCGGTCTCTATACGGCGATTATCAGTGTCGCGCTCATCACAACGCTGGCCTTTCCCTTCTTTGTGAAGAGGGAGTTCAAGCGGCACCCGGAGCTGTTAAAAGAGGTTTAGGCTTAGGGCGGAGCCATTGCACGATGATCGTGAAAACAGCCGATGCCGCATAGGCTGCGATGAGGCCCAGGGTCGTACCCCAGAGGGGGAAGGTGACTCCCGCAACATAGGTGAAGATGACCATAGTGAAGTCGCCCGGGAAGTAGATGCTGCGTATGACGGCCGGCATGACTTCTTTTCCGTGGGCCAGATAGTAGAGGACGAAGGTCGAGGTGAAGACGGCGGGAAAGGCACTAAAAAGGCCGCCCCAGGTGTTGCCGAGCGTGTTGGCCAGAGCGACGGCGCTACAGACAACCGAGCCGGCAAAAACAGCTCGCACCACCAGCCTCAGGGGAGTGAAGGCCAGCGGCGTCAGCTCTTCTTTTTGTGGGAGGCGGCGGGTTATAAGATAGCCGGCAAGCGCGATGGGGAGGTTGTAGATGAAGAGTGAGCTCCAAAATGTGGCGGGTGGGTAGTAGAGGAGCCAGGCCGCTCCGGCCGCCCAGCCGGCGAGTCCTCCAACGAGGCTGAGTATAAGTGAGTAGCGTGAGAGGAGGGCAAAGATCGTCGCAAAGAGGAAGCAGGCCCCAAGCCCCGCGGGGAGAACTCGGGCAACTTCGATAATGTCATTGGGGCTCTTGGTGATGCTGATGAAAAGTATGCTCACCGCCATCGTCGAGGGGATCGTGAGGACGACACCGCGCCACCGCATTGAGACGCGCTCACCTATGATCGTCTGGAGCGCAATAAAGAGCCCGCCAGTTATGAACGAGATAATAAGTTTGAGCGTGAGCATCCTGGCCCCAGTTTAGCTAATCGTCGGTTTTTCCGCTATCAGCAATTGCCTTTTGTGGAAATTCTCGGTAGGATTCCTGCAGTCTGACGTTTTTGTTTTGTGTCGTTGATGCCAGGGTAGCTCAGTGGTAGAGCACGCGCCTGAAGAGCGTGGTGTCGGCAGTTCAATTCTGCCCCCTGGCACCAGTCCGTTAACCTCCTTACTCGATGAGCTCGCTGTTTGATGAATCAAGAGACCGTCCCCATGCCTCTCCTGCTGAAGAGACTCCACAGCCGGCTCCCGTCAACGTCCGCTATCAGGATGTTCTCATGCGTGAGGCCTACGAGGCTCTGCGTGAGGGAAAGGTCCGGCAGGCAGCCACGATTTATGAAGATTTGCTCAAGCGTTTTTCCGGCTCTCTTGATGAAAAAGAGAAAGGCTTACTGAGCAGCGAGGCTGCCGGGGCCTATTATGCGATGGGTGACTATGATGGGGCTCAGCAGCATGCGGAGCGCGCAATCCAGTTTAATGGTGGTGACGATCAAGCGCACACCGTCTTGGGGCGGATCGCCGTCTCGAAGTTTAACTTTGCCCGGGCACGTGAGCACTTTTTGAAGATCGGAACAACAAATCCCGCCCGTTATCTGGGCCTCTGTCTTGTTGCGGTAAAGTTGAGACACACGACTGAGGCGGCAAACTATCTGCGAGAGGGCTCTGCCTACTTTTCTCGGCGCGATCCCGAGTATGGCGTCTTGTCGGCCTATGTGCAGCTCTTGCAGGGGCAGGCGAAAGAGGCCGTTATGGCTGCGCGTCAGCTCCTCTCCACACTTCCAAAAGATATCTTCCTCCTACTGCTTGTCGGAGAGATTTTTATGACCGGAGGGCAGTATGGTGAGGCTCGGGCCGTCGCCGACAAGGTGAAGGCGCTCGCTCCCGATAACGATCAGCTCTACGCACTCAAGGCGAATGCCGAGTACTCCGAGGAAAACTGGACGGTCGCCGAGTCGCTCGCTCAGGAGTCGCTTCGGCTTAATCCACAAAATGCCTATGCTCAGACGGTTATGATGAAGTGTCTGGTCCGAAAAGGGGACTATCTTGGAGCTGAGGAACTTGGGAAGGATATTCTTCGTCGAGCTCCCGAGTACGCTCTTGGGCACGCCAACCTGGGAGACGTCTACTTTGTGATGGGGCAGTACGATCTGGCCCGTCTGGAGTATGAGCAGACCGAGGAGCTGATGGACTCTCTGACAAAAGGCGCGCGGCTCAGAAAAGCACGTATGCAGTTCATTGACGGCAACTACGTCGAGGCTGCCGGTCTTCTGACCGAGCTCATCGAGGGCTACCACACCTACTACGATGACGCGATGTGCGACCTCCTCCTCTGCTACGACCGGCTGGACAATAAGGAAGGAGTCGAGAGCGTCCTCGACAAAATGGAGCTACGAAAATCCTTCTACCAACGGACGCAGCAGCTCATGCAGAAGTTTGTGGACGCCGCTTAGGCGATCTGAAGACCCGGCCGATGATTCAGTTGGCATCCTGTCGGTGTTCTTTAGGCCGCTCCCGTGAGTCCCTTCTGAATCGTCTCCAACGGGAGCAGGGCGCATTTTATTCGTGTGGCACCAACCTCGGTTCCCAGTAGATCGAAGAGAGTCTCTTGGTCCCACTTCAGCACCTCGTCCACCCGAACTCCCTTCAACTCTTCGGTGAGGAGTGAGGCCATCGCGATCGAGATCGCACAGCCCTCTCCCTCAAACGAGGCATCCCCAATAACACCTTCACTGCCAGCTTTGTCGAGCTTCAGGTAGATGCGAACGCGATCTCCACAGGTTACATTCGCGCCGCTGTGTGTGATGTCGGCTTCCTCAATCCGCCGCTTGTTGAGGGGAGTTTTGTAGAGCTCGATAATCGTATCACGGTAGATATCCATCTGTTCTCATTATACCTTAAAGATTTTTTGCACCTTTTTGAGCCCCTCGATGAGCCGGTCGATATCTTCGGTAGAGTTATAGACGCCAAAGCTGACGCGGGCCGTTGCCGGAATTTTGAGGCGATCCATCAAGGGCATGCAGCAGTGGTGGCCGGCGCGGATCGCGATCTTCTCCTCATTCAAAAGTGAGGAGATGTCGTGAGGATGAACCCCCTCGAGAGTGAACGAGATTACTCCACTCTGCTCAGCGGCGTCGGCCGGCCCGTAGATTGTGAGGCCGGGGAGCTCGGCTAGTTTTTTCAGTGCGTACTCGGTGAGCGCATGCTCGTGGGCCCGAACCTTACTCATGCCGATTTTTGCATAGTAGTCGATGGCCGCCCCGAGCCCGATCGCCTGTGCGATGGGGGGTGTGCCCGCCTCGAATTTCCACGGGAGGTCGTTCCAGCTCGAGTGGTCGGTGTGCACCTCGCGAATCATGTCGCCGCCGCCAAAGACCGGAGGCATCTGCTTGAGCAGCTCCTCTTTCGCATAGAGGACGCCAATGCCCGTGGGGCCGCCGAGCTTGTGGCCCGAGAAGGCCAGGAAGTCGCAGTTGAGGTGCTCCACATTGAGCGGCATGTGAGGGACACTCTGAGCCGCATCGATCAGGACCTTGGCTCCGATCGCATGAGCTTTTTGCGTGAGCGTCGTGAGCTGGTTGATTGTGCCGAGTGCATTTGAGACGTGGCTCAGGGCGATCAGCTTTGTGCGGCGGGAGAGGAGCTTACTCAGCTGGTCAAGCTTGAGCCGGCCCTTGCTGTCGCAGTCGATAAACTTCAGCTTGCAGCCGATATCTTTTGCAAGGAGCTGCCAGGGGACGATGTTGCTGTGGTGATCGAGGATCGAAAGGATGATCTCATCGTCGCGCTTGAGCATGCTCCGCCCCCAGCTCAGAGCAACCAGGTTGATTGAGGCCGTGGTTCCCGAAGTAAAAATAATTTCGCGGCTCGAGCCGGCATGAATAAAGGTGCGAACTTTTTCCCGGGCCCCTTCGTAAGCGGCTGTCGCTCTCTCGCTCAGATCGTAAAGTCCACGGTGGACGTTGGCCGAGTAGTTCGTGTAGTACTCCTCCACCGCCTCGATAACGGCTCGCGGCTTGAGCGCCGTTGACGCACTATCAAGGTAGACGAGGGTTGGCTCGTTCACCAGGAGGGGGAAGTCTTTTTTTAGATTGAGTAGAGCGGTTGCTGCGGCCATTGAGTGAGTGAAAGTTCATTTGTGCCTGTGTCGGCGGTGACTACGTGAGTGCGACTCACTAGTGAGAGCTGCCTCGTGCGAGTTTCTGAGCAACGAGCGTTTCGAGAAGTTCAGCCTTGTCGCTTCCTTCATAGCCCGTCCTCAAAAATCCTTCAACAATGAGTGTGCTCGCCGTCTGCTCGTCCACGCCCCGACTACCGAAGTAGAAGAGGTGCTCGTCGTCGAGTCTGGTGACAGAGGCGGCGTGTGAGGCCTGGACGTCATTAGTGCCGATCTTCAGGCCGGGAATCGCGTTGACGCGCGTATCGGGTGAGAGCAGGAGGGTCTCTTCGGTGAGGTGGGCCTCGGCCCCTTTGCCTTCCTCAGTAATTTCAATGGCACCGTCAAACCGTCCGTGGGCCGAGTCGTCCAGCACGCCCTTGGAGGTTATCTCGGCGCGGGTGTTGGGAGCCATGAGCTTTGTTGTTGAGAAGATTTCGAACTTCTGAGTCTCATCTCCATAAAAGATTGTGCGCTGCCGGGTCTCCGCTCCTTCTTCCTCAAGAAGTGTCTCCTGAAAAAAACTGGCGGAAGCGCCCCCGAAAAATCCGGTGACAGAGTTGAGGCTCGCCCCCTTTTTAAGCCGGGCCTTAACGACGACAAGCGCATCCTTATTTCGTGGCTCGTTCTCAACATAGCTCAGCGTTACATGTGCGTTGGGCATCAGCACAATCTCGATGCAGTTGAAGCCAACCTCAAGGTCGGTGAGGGGAAGGTCGAGTGTCGTGTTCTCGGCAATAGTTATATGGGTCGTGCGGAAGGTGGAGCCGTACTCGCTATTTTTAAAGCGCTCGTAGGCGGCGGTTCTCTGCTTTCGGGTATTAGGATTGCCGAGGTCGAGCCAGCCGAGGGCTGCATCTTCTGCAATGGGTTTCCAGGTTAGCGTTGTCATAAAAGGAGTTAGATTATCCAACGGCGCCGAGCGCCTCCATCTCAAGTTCGATCAGCCGGTTCATCTCGACGGCGTACTCAAGGGGCATCGCCTTAACGATAGGCTCGATGAAGCCGTTGACGATCATAGCCATCGCCTCGTCTTCCGAAAGTCCACGGCTCATAAGGTAGAAGAGCTGAGTCTGGCTGATCTTTCCGACCGTCGCCTCGTGGCCGATAGAGACATCATTTTCTGCAACCTGCATGTCGGGAATCGTGTCGTTGATCGAGAACTCATCCAGAAGGAGAGCGTCACACTTAACCTGTGCTTTTGCGCCTTTTGCGCCCTTGAGAATCTTCAGCAGGCCTCGATAGACGGACCTCCCTCCGCCCTTGCTGATACTCTTCATAATGACAGTCGAGGTCGTTCTGGGGGCGGCGTGAATAACTTTTGCTCCGGTATCCTGAACCTGTCCGGCATTGGCAAAGGCGATTCCGAGGTGGTCGGCATGAGCCCCCGCGCCACGAAGAATCGTGCAGGGGTAGAGCATCGTGCAGCCCGATCCCATGTTTCCTCCAACCCACTCCATGATGCCGTCACGGTCTACAATCGCGCGCTTTGTGTTGAGGTTGTAGGTGTTGCGGCTCCAGTTCTCAACACTCGAGTAGCGGAAGCGGGCGCCATCTTTAACAAAGACCTCCACGAGACCGGCATGAATTGAGGGTGTCTCATATTTGGCGGCGGAGCAGCCCTCGATGTAGTTTCCCGAGGCTCCCTTCTCGACAATAATAAGTGTGTGTTCAAACTGTCCCATCGAGGCGGCATTCATGCGGAAGTAGGCCTGGAGCGGACGCTCAACATTGACCCCCTCGGGAATGTATATAAAGGTACCACCACTCCAGACGGCTCCGTGCAGAGCTGCGAACTTGTGGTCGTGCATGGGGACGCACTTCATGAAGTACTCTTTAACGAGCTCCGGATAGTCCTGGAGCGCCGTATCCATATCCTCAAAAATGACGCCGAGTTTTGAGTACTCCTCTTTGAGCTTGTGGTAGACATTATTACTCTCGTACTGGGCCCCCGCACCGGCAAGATACTTGCGCTCAGCCTCGGGAATTCCCAGCTTCTCAAAGGTCCGCTTGATCTCTTCGGGTACGTCCTCCCAGCTGTGGGCATTGCTCACCTCACCGGGTTTCGCATAGTAGATGATCTCGTCGAAGTTAAGCCCCGAGAGGTCCGGCCCCCAGGTTGGAAGTGGCTTGCTCAAAAAGACTTCGAGCGACTTCAAGCGGTGTTCGCGCATCCAGTCGGGTTCATTTTTCTCTCGTGAGATACGCTCGACGACCTCGCGTGAGAGGCCTTTCACGACACCTTTCATATAGGAGGTTTCGTTCGCCTCGTCGAGAGTTGAGCGGCTCAGGCCGGCTACGTAATCAAGGGTGGGGGGAGTGGGCATCTGATCAAAAAAGTTGTACAGAATAAGTGTTTAAACTAAAGCTTCTTCGGCGATTTCATCATGTGTTTCCGGAATGCCGAGCTCCTGACGAATCCAGTCGTAACCCTCGCGCTCGATGCGCTGACCGAGCTCCGCATCACCCGACATGACGATCTTTCCATGCATCATCACGTGGACGAACTGCGGCTTAACGTAGTGAAGGATGCGCTGGTAGTGGGTAATAAGGAGGAGGCCGCGCTCAGGTGTGGCGAGCTTAACAATTCCCTCGCTCACGGCGCGGAGTGCATCAACATCCAGCCCCGAGTCGGTCTCGTCCAGCAGAGCCACCTTCGGCTCGAGCAGTGCCATCTGAATGATCTCGACCTTCTTCTTCTCTCCACCTGAAAATCCCTCATTAATTGAGCGATTCATAAAAGCAGAGCTGAGCCCAAAATTTTTCAGGTGCTCGCGGAGGAGCTTGCGGAAGATCATGGGGTTGAGTGGCTCCTCACCACGCGCCTTGCGGACGGCGTTCACGGCCATGCGCATAAAGGCGGCAACGGAGACGCCGGGAATTTCTTTAGGATACTGAAAGGCCAGAAAGAGCCCCTGCTGGGCTCGCTTGTCGGCCTTAAGCTCGGTGAGCTCGACCCCGTTCATTGTGAGTGAGCCTTCGGTGATCGTGTAGGCCGGGTGGCCCATAACCGAGTTGGCCAGGGTAGACTTGCCCGAGCCGTTGGGCCCCATGACGGCGTGAATCTCTCCGGGCTTGATCGTCAGTGAAACGCCTTTGAGGATCTCCTTATCATCAATTGATACGTGCAGGTTTTCGATAGTAAGCATAGAAAAAAAGGTTAGGCGGAAGGGGAGTTAAGAGTGTCGGCGATCGTCTTGTTTTTCAGGAAGTTCGTGACCAGGTCGGTAGCCTCAACCCACGTTGACTTCACGGTACAGGTGCCGGTGACGCCGCACTTGTCCTCACCTATGTCGCAGCAGCGCACAGGGGACACGGGCCCTTCCAGAATTTCCAGGGCCTCGATCATCGTTATCTCCTCGGGTTGGCGTGCCAGCGTGTAGCCACCATCGCGCCCCTCCTTACTGGTGATGAGCCCGGCCTTTTTCAGCGTCGTCGCAATCTCGCCAAGGTACTTGAGCGAGAGATTCTTGCTCTCTGCGATGGCACGAAGGGAGGTATGCTCGCGTCCCTCACGGAGCTCGCGTGCAAGTTCCGAGAGAAGGAGAAGGCCGTAATCGCCCCGTGTAGAGATCTGAAACA
>PFRX01000012.1 GCA_002788775.1 Candidatus Peregrinibacteria bacterium CG_4_9_14_0_2_um_filter_53_11 | reverse complement strand
CTCCACCGGCCAGATAGGGATGCGGAAGTTTGTCATTCAGCCGGCGTGGGCTGATTATAATTTGCCCATTGGTTTTCATAACGAAGATGATTTCGCCTCCCTCTCCCAGATCCCCATAACGCGCTAGGAGGCCCGGTAAATCGTTGGGGCCGTAGAACCCATCACGAGTTATTCCCGCCGCTTTCATTGCCGGTAGATCGAAGGCGTTCGGCTTATCATATAACTGAAACTCAGGTGTTCCCTTGTATGTGAGCTTGGCGATATCCGGATCAACATACCGCTTCGCATAGCCCGCATAATCCCCTCCCTTCACAAAACCGTTCCACGTTTTCGCATAGCGGTCCGAGTCCATAAACTTCTGGATGATCTCGTCCCTTTCCGTCAGGATGACCACATCTTCTACCGTTACCCGTTCAACCGTCTCAAAGAGGCGGGTGCGCTCCAATGTGGAAGACGACTGTAGAATATTTTTCACCTTCAGTAAGTCACTCTTATTTTTGACGAGGCCCATAAACTTAGCTTTCCCATAGCGTGCGAGCTTGGTCTGAACTCCTAAGGTATTCATGAGCTTGTTCGCACCGATACCGGCGGCGACTGAGACGGCGTAGGCTCCCATCTTTCCGCAGTAATAGGCGGGCGACTTACCCTCGATGAGAGGGGTAAGATCGGGATCTGTATTACAAGCGCTATGGACCTCGGCCACTTGGTTGGCGGCCAGGGCAACTGAGGCTCCTGCAACCGCCCAGCCCACATAGGGTACGAAGCGAACCGCGACCTTGGCGAGCGCCTTCTTCCCGGCATTTTTAACCAGATACGTCTTTATAGCCTTTGCCACCTGATCGATACTGACTCCCGCTGCCACGTTGATGCTTATACCGACGATATCCTGCTCGGTGAAAACATCGAGGAAGCCCTCTATAATATCGTCTCGATTGGCCGGATCCGCAGCATTGCGGGCGGCGGCGTAGGTCTGCACGTTGTGGTCGACCTGGATGGCGCCGGCGTCGAGATATTTGATGCGATCACCATTCTCAAAATCTTGGAAGAGCCAGTTATTGGCGTCGCTGTAGACGGGGTCGCTTACCGGAAAGCCACGCGGACTGCCGGTGCCCCGACCACAAACCTGCTGGCCGTTAATCTCCTGACAAGTCAGTAGATTGTACTCGGTTCCAATGGTTCCGGGAACGTAGTAGGTCTCGTTAATCCAAGTCTCGTCAGTGTAGAGCTGACCACCGATAAAGTTTTGGTACGAGCCCTCAGTTTCAAAAGGCTGGCTCTGGGCCGCCCCACCTTCTGAGCTGGTCGGATACCCCAGTCTATAAAGCACCCAGCTCTTTTTACCCGACCACTTGCCACAATATGAAGCATCGGCCGGGCCACAGTCGTCGGGCACGGCCTTATAGGAAGGATCTCCCAGCTTTGAGAGCATGTCGCCTGTAACCTCCCACGCAACCGCCTGGGGCTGCCCGTTGGGCAGTGGGTTTGCGGGCTGATAGTAGTCGGTATAGTAACCTCTCAGGGCCGTATGTCCCTGTGCAGAGTAGGTTCCGGCAATGATATTGAACTTAAAGCTCGTATAGGATCGTCCCGGAAGATCGCGCGTTATGATCGCCCTGGCGTTTGATGCCGTCGTCGCGTAGTCGTAGATTGAGGCGTTATTGAGGAGGTTCCGTCCGGCAAGGCGCGCTCCGCTCGTATAGTGCTCAAAATAGTGGCGAACGGTACCGAAGGTTGTCGTACCCGTCTGGCAGGGAGTGCCGAGATACTCGAACCCATTATCTCGCTGCCACTGCTCCAGGTTAGATTTTGTTGTTGAGTAGATACGACAGGCGATGACCTCGTTACTACTGTTGCTATCTGTAAAAGTAACGAACGAGGGCTGAGGAAAGGGCACACATAAGAGCCAGAGGTCCCAGCCGCTACAGCCTGCACTGGCCACAAGCACCTTGTGCACGGTATGAGGCGCGTTGTCCTCATCTGTATAGACCTCCTCATCAAAATCGACCGTGCTAAACGAGCCATTTTGAGCCACCTGTTCGCCAATGGCATAGCGGGCCGTCCAGTCGGGATTGAGCGAGATATAGAGCGTTCCATTCCACGAACCGCGCTGAATGAGTTGATCGGCAGTAATAATGGTATTCCCATCGGCGACGTCATTGTGCATGTTTGTCTTGGTGTCGGCCGAGAGGTTGAGCTGATCGATCTGCCCCTCATTTGCGGCGGTAATTGTGTGAACGGTATAGAGCTCAGGGTGGGCATAGGCATACTGCAACCCCTGAACTGTGGCGATACTCTCCAAACCAGCGATGTCCTTGAAAAGCTGCCCCTCGGAGTGTGATGAGCTTGCGCCCCAAATCAGGCGGAAGTCCTCGCTGTGCGTCTTGTAATTCCCGCGGTTTGAGTAGTCGGTAATGTAGACACCCGCATCGAGAGAGAGGCCCTTAAAATCAAACGTCGTGGGGAAGCCATCGACCTCGTTCAAAATGCGTGTCTGAGTCACAACGGCACGCGCAAAGTTCATGTGGTACTCGTAGTTGAGAGACTGCTTGAGGAAGTCACTCTCGGCACTTATGCGCCTGAGATACTCCCGAGCGAGCGTGCTGGTCCCACCGGCAAGGACTTGTCCGTAGCGGTCGGGATTTTCGGGATTATCCAAGAGTGCATCTTCCTGCACTCGCGAGAAGATCATATAGATTCCCTCGCTGTTGCCCGCAGTCGAGTACTTCTCATCTTGAAAGGTAAGGTTGTTGGGACCACTGAAGTTGAAACTCAAGATTAGTGACTCGCCGATAGCAACGCGGGGCTGAACCGCGGGATTATTTACTCCTCGATAGTCTTCATAATCCGAGTAAAAGTGCGGGACCAGGTCGACCAACGGAGCCGGGGTCGACTGGATGCCGCCGTGCTCTTCAATAACAGCTTTATCGACCTCCGTAGCGCCCTCATAGGCAAGGTTGAGAGGAAGGTTATTTACCTCACTGGCCAAGAATGTCTTTTCTAAAACGGTTTCATTGTTTGATGCGCGCTTGAGGGTAAGCGTGAGCTTGTTGCGACGAGCGTCGGCAAGCTCCGAGTAGTGCTCGATGGGATAAACTACGCCGTCGTCTTCACCCTCGGCGATGTAGTATGGGAGGGTACTCGGAAGTTTATCGATACTGATTTTCTCAACCGCTTTAGTCGAAAGGTTATTAGTGAACTGAAGCCCCGTGGTTCGCTGGAGATCGTCAACATACTTCCCGAGCGGAGTGAGCTCGCCGTTGTAGCGAAGAACGCCATACCAAAAGGCTTTGGCATCGAAACCGGCCTGGTCGGCAAGGACGGGGCGCTGGGTCAGAATGCTCTTTTTAACCGCACCATCCACTGATATCCACTGGCCCTTGAGCTCGTCTGAAAGAAGCTGCCTGAGCTCATCCGTGCTCTGGGCCTTTGCAACTGATTCCCGGTAGAGAGATGTGCCACCTTTCTGATCGTAGTGAACGAATACCTGAGCATGCATCCACTGAACAGCGAGAAAAGTCTCGTTGTCGAAATTAGCCGCATCGACATCATCCCCCACTGCATTATTGGTAAGGGTGAAGATCGGCATCTTGTCCACCAAGAAGGTACGGTAGAGAGTACGCGTCTCGTCAACACCAAGAAGGTCCCGCAGCTGGCCGACGGTCATCACGGCAATACTGCTCTGATAACGTGCGGGCATACCGGCAGCGCGAAAGAGGGCAATCGCCAGTGAGGTTGTATCAACATCATTGCAGCGTCGCTCGGCAAGACAGCCGACACTTCCCTTTTTTGAACCGTTGTAAGGCTCGTACTCGATCTCATTATGAACAAACTCAAGGATCTTTGCGGGATCGTAATCGAGAGCCTTAACGATCTCCTTCATCTCTTGAGTGATAACTATCTCCGTATCGTCAGCCTGAACATCCTCGATTTGAGGCAGTGGCGACTCTTCAACTGCCCGAGCTACCTGCACACCGGCAAGTGAGACAAGCTTGTTATCGACAGGCTGGTGTGCCTGCAAGTTAAGACGAGTGAGATCGAGCTTACGCACCGGCTCATCAGTCTCAATGAAAGAGAAGGAGGCGGGCTTTTCGGGAATCTTTACCTCCTGCGAAAGCTCGATGTTTTTTTCGGGCTTAACCTTATCTGTAGAAAAGAGCCGCTCCCAGAGTGAGGGCTCGGATGGTGGGGCCTGCTCTTCCGGCGTTGGAAAGGTAATGGTTTCCTTAAGCCGCTCTTGTTGCTTTTCAAGGAGGTCGAAGTACTTCTCCTGCTTGGTACTACTTACACCAAGAGCTCGCAGATGGGCCGCCTGGTTATCCTTGAGCACCTGAAACTTATCGATCAGCGGGAGTGGGTTGGCCACCGGCTGAACCAACGTGGGGTTGGTCAAATCCGCCGTATCTTTCATCAGCTCAGGATAGTGAATCTCCGGATTTGGCGGCTCAAGCTTCAGCGGCTCGTCGGCAAAGACACTCGCACTTGTGAGTATCATTATTAGGCCGAGCGTAAGGCCCACTGCTAAAGACCGGACTCCGGGTTTGAGTTTGATGATGGCTAGTCTCATACCCCTTACTGAAAGGCACATTGTGTTTTTTTGCAAGAGCCTAGAGGGCCATTTGGGGGCGCAATATACCTTCGATCAAGACGTTCGACACTCTATAAATACTTTATTAAAAGGATAAAAAGAGAAAGAGCTCTCTTTGTT